>CAZQIE010000022.1:0-2269 GCA_964593675.1 uncultured Opitutales bacterium
CTACCTCGCCTCCGCCCTCCTGTGGCTGTAACCCATATGTCGATTGGCCCTAGTATGCCTTTTTACCTTCGGGGTGGTCTCAGGGTGAGCAAGTTTTGGGCACGGTGTTTCCGTGCAGGGAAAAGGGTATCCGGGTCAGGCTTTGCGGATGATAGCGAGGCTGCGGCACGCGCACTCGCTGATGCGGATGGGATCGTAGCCCACGACGCTGGAGCGCAAGGTGTCGTTGAGGCGGGCGCTCCAGTGCGTGGGGACGCGGCGGGCGCCGGTTATGGCGCCAACGATGGAGCCGACGGTCGCGCCGTTGCAATCGGTGTCCCACCCGGCCATGACGGCGAGGGTGACGCCGCGGTGGAAGTCGCCTTTGGACAGGAGGAGCGCCACAACGCAGAGCGCGGCGTTCGGGTTGGTATGGACGGGGTTGTAGTGACCGAGGCGGGCATAGAGCCCTTCAAAGACCTCTTCGTAGCGCGCGTAGTCGCAGCCATGGGCCTCGCAGAGCGCGATGATGTCGCGGAGCTCGGCGTGGAGGCGGGACGTGGCGGGGATTTCCGCGAGTGCGGCGGTGATGATCTCGCGGGGGTCGTCCGTGGCGAAGGAAGCGGCGATCATGGCGGCGCAGAACATGGCGCCATAGATGCCGTTCTTAACGTGGCTGATGCGGGCGTCGCGCCAGGCGAGTTCCGCGGCGAGTTCGGGGTTTCCGGGGGCGGCGTAACCGTAGGAGTCGACGCGGATCTGTGCGCCGATCCACTCGCGGTAGGGGTTGAGGTGGTGCACGAACCAAGGCCAGTCGGCGGTGGTGTCGAGGTCGCGGTGGAGCTGCGGGTTGCGGAAGGCGTCGCCGCGGAGGACAAAGTTGCGGTAGGCCTGGGTTTCGGCGGTGCAGAAGAAACGGTAGCCGAGGTCAAGCCACTCGCCCACGACGTCCGTTGAGCGGAACGCGTAGCCGTGCTTGTGCAGGATTTTTTGCCCGAGGACGGTGTAGCGGATGTCGTCGTCGGACTCCATGAACGCGATGGTTTCGCGGCACGAGCCTTCCGTGGGCATGAGCGTGCCTGTCTCCGCCTCGGCGGGAGAGTGGGCCGGGAAGTAATCGCGCAGGGGCCATTCTTCCGGCGAGATGGCGGTGAGGTAACGCTTCTGGCGCTTCCAGGACGAGAGGCCGGCATGTTCGCCCATCAGGCCTTCCGGGGGCTTGCCGAGAGCGCAGCCCACGCAGCGGCCAAGCCAGGCGCCGTGGAGTTTGTCGAGGAGTTCGGCATCGCCCAAGCTGAGGGGCCAACGGCGCTGGCCTGGGGCGCGCAGGGCGCAGATGCCGGCAAGATCGCTGGGTTCGCGGTACGGAAAGTCGTGACGGACAGGGAGGGCGAGCAGCCTGGCGTGCACGGCCTCGAGCGCGTCCTCGTTGTCTCCGGCGGCTTCCCAGGCGGGGCGAAGGGCATCGACGGCGGCCCGGTCTTTCCCCTCTTCAATCGCTTGGGTAAATTCTTCTTTGACGAGCTCTTTTGTGGAGGTCCAGCCAGACATGGGAAGGGTGGGTAGAAGAGGGGGTCTCGAGGGTCTGATTATTTTAATGGATAAAAACGCGCAATTCGGCTGAAATACGCGCATAAATGGCGCGAAAACGATCATCTGCCCTATAGGGTCGTTGGTGTGCCGAGCGGACTTGAGTGTCAGGAGGCCGCGTTCCTGCCTCCGGATCACGCGCACGGTGTCTGGTTACTCGCGTAACTGCGCAGGCGGCTCCCACCTGCGTGCCGGCGGGGCGCATCGGGGGTAGCCGTGAGCAAAAAGGTTGCGCAGGCCACGGGGTTGGCTATCAACGAGCCGTTGACCGGTGGCGCCGTTTAAGAGGTCGTCATCCGGCGGTTCATCACCCACATGCGTCGCGTCGCTCCTTTTTTGTTAACGGTCCTTTTGCCGCTTGCCGGCTCAACGCTGTCCGCGGAGGAAGCGGACAAGCCGGTTCCTGCGCCGCAACCTGCGGCGGAGTCCGCGGAGACTGGGAAGCCTGCGGAGGCCGAGATGTCGGGGCCGGCGAGTGGCGCAGCGTCATCCCAGGCGGCGCTGCCCATGCTGGACCGGATCTTGCGGCACGCGGCGAGCAATGCGCCGATCATGGCGAAGCAGGATTTGCTGATAGCGGAGAGGGACACGTCGCGCCTGCGCAGCTGGGTGTCATACATGCCTGAACTGAGCGCGCGCTACACGTTCGGCGGCTTTCACGAGATCCGCGATTCCGTGGCGCCAAACAACGCGACGCGCT
>CAZQIE010000022.1:2292-37179 GCA_964593675.1 uncultured Opitutales bacterium
ATACGGTGGAGGCGACGCAGCCGATCTACCATTGGGGCGCGATCGAGGCGCTGCGTAAGCTGGGTTACACGCAGGAACGCGTCGCAAAGCGTCAGGCGGTGCTCGTTTATGCGGAACTGGCGAGCCAGTTGCGCACGGATTATTTTTCGCTGATCATCAGCTCCGTGGAGGGCGTGAACCTTGCCAAGAAGGCCGAATTCGCGAAGCGGCGGGCAGACAAGCTCGGGGCGCGGGCGAAACAGGGTGAGGTGCTCGCGGGCGAGCAGGAAGGCGGAAAGCTTGCGCTGGAGTCGCTGGAGCTGAAGCGCGAGTATTTCACGAACGCGCTGGAAAAGCGGTTCAACGACTTCAAGAGCCGTTCCGGATATCTGGACTTGCAGTTGGCGGACCTGCCGAAGGACATCGTGGTGCCGGAGGTCGATCAGGACCGTTTGCGCGAAATGCGTGAAAAGTTCACGCGCACGGGCTTCAAGGAAAGCCCGCCTACGAAGTTGGCCGACGAGCAGCAAAAGGCGATTTCGCACCAGATGGTGATCAACGACGCGAAGAGCAAGCCGACGTTCAACCTGGGCGCGGGCGTGACGCAGGGGCCGTACATCAACGACTCCACGCGCGCGGTGGAACTCCAGACCATCTTTTTCGCCGGTCTGACGGGCAACTGGAAGCTGTTTGACCGCAATGAGAGCCGCGAAACCGAGCGTGCGCTGCTGGTGCGGCGGCGGCTCGTGGACACGGAGCTGAAGATCGCGCGGGACCGCCTGTTCAACGACGCGAGCGCGTATCTGGACCAGCTCGATATTTCACTGCGCGCGATCAAGCTGCGGCAGTCGCTGTGCGCGGTGCTGCGGGAAAACCTGAATGCGGCACAGCGGCGGTTTTCGCGCGGGCAGGTGGACCAGACGAGCGTGGACAAGGCACATGAGGAGCTTTTGGATGCGGAGCTGGAATTGCTCAAGGACAAGGCTTCGGCCACGAGTGCATATTTCGCGTTCCTGAGCACAGTGTTCGACGACCCGGCGGTGGGCTACTATGCCGGGTTGCAGCGCCAGCATGGTGAAAACGGCGAAGAATAGAAACCGGATGAGCGAGCTTCCCGAGAACGACGAGCTGATCGCGACCGCACGGCACGTGCTGGTCGAGGAAGCGCGTGTGCTCCAGGCCGCGGTGGGCCGCGCGGAAAGCGCCGTGGTGCGGGCGGCAAAGCTGATTTTTGAGACGAAGGGGAAGGTGGTCGTCACGGGGGTGGGGAAGTCGGGGCTCGTGGGCCAGAAGATCGCGGCCACACTTTGCAGCACAGGGACGCCCGCGGTGTTCCTGCATGCCTCCGAAGCCTTTCACGGGGACCTCGGCATCTACCACCCGGGAGACCCGACAATCCTGATCAGCAAGAGCGGGAGCACGGCGGAGCTTGTGCGGCTGGTGCCGCTGCTCATCCAGTTGAAGAGCCCGCGCATTGCCGTGGTGGGCCGGGCGGATTCGCCAATCGGGCGCCAGTCGGACATTGTGCTGGATATCGGCGTGGACCGGGAGGCCGACATGCTGGGCATCGTCCCGACTAGCAGCGCAACCCTGAGCCTGGCGTTGGGCGACGCGCTGGCCGTCGTGCTCATGAAGCTGCGGCGTTTCAGTGAGAAAGATTTCGCACGGTTCCACCCTGCCGGGCAGCTTGGGCGGAACCTCCTGCTGACGGTCGCGGAGGTCATGCACCAGACGGAGCGCGTGGCGCTGGTGGCGCCGGAGACGCCGCTGCGTGAGGTGCTGATCGCGATGACGAAGTTCCCGCTGGGGGCGGCGTGTGTGGTGGACGGCGCGCGCAATCTGGCCGGCATCATCACGGATGGCGACATCCGGCGCATCCTTCAGGTGCACGATGACATCCGGGGGCTGAAAGCTTGCGAGGTTATGAAGGCGAACCCGATCCGCACGACGCCCACGGCCTCTCTGGGAGAGGCGGCGAAGCTGATGGAGGACAGGCCGTCGCAGATTTCCGTCTTGCCGGTGGTGGACACTGAGACGGGCAAGCGCTGCCTGGGGCTCCTGCGGATTCACGATTTGTATCAACCGCATCTGGTCTAGCGCAGACGGTGGAAAATTTTCCCGGAAGCACGGATGGCTGACGAACCAGAACAACTGCCAGAAGCCGAACCGGGTGCGCCGGAGGGCCAGCCGCTGGCACCGGAGCCACCGCGCCTGCGCGTGGGCTTGCTGCTGCCGGGAGTGCAGAAGCTGCCGGCATGGCAGCGGCGGCTTGTGGAGTGCATTTCGGGCTCGCGCCACGTTGAAGTGGTTGCGTTGGTCGTGCCGGAGGAAGGCGTGGGCGCGAAACCAACGCCTGAGGTCGAGGGCGAGGCTATGGTGCCTGCCCCGGCAAAGGATGTGGCGGCAAAGCCTTTTGCGCGGGTTCCAGCACAGGGCACGGTGCCGCCTTTTGCGCCGGTAAACGAACAGGGCGGGGTTGTCCCACGGCCCCGTTTTGCGCGGAGACCGCCGCCCAAGCTGCTTGCGCTTTGGGCAAAAGCGGAGTCCCGGGTGGTTTTTGTGAAGCCGGACCCGATGGCGGCGGAGGAGCTCCCGACGCTGCCGGGCGGGGTTCCGGTGATCGCCTACACGCCGGTTCCACGCAGGCCGCGGGGGCAGGTTCCGCGCGAGGTGCGGGAGCGGCTCGAGCGCCTGGAGGTGGCGGTCTGGGTGCGGCTGGATTTTCCGCCGCCTGACGAGCTTTTGCTTGCGACGGCGAGCGAGGGCGTGTGGACGCTGCGTTGTGGCGCCCGGGGTGAGTGGCTGCCGGACGAGGCGGGCCTGCGGGAAGTGCCCGCGGGTGAGCCCGTATGCGTATCCGTGCTCTGGATACAGAGGGGTGTGTTTGATGAGGGGCGCATGCTGGCGCGGAGCGTGACGGCGTGCCACCCGGCGTCCGTGACGGTGACGCGGGCGCGTGTGCTCTGGAAGTCGCTGCACCTGATACCGCGGCACCTGGAGCAGCTCGCCAAGAAGGGGCCCGAGGACTTTTATTTTGCCGTGCGGGCGCGGGACGCCGCGCTGGCGTTCGACTGCGCACCGGCGAGGAAGGAACCGGGCACGTGGCGGCAGGCCGGGCAGCTTGGGGCGCACCTTGGGCGGCTTCTGGGCGAGGGCGTGCGCGATGCGTTCCGGCGGAAGCAGTGGTACATGCTCATGGCGCTGGGGCCGGATGTCGCGACCGCGCCGGCACTTTTCAAACCGCTCCTGCCGCCGGACCGGTCGATTTCCTGGGCGGACCCGTTTCCGGTGTATCGGAATGGTGAATACGCGGTTTTCTTTGAGGAGCAGGTAGCGGGCAAACCGGGGCGTATCGCCGCGTGCCTGATTGACCGTGACGGGCGGGTGTCGGCCCCGCGGACGGTTATTGAGCGGGAGTACCACCTGTCGTATCCGTTCGTTTTTCAGCATGAGGGCGTCGATTACCTGATTCCGGAATCGAGCCAGCGGGGGACGGTGGAGATATACCGGTGCCAGGAGTGGCCGTGGAAGTGGGAGCTTTGGAAGGTGCCGCTGCGTAAGGCGCCATTCCTGGATTCAACGTTGTTCCAGCACGAGGGCCGGTGGTGGCTGTTCGCAAACATCGCGGCACACCCGGGGGCGTCGACGTGGGACGAGCTTTACGCGTTTTACTCGGATAACCCGGTTGAGGGCCGGTGGAAGCCGCACGCGCTTAACCCGATCGTGTCGGACGTGCGCCGTGCGCGGCCCGCGGGGCGGGTGTTCCGGTACAGGGACCGCTTGTACCGGCCGGCGCAGGATTGCTCGCGGCGCTACGGCTACGCGGTGCGCTTTCAGCAGATCCTGCGGTTGTCTCCGGAGGAATACCGCGAGGCCGAAGTGGCGGCCCTTACGCCGGACTGGGAACCTGGTATCATCGCGGCCCACACGTTCAATTACGAGGCCGGCCTAACGGTGATCGACGCGGCGCGGTGGGTGAGGCGTTAGACGAAGGCTTGTCGCGGGGTGGTGGGTGTGTTTGGTTTACGCTTATGACTCGAATCGAATCCACCGCGGTGCTTGGCGTGAGGGTGGTTGCGGTGTTGCTCCTGTTCTTCGTCCTGTCGAGGGAAGCGGTCTTTTTGGCCAATGGCTTGCAGGGGTTTGAGCCGACGTATTGGGTCGAGTTTGGGAAGCAGTTCTTGCCGGGCGTTGCTGAGGCTGTTGTCGGGGTGTCGGTGTGGGTGTTGGCACGTCCGCTCGGGAGGCTGGTGGCGCGGGGGCTGGAAAACGGGCAGGGGTAAATGGGCGAGCTGGTTATAGCGAGTCTGTGGACTGCGGAAGGTCCGTGGGTTATTCCCTAAGGTGCAGGCGAAGCTTGTGAGGTGGGAGTCGTGCCGTTTGAATTGGGCCCGAATGAACAAGACCGAAGTATGGGCTGCGCTCGTCGTCCGGCTGGTTGCTGTGCTTCTTGTGACCTTCTTCTTGTCCGCGTTCGCGGCGAGCGTGTGTCACCTCATCACGCAGGGCGAGCCGACGACTTGGGTGCGCGATCTTTCGTTGCTGGCCGGTTGCGTTCCGGGGCTGTTGCTTTGGGCGCTTAGCCGACCGGTTGGTCGCTTTGTGGCCCGGCATCTTGACGTGGGGCAGGCGGGAAGATAGCGGTGCGGGCGATTGTACAGCGTAACGCGCGTCCGGCGCGCTGTCGTGGCTGGGGCCGGGCCTTGGTGCTCGTGCTGGCGGTGTCGCTGGGCATGGGCTCGGCTGAGGCGGCGAAGCAGCTGGCGCCGAGAAAAGGTGGTCAACAGCGACCGCCCCTGCTGGTCGTTTTGGAATCGGACGAGCCTTCGCCTGAGTTTGTGGCGCGTCACGCGGCGCGGCTTGATGCGCTTTTTGAGGCGCTTGATCTGTCGCATCCGGGACTCGAGGCGGTGAAGGTTGCGGTGGAGAAAGGGGAGCGGCAGGCGGCTTGCCGGGAACTTTTGAAGTATTATGCGGAGCGTCCGCTGGACCCGGCGCTGCGCGCACAGCCGGAGGGGGATCCGGCCAAGGTTTCGGCGCTGGCGCTGGAGGACAAGTTTGTGCTTCAGGGCGTCGAAGGGCGGCAGCCGCGGAAGGCGGACGGGAAATTGGATTGGGACGCACGGGGCCCGCGCAAGGACCCGGAGTGGGCGTGGTTCCTGAACCGGCTCTCCTTCGTTTCGGCGCTGTTGCAGGAGTCCGAGCGCGTGGGGGATATCCGGTACCTGCGGGCAGCGGACGCGTATTTGCAGGACTGGGTGATCTCGAACCCGAGGCCATCGTGGTACAGTTGGTCCGCGGCCTGGCGTGCGCTGGAAGCGGCGCGCCGCATAGAGCGGCCGCTCGTGGAGGCGATCTTCGTGGCGCGGCGGAAGCTGCTGCCTGAGACGCGGCTGCTCGTGCTGTCGAGCATACCGGACCATGGGCGGTGCCTGCGCACGACACATGCGTTTTCCGGCAACCACCTGTTGAGCGAGATGATGGGGCTGGCGCTGCTGGCGCGGGCGTGGCCTGAGTTTCGGGAATCTTCGGGGTGGCTGGATTTCGCGTGCGATGAGATCCGGCGGCAGAGCGAGAGCCAGGTGTACCCGGACGGCGCGCACAAGGAGCTTTCGAACCATTACCAGCGGGTGGCGCTGGCGAGTTTCCTCCGGTATCTGGAGATCATGGGAGATGACGCGCGTGCAGAGCCCGTGCGGGCGCGGGTCGAAGATATGCTGGCGTTCTTTTCGGCGGTGATGCAGCCGAACGGCGCGGGGCCGCTCTCCAACGATTCGGACCTGGAGATGAACCGGACGTTGCTGGAGGAATGGTCGCGCCTGCGGCCTGGTGGCAGGCCCCTCAGGAACGCGGTGAGCACCGTGCCGACCGCGCCGGCGATGTATTTCTCGTGGGCGGGGCAGGCGGTCATGAGGGAGGGAAGCGGCCCGTCTGGATCGTGGGCGTGGTTTGAGATGGGGCCGTACGGGACTGACCACCAGCACGACGACCGCCTGCACTTGTCACTCACACTCGGTGGCCGGGAGTGCCTGGTCGATGCGGGACGGTATATTTACCGCCCGGGACCGTGGCGGGACTATTTCGCGGGGCCGCGGTCCCATAACGTTTGCCTGCTCGACGGGCGTGGCGCGCAGCCTGCGCCCGAAGTCGTGGAGGCGCCCCTGCCGGTGACGGCGTGGTGGGGGGCGGAAGGAGCGTTTTTCTCGGCAAAGGCACGGTTTGCGCCGGACTGGCTCGGATTGCGGGGGGACGCAACCTGGGTGCGGTCTGTCCTGCATGTGCGCGGGCGGTTCTGGCTTGTGATCGACCATTTCACGACGTTCGGCACGCAGAGGTTGCAGACGCTCTGGCATTTCCACCCGGACCGGAGCGTGCGGCTGTATCCCGGTGACCGCCTGGTGTCACCGGACGAGAGCGTTCCCGAAAACTCCTTCAACCTGAAACCCATACTCGGGCCTGACTGGGAGCTTCAGCTCGACCGGGGGCGGGTGAGCCCGTCGCCGCAGGGGTGGTACAGTGAGCGGTTCAACAGCAAGAAGCCGACGACGGCCGCGACGTACGAGGCGACGATCCGCGGGCCAACGACGACGGCGTGGCTTATCTGGGCGGGGCCTGCTGATGCGACGCCGGAGGTGACGGTGGAGCCTGTGCGGGCGCGCCGGTTGTCTGTGCTCCTGGTTTGGCCTGACGGCACCCGTGAACGGGTGGAAGTGCCCACGGATGGGAACCCGGAAAGCCCTCAGAAGGACAAAGCAGGGAAACCGTTCCGTCTTGAGCGGCAGGTTCCTTAGGCACCTGGTGCTCCGCCCGCAGACCAAAACCGGCGATCAGCGCAGCCACGGGCGTTTGTCTAAACGGTGTTGAAGACGGGCGTGCTATCGCCTTATAACTATAGACATGTTTGCCTCCCGAATTTCTCGTTCGCGGCGTTTGCGTCGCGCCGGTTTCACGTTGATGGAAATCATCGCCGTCATTGGCCTCCTTGCGGCCATTATGGGTCTGGTCGTCGTGAACGTGGGGAACATTTTTGAAGGTGGGCGCGAGGAGGTGGCTAAGACCTTTGTGGAAGGCTCGGTGCAGTCGCCGCTGATGGCCTACCGCATGAACGTGGGGACGTACCCGACGACAGAAGAGGGCTTGCAGGCGCTGCTTGTCGCGCCGCAGGGCAAGGCGGACCGCTGGAAGGGGCCTTACATGACGAAGCAGCCCGTGGACCCGTGGGGGCGTCCGTACCAGTACCGTTATCCCGGCGTCAAGAACACCGGCGGGTATGACGTGTGGTCGCTGGGGCCTGACGGTGTGGAAGGTCCGGACGACATCGGCAACTGGGCAAAGTCGCCGGGCCAGTAAACATGCGGGTGCGAGGCATTCGCCCGGGAAGGGAGGCGCGGCGGAGCCGGACGTCGCCGCCGGGGCGAGGCGTTGGCACGCGTGGCTTCACGATCGTGGAGGTCATCGCCGTGTTGTGCCTGGTGGCGGTGATCTGCGGGATCGTGGCGGTCAATTTTACGGCTGTTATCAATGCGGTTTCGGAGAGGCCGGTGGAGGATGTGCTGCGGCGCGCGGTAAGGGAGGCGCGCGTGCAGGCCGCAAAGACGCGCAAGGCGGCCTACCTGTCTTTTGACAAAACCCGCGCTGCGTTTCTGGTTTCCACCGAGACGGGGGAGGAACTGGCCGTGGTGGAAACGGGGCGTGCGGGCGGGGAGGACTCGAAGCTCGAGGTGAAGTTCCTCCCTGTGCTTCCGGAAACGGGCCTCGCAGGGAAGCCGGAGTTCAAGGCCTCGGAGGTCCCGTTGCCGCGCGTGCGGTTTGACCCTTCGGGTGTGGCGCCGCCGCTGCGGGTGAGCATCCGCACGGCAAACGAGGAGACGAGCGTGTCCCTGGAACCTTTCTCCGCGGCGCGCCTGGAGAACGGACCGGTAACTTAGGATTTTCAAACAATGCGAGCCTACCAGCAGCGCGGGCGACGTGCGTTCAGCCTCATTGAGGTTGTGCTGTCGCTTGGGCTTTTTGCGCTCGTGGTGGGGGTGCTCGCGCAATGCTGCCAGAACGCGCTGTTGAGCCTGGAGGCCGTGGCGCGGGATCGTGCGCGGGAAGAAGATGTCGCGTTTGTGCGGCGGCAGGTGCTGGCGATCAAGGACAAGGCGAAGCTTGAGGAAGGCGGGCAGGTTGAGACGCCGACGGCGGGCACGGCGGAATGGCGGGCTGAGGTCGAACCCGGGCCGGTGTCAGATCTTATTAAGCTGAAACTGACGGTGCAGTTGCCGGAGAAGGACAAGATGGCGCCGCTGACGGTGACGCGGACGCTGTATGTGCTGCGTTCCGGCTGGATGGAGGCACAGGACAAGGACCGCCTGATTCAGGAGCGGCGCGAAGCGATCCAGAAGGCGCGCCCAAACCCGCAGGATTGGCCAACGCGATGAAGCTGGGACTACAGCGGCGGACGACGCAGAGGCACGGCGGTCAGGCTGTGCCGGGGCGTCGCGCGTTCACACTGATCGAGGTGGTCATGTCGATCGGCTTGAGCGTGCTGTTGCTGACAGCGGCTTCGGCGTTCCTGTTTTCGGTGACGCACCTGTGGATGCGGGCGGAGGCGGACCCGGACGCGGACCACCATGTGTCCGGCGTGACGCAGTTTGTGGAGTGGCTGGTCACGGTGGGACGCACGCCGAGCGAAGGGGGGAGCGGGATGGTCGCGCAGCAGCAGGAAGGGATGGGAGTGCCGGCGTTGCCCCAGCAGGTTCCCAGTCCGCAGGCGCAACAGCCTCAGCCGCAACAGCCGACTGCGGGCACGACCGGGGGCGCGGGAAGCACGTCGGGCCAGCGCAAACAGGGGGTGGTGTGGGGGTGGCCGCCGGGTGTGAGCACGCTTGAGCCCCCGAGCATATCGTTTCGTCTGGAGGAGGACGTCCCGCTCCTGGTGTGGGAAAAGGGGCCGCGGCCTGCGGTGACGTGTTACCTGGTTTTCAGGGAAGGTGAAGGGCTGTCGCTGCTTTGGCAGACGGACCGGCAGCGGCGGGAAGAGGAGCGCGAATTCCAGCGCACACTTATTTCGCCACACGTGACCGCGGTCTCCTACCTGTTCTACGATTCGGAGGCAAAAACGTGGTCTGAAACCGCGAAGCCTGAGGAGTCCAAAGATGGACAGCAGAAGCTCCCGGACATGATGAAGCTTACGTTCTCCATAGACGGGCGGACAGAGACGACGGCGGTGCTGCTGCCGCCTCGGGCATCGAACAGCGGGGGAGGGCTCGTATACTGATGAGAACGCCAAATCAACGGGCAGCCGGTGGCTTGCGGAGCCGTGGCCGGGGCGGCGCGGTGCTTGCGGTCGTGCTGGGTCTGGTGGCGGTGATGTCGCTTGTGGTGACGTTTTTCGTGCAGCTTGCGCTTTTGGAGCTGCAGTACCGGGGCGTGCAGTACGGGAGGGAGGAGTTGAAGTGCGCGGCGTACTCGGGGCTGGAGGCGACGCTGGCGGTCCTGAACGAGTACCGGCAACTCGACGGAGGGCTCTATGGGCCGTCCCAAGGCTGGGCAGAGCCGCTTTCGCACGTGACGCTGGAATTGCCACCGGGGGTGGAAGTGAAGGCGGAGGTGATCGACGAGACCGGACGGATATCGTTGCGGAAAATCGACCCGCTGATGCTGGGCATCCTGTTTGAGGAACTGGGGCTGAATCTGCCCGACGCCCAGATGCTCACCGACAGCCTAATGGACTGGACGGACGAGGACGACATGGCGCACCTCAACGGTGCCGAAGCGACGTTTTATGAGGGTCGCGGAAACGCGTATGAGCCGCCGAACCGGCCGCTGCAAAGCCTGGACGAGCTGCGTTACATCCGTGGGTTCGACAGACTGTTTTTTGACGAGAAGGAACAACCGAACGAGCTGTACCGGCGCTTTGCCGAGGCGGTTACGCTGGAGGATACCGGTTCGGTGAACCTCAATACCGCGCCGCCGGCTGTGCTGGCTGTCGTTGCACGGCAACTGGGGCTCTCGCAGGTAGAGATTGAGCGGGCGCTGGCGGGGCCGGACGGTGTGCGGGGGACGCCTGACGATGGGGTCGTGAAAAACCCGGGGGACTTTGCGGTGCCGGGAGCCGGGCAGGGCACGGGCGCGCAGCCGGCGTCCCAGGCAAAAACGCTCCGGCTTATCGTTACGGCGAGCCGCGGGGACGCACGGTTCACGGTGACGACGCTCGTGGGGGCGTCGGGTTCGGGGGCGCAAGGGTCGGGTGGGACGGGCTTTTCGAACGTGGCGCAGCAGCCGGCGCAGCCGAGTGGGCAACAGCAGCAGGGGCAAAAGCAGCAAGGGGGGCCCGGACCGCTGGGGCAGGCGTTGCTTGCCGGGGTGCAATCGGGGGGGAAGTCGCTTGTGGCACCGCCGACGACGGCGGGCGTGACGGGCGGGCCCGCGATGCGCGGGGGAGGAACCCCGGTGCAACCCGGGGTGCCGAATCAGGGTTCCACGCAGGAGGGTTCGGGATCGAATTCGGGGGCGGCGGGCAGCTATCCGTTTGAAATAATCAGCCTTGTTGAAAACCGGAAAGACTTGTAGGTTCGCGTGCTGTGGAAGTCCGGGCATCCGGGCTACCCGGTTCTGCGCGTTATGGCAGGACGATGCGGAGGCATCGGGGCCCGTGGGCCCGGGCGTTTCCGCAAAAAGCCCCTTTCCCCCTACCTTATTAGCCGCTTGAAGAAGATCCGGCAGTTGGCGCGTTTGCGCCGTGGCGTTGGGCGAGCCGTCGAGTTCGTGCGGTCACGCCTGAAGGGGCTTTCGTTGCCCAAAGCGGCGCAGCAGGAGGAGGTTCAGGAAATCCCGCTGCAGCTCGTGCCGGGGTATTGCTTTTTCTGTAACCGGACGACGTTGCCCGACGGCATTCGCCCGCAGGAAATTCCGGGGTTCATCGAGTTTTCTCTGGAAGGGCTGTCGCCGCTGCCGCTGGAGCACCTGGCCTTTGGTTCCGTACAGGAGGCCGAAGGTCAAGGCGTGCTGATCTACGCGGCGGCGCGGGACAGGCTCAGTGCGACGGTGGAGGGCGATCTGGAGCGGGCGTTCTACGTGTTGCCGTCCTTTGTGTCTTTGCTGGGTTTACCGACACCCGGCTGGCAGGCGCTTTTGTATAAGGACTGCCTGACGCTCCTGCGCTGGACGTCCGACCATGCGCTGCCGATTGAAGTGCACAGCACGGACTTGCCCGAAGGCACGTTGGCTGCGGCGTTTGCAGGGATGGCGAGCCTGGGCGCCCGCGCGCATGCGCCGAACCTGACGGGGCTTCCGCTGCATGTGCTCAAGGGCGGGGATATCCTGCCAGATGAGACGGTCGTCTTTGAACTCGAGCGTTACGAGAGCGCGGACGCCGCCCCGGAAGTCCTCAAGCTGCCGTGCCCGCTGAGGCCGGACGAGCTGTGGCTTGCGGACTTGCGGGACAGCGCGTTGCGCCAGCGCGAGATCCGCGTGCGCCGGGCGTCGAAGCGCCTGTGGACGGCGGCGAAGGCCGCGGCCGTCACGACGGTGGTGCTGGTGTTGCTCCAGCTTACCGTGGGATCATTGGCGCTCCTGCGGAATGCAGCGAAGCGGAAATTCGCGCGTCAGGCCCCGCCCGTCTCGCGCATTGAGAAAGAGGAATACCTGCTGACGAAGATCCGGCAGTTTTCGGAGCAGGAGCTTCAGGCGTTCCTGATGCTTGAGATTTTGAACAACTACCGGCCCCGTGAGGTCACCTTCCTGAGCGTATCCACGGGAAAGTACAATGAGCTGGCGATTCAGGGAACGGCGACAAATGCGGACCAGGTGAACGCGTATACGCGGGCGCTGGAGGCCTCCGGTGCGCTGCAGAGCGTGGACGTGCCGGAAATCCTGTCGCGGAGCCGTGGCGTGAACTTCAACCTGAATGTGCGCTTCAAGCCGTTGCCCAAGACGGGTGCGCTTACCGCGTATGGGGGGGGAGACGCCGCCGCCAGCCAGGGAGGGGCCAAGCGATGAGAAACCTCCAACGACGCGCACGCCTGTTTTTCAACCGGCTCTCCGTGCGGGAGAAGGCCCTCCTGGTCGCATTCATCTGGGTGGTGTTGGCTATCTGGGTGACGATGTTGAGCCGGCAGTTCCGGTCGGTGAACCAGGAATACAAGCTGGTTCGGGAGCAGTTGCGCAGCCAGCAGATCTGGTTGGATAACCAGGCCCGCATTGAGGATGGGCTCCGGGAGGTGGTGACGCGGCTGAGCTCGCGCCGCACGTTGACGGGGCCGGAAATGGTGAGCCGGATCGAGGGCTATGCACGCGAGGCGGGTGTGAATTTCGAGCTGTCGTCCCCGCGCACGCAGTCGGGCGAAATTTTCAACCTGCACTCGCTGGTTGTGCGCCTGCGCCGCGCAACGATGGCGCAGCTTTTGGACTTTGACGCGAAGGTTCACGCCGAGAGCCCGTACCTTTCAATCGAGAGCGTGAAGGTGACCTCGGACAAGACGAACCCGACGCAGTTGGACGCCCATTTCGTGATAAATTCGCTCGAACTGAAGATTACCCAACGCTAAGAATTTGACCGATCGCAGCTTCTGCGTTTTTGCCCACGCTGGCGGAAACGCCGGGCGGCTTCGGTTCTCCTTTATAACCCCCGTTTTCGGACACGAATGTTCGCCCGCTCCATCAAAGCCCTCCGTTCCCGAAGCCTTTGGACGTTGCTCCTTGTGCTTTCGTGTGGGGCCTTGGCCCTTGCCCAGCCCGAGACGACCGAGGAGGCGATGCCGCCTATGCCGCCGGAGCCCGGCGTGGTCACGCCACCGCCGCCTGCCGTTCCGGCTGTGCCACCCCGGACGGCGCCTCGTGCCATGGCAACGCCCGTCCCGACGCCACCTGCCGCGGCACAGCCTGTCGTGGCGGGGCCTCCCGTAGCGCCACCTGATCCTGCGCCGGCAGCGGCGCCGGTGCCTCCTCAGCTTCAGACGCCACAGCCGAAGCCGGTTGCGCCGAAGACGGGTTCAACGGCCGCTGCGACACCCGGAAGCGGCCAGCCTCAGGGCGGTATGCCGCAGGGGCAGTCCCCGTCAACGTTGGGCAACCCGGCGTTTTCGATGCAAGACCGCGTGGGGCCGATCGTGCTGGTGGATGAAAACGCGTATCAGGTCCTGGCGCTCCTGGAGCAACTGACAGGGAAGGTGGTTTTGCAGCAGCAGACGCTGCCGGCGACGAAGATAAACTTCAACTCGAGGGGGCAGATCAGCCGTGAGGAGGCGATTCTCGCGCTGGAAAGCTTGCTGAGCCTGAACGGTGTGGCAGTGACGCCGCTCGGTGGGAACTTCGTGAAGGCTGTGCCCATCGCCGGGGTAGGCACGCAGGCCCCGCAGATCCTGCAGGACCCGGCGTCGAGCCGGCCCGCGAGCCAAAAGGTGTACGCGAAACTATACCGGCTGGAGTTCCTGAGCGCGCCGGAGGCGCTGCCGCTCATCCAGCCGTTCCTGAGTCCGGGGATGCAGATCGTGCCGTTTGAAAAGACGAATGCGGTGCTGATCACGGACACGCTGGTGAACCTCCAGCGCGTGGAAGCGCTGCTGTCGCGTATCGATACACCGCCCGATTTCAAGGATCAGATCCTGTTCCTGCAACTGCGCCACACAAAGGCGTCGGACCTTTTGCAGCGGCTGCAGCGCCTGCAGCAAGGCAGCCTGAAACGCTACCTTCAGGGCAACACGACCTTTGAGGGAGACGACCGGACGAACCAGATCCTTGTCCTCACGCACCCGAGCAACGTGCAGGTCATCCGCAAGCTTGTGGAAAGCCTGGACATCGACGTGGACCCGTTGACCTCGAGTGAAGTCTTCTTCCTGCGTCACGCCACGGCCAAAGATGTGGCGGCGGTGCTAAAGGAAATCATTTCGGGCCAGCAAAAGACGCAGGATAAGAACGCGCCAAAGACGGGCAATATTCCGCCGGAAAACCAGGCCACCACGGTAAACCCCGCCGGAACCACGACGAACGAGGCCGGGAGGATTCCGGGCACGGAGGCGGGGGCGCCCCAGCAGGCGCACGCAAATGTCCCGAGCGGGCCGGAGGGCATTGCCCCGGCGGCCGTGCAATTCAGCCCGTATGTGACGATCGTGGCGGACGAGCGCAGCAACGCGATCGTTTCGTACGGGACGTCTTCGGACCTGCGGCAGTTGGGTGGGCTGATCAAGAAGATCGACGTCTTGCTGGCACAGGTGCAGGTGGAGGTCGTAATCGTCGAGGTGAGCCTGAGCAATGGGCAGGTCAGCGGTTTGAGCAATTTCGGCATCAACTACAACAACCAGACGATGGGCGGTGCTGCAGGCCCAGGCGCGGCGCACGACTACGGCATGTCAACGAGCTCGGGCGTGGTGCCGGGGGGAGACAAGCCGGCGTTCGAGTTTGCGGGGTCCGTGCAGAACCTGTCGCTCGGGGCGGTGTTCCGGACGGCGCAGCAGGACAACAACGTGCGCGTGTTGTCGTCCCCGACGATTGTGACGACGCATAACCAGGAGGCGACGATCAACGTGTCGCAGTCCCAGCCGATCATCACGCAGGCAACGTCGTATGTGCCGACGAGCGGCACGACCTCAACGACGCAGCCCATCACGTCGAACGTGCAGTACCGCGACATCGGTATCATTTTGAAGGTGAAGCCGCTGATCGGCGCGAATGGCGTCATCCAGTTGAAGGTCGATCAGACCGTGGAGAACGTCTTCAACAACACGCTCGTCAACGGGACGCCGCAGCCGCTGATCGGCAAGCGGCAGGCCCAGTCGTTTGTCTCGGTATCGGATGGCGAGGTGGTCGTGCTGGCGGGGTTGCAGCAGGTGGATACGCGCGACAACAAGGGCAAGGTGTTCCTGCTCGGGTATATCCCGATCGTGGGGGAAATCTTCAAGCCGAAGACGAAAGAGGAAAACCGGCGCGAGCTGATTATCTTCATTCGTCCGCGTATCATCAATGGCACTACGGAGGCCGACTTCATCACGCAGCAGCGCCTGAACAATTCGCCGGTCGGCACGGAGGTAAAGGACTTCTTTGAGGACGGCCGGTTCGCAAACCGGAAGGAAGAGGAAAAGCCGAAGCCCAAGGCCCCGCCGGCCACGGGTCCCCGTCGATGAGCGTTCACAAGCAACGTTTCCGCATGCTTAAGGGCCGCCCGGCCCGCGGCCTCGCGCTGGGCGCGCTGGTCGTTGCGGGGCTTTGCGTGTCGCTGGTGGGCATCGCGGCTGAGAAGGGTGGCGCACAAGCGCCGTCGCCGCCGGGTCCCGCGGCGGGAGGGGCTCCCTCAAAGGCTGGGCCGCCTACGGACAAGGCCACGCCGGCTCCGGCTGGTGCCGCAGCCAAGGTCGCGGGTGCTTCTGAAAAACCGGCCGCCCCTGCAGCAGCCGCGCCCGCGCCGGCTCCTGCGGCTCGCACAAGTTCGCTCGTAACAAACTCCCCTTTCATACCGGAGGGCTTCCGGGTGCCTGACAAGCCGAGCTCCCAGGTGCCGAAAACCCCGCCCCCGACGCTGGAGTTCCGCGGTATGTACAAGGAGGAGGAGGGGTGGCTGTTCAGTCTTTTCGACACGCGAACGCAGAAGGGCAATTGGGTGCGCCTGAATGAACCTACGGGTTCTTATACGGTCAAAGAGTATCGCGAGGAGGACCGGACGCTTGTGCTTTCGTCGGGGGAAAACGTGTTTGAGCTCAAGATGAAGGAGCCCTCAAACATTTCGCTCCCGATCGCGGCGGTGCAGCCCGTCATGCAGGCGCAGGTTTACACGCCGCCGCCGTCCGCGCCGGTGCCGTCCGCGCCGTCGCCGGTGCAGTCTCCCCAGCCGGCGGTGGACCCGATCATGCCGGCGGTTGGGCAGGGCGGGCCGCAGAACCCGACCCCGTCGCCGAACATGCCGGTGCCACCGCGCCGCCGCACGATAAGGCCGCAAGGGCAGTAAGGCCGCCAAAAGTTGCCGAACGACAGGATACCCGCAGTGCCAGCCACTTCAGCTCCATTCGACACCGTCTTCCTCGGCCTGGAGGCCGAGCATCAGGCCGCGATTCTCGCCGCGCCGCGGCAGGACCGTATCCAGATGCTTGCGGAGCTGAAGCGCGGGTCCCCGGATGATCTTCTGAACCGGCTAGCGCAGACATGCGGGTTGCCGGTGGTGCGGGACTTCAAGCTTGTGGCGGAGCCCGCGAAGGTGATCCCCCTTAAGCTGATCCACGAGTATCAATGCGTGCCGGTGGAACACGACTCGGCGCGCCCCGGTGAGGTTGCGCTGGTGACGGTGTGGCCGCCGGACCCGGTGATGGACCAGTGGGTGTATGCGATCTGCGGAAGGCGTCCGCGCTGGATGCTTGGGCCGAGCATGCTGATCGCGAACACGATCAACCAGAGCTTTGGTGTCGGTTCCGGCAGCCTCGGTGAGGGCGATATGGGGGGGCTGGCGGACGAGGCGGACGCGGAACAGAGCGAGGACGAAAATGCCGCGATCATCCGGTTCGTGAACGAGATCATCGCCAAGGCGATCACCGACCGCGCGACGGACATCCACTTTGAGCCGGGGAAGGACAGCCTGCACATCCGCTACCGCATCGACGGCGAACTCGTGCCCGTGCGCGTGCCGGACAACCTGGTGAACTTCCAGAGCGCCATCATCTCGCGCATCAAGATCATGGCGCGCCTGAACATTTCAGAGCGCCGCCGGCCTCAGGACGGCCGCATCACGTTCAGCGGGGGCGAAGAGGAAATTGATATCCGTATCTCGACGCTCCCGACGCTCTACGGCGAGAGCGTGAGCTTGCGCCTTTTGAGTCAGCGCACCCAGCCCATCACGATTGAGGAGCTCGGTTTCATGCCGGACGATGTGCGCGTGATCACGCCGGCGCTGAAGCGGCCCCACGGTATCATCCTCGTGACCGGGCCCACGGGCTCGGGCAAGTCCACTTCCCTTACGTCCTTCATCCGCCGCATCCGCACACCGCAGCGCCGCATCATCACGGTAGAGGACCCGGTGGAATACGAGGTGCCCGGGGTGAACCAGACGCAGGTGCACGCGGAGATCGGGCTGACTTTCGCCAACGCGCTGCGCCATGTGCTGCGCCAGGACCCGGACGTCATCATGGTGGGTGAGATCCGCGACCGCGAGACGGCGGAAATTGCGATCCGCGCCTCGCTGACGGGCCACCTCGTGCTGAGTACGTTGCACACGAACGACGCTCCCGGCGCGATCTCGCGGTTGATCGACATGGACATTGAGCCGTTCCTCATCGCCTCGTCCGTGGAAATGATCATCGCCCAGCGCCTGGTACGCCGCCTGTGCCCGGTGTGCGCGCGGCCGGCGGACCCGGATGTCGTGTACCTCGGGTCGTGTCTGGTGGCGCTCGGGCTGGATCCCTCTGAAGTTTCCAATGGCCACCTGCTGAAGGAGCCCGCGGGGTGTGACTCGTGCCGGCGGTTGGGTTTCCGCGGCCGCGTGGGCATTTTTGAGATCCTGCCCGTCACCGAGGACATCCACGACCTCATCATTCAGAAGGCTTCGGCCCGCGACATCCGGCAGCGCGCGTTGTCCAAGGGGATGCGGACGTTGCAGGCGAGCGGCTGGGAGCAGGTGAAGCGCGGCCTCACGGCGCTGGCCGAGATCATGCGCTACTCCGCAACGGCCGAGGAATACGAGTAATCTGACCGCATGCCGACTTTCGCCTATCGCGCCATTGACCGCACCGGCAAGCCGGTGTCGGGCACGCTTGACGCCGCAGACCGCAAGCAGGTGATCAACAAGCTGCGGGCGACGGGCCTGCAACCGGTGGAGATCAAGGCCCGTGGCGTGAGCGGGGAAAAGGATGAGGGCGGCGTGGCGGTGGCACAGGCCGGGGCGCTGGACGTGAAGCGTGCGCCGAAGCCTGAGCCTGTGCGGGGCAAGCGGCCCGCGTACGGGGCGGCGGCGCAGCGTGCGTCGGGTGAGGGCTCGCGCTTCCGATTCAAGTCGGACGGAGAAAAGCTGGCGCTCGGGTTCCTGCGGAAGGTCCACCAGCTGCACAGCTCGGGCCTCGCGCTGGGCGACTCGATCAAGATTCTGAACCAGCGCGTGTCGGACCCGCGTTTGCAGGAGCTCGCGCACAGCGTCTGGCGTGACCTCACGGAGGGGCATACGCTGGCGGCCGCGATGCGGCAATACCCGAAGATTTTCGACCCGGCGCTGATCCACCTGATCGAGGCGGGCGAGTCCACGGGCAATCTGGTGCCAATTTTGGGGAACGTCATCACGCACCTGGAGCAGCGGGCGGACCTGCGCAGGAAGATTGTCGGTGGTCTGAGCTACCCGATTTTCCTCGTGCTGATGGCCTTTGGTGTGATCGGCATCTTCCTGTTCTTCCTGCTGCCGCGCATTCAGGAGATGATGAAGAGCATGGGCGGCAAAATGTCGCTGCCGGCCCAGTTGCTGATCGGGCTTTCCGAGGTGGCGTTCAAGCAGGGACCGTTTTTGATCCTCGGGCTGATCGTGGCGGTGATTGTGTTTTTTCAGTGGCGCAAGACGCCAAACGGGCGTTTGCGGAGCGATGGCTGGCTGCTGCGGTTGCCGCTGCTCGGGGGCATCTTTTCAAACGCTGACATCTGCCGCGTGGCCAACCTGCACGCGACACTGCTGGGGAGCGGCGTGAACACGACGGAGACGATGCGGCTGAGCGAGCGCGCGATCCGCAACGTGGTCCTTCAGGCGCGGTTCCAGAGTGCCCGCATCCTCGTGAACGATGGTGCGTCCTTCGCGGTGGCGTTCCGCCGGAACCGCGTTCTGCCTGACACGGACCTCGATATCCTGTCGGTGGGCGAGAATACGGGCAACCTGGTGCGGAGTTTCCAGGAGATCCACCGGACGCACTCGAAGGAGATGGAGGACCAGTTGAAGCGGATGACCGTGCTGCTTTCGACGGGCGCACTGATCTTCGCGTTCACGCTGGTGGGCGTGCTGGCCGCAGGCATCGTGCTGTCCATCCTCCAGCTCTCGCAGAGCCTGATGCACCGGTAGGGCCCGTTCAGGCCGCTTGCGCGGGAAAACAAAAAGGGCGCAACCCGTGTGGATTGCGCCCTGTGTATCCGGAAAACAACTACTTCCGCAGCAGCTTGATCGTGAGCAGCTCGAACGGCTTCAGGTCGACCGGTATGCCGCCCTTGTCGATCTTCACCGCCTTGCCCTCGTCCTCGAGCAGGTTCGTGCGCTCAGCGCGCATGTAGGGCAGGGTGGTCTTGAGCACGCCGCGCTGGCGGGAGCCCGTGGACTCGTAGAGGCGGACGATGAGGGCGTCTGAGTCTTCGGCCTTCTTGACGGTGTCGATCACGATGGCGTGGTTCTCGATTGAGAAGAAGGACTCGACGGCTTCGAGGGCGTCCGTGCGGGTGACGAGCAGGGGCTGGTTGAACGCGGCAGCCTCGGCGATGACGCCGGAGGTCTGCGGCGCGCCCGCGTGCGGGAAGAGCGCGTAGCGGAAGCTGTGTTTGCCCTTGTCACAAACGGGGTCCGGCCAGCGCGGGGCGCGCAGGAGGGACAGGCGCATGACGTTGCCGTGGCAGGAGTAGCCGTATTTGGAGTCGTTGAGGAGCGCGACGCCCCAGGTGGGTTCGGAGAGGTCCGCCCAGCGGTGGCCGCAGACTTCGAAGCGCGCGTAGTCCCACGAAGTGTTGAAGTGCGTGGGGCGGCGGACGTGGCCAAACTGCATTTCGTAGGTGGCGTAGTCGCTCCGCAGGTCCAGCGGGAACTCGACCTTGAGGAACTTTTGGTCCTCCTGCCAGTCCACGTCGCAGGCGAAGTCGAGGCGCGGGCTTTCGGCGCGGAGACTGATCACCTGCTTCAGCGTGCTGGTCGCGCTGAGCTTGAGGGTGACCTCGACGGCGCACTCAAGGGGTGATTCGGACAGGATCTTGAACGCGACGGGCTCGCCGACTTCCTTCCGGTAATCAATGTGGGCGATGTCGATGTCCCAGGCTTCCCAGAAGGTCGGCTGGTCCACGAACATGACGTGCTGATTGCCCAAGGCGCCCGGCGCAAGGGCCTCGCGCTGGTTGCGCTTGTCGTAGAAGCGGACGAGGCGGCCGCGCTCGTCGAGTTCGGCGCGAACGAGGCTGTTCTCAAGGATGCACTTGCCGCGCTTCTGCTCCACGCGCACGGGGTCGGACGTCTCCCGCACTACCGGGCTGATGCGGTAGCCCATGGCGGGGGTCTCGACGAAGGCCGGGCCGTCCTGGAGCTGGACGACCTCGCGGCGGGGCGTCCAGAGCGTGTTGATCGCGGCGACATGGCGGCCTTTGCCGTTTGTGCCAAAGCCCAGCGCCTTGAGCGCGTCGCCGCGCAGGTTCTTAGCGCTGCCAAGAATGTCGGCGTAGTCCTTCGCGGAATCCACGTAAACTTCCTGGATGGACGAACCGGGGATGATGTCGTGGAACTGGTTGAGGCAAACGAGCTCCCAGAGGCGTGTGAGTTCGGCGTGGGGGTAGTTGCCGGCGTTGCGGCTCTGGGCGACGGCCGCAAGGAGCTCGACATCATGGAGCAGTTCCTCGCTGCGGCGGTTGTCGCGCTTGTTCGCGGCCTGGGACGTGTAAGTCCCGCGGTGCATCTCGAAATACAGTTCGCCGCTCCAGACGACGGGGTCCTTCGTGCCCGCGTCACAGCGTTCGAAGAACTCGGTCGGTCCGCGATTTTCGATTTTGGGGAATCCTTCGAGTTCGCTGAACAGCGCGATGCGCTCGACCATGTCTTCCGTGGGGCCGCCGCCACCGTCGCCGTGGCCGTAGAGGATGTAGGCGTCGGTCGCCCGCTCAATGTCCTTGTGCTTGATCAGGCTGTTGAGGACTTCCTTGGCGTGGATGTTCGCGTTGTAGGTGTCCGAGGGCGGGAAGTGCGTAAGAACGCGTGTGCCGTCGATGCCTTCCCACAGGAACGTGCAGGAAGCCGGCTTGTTGGTGTCGTTCCACGAGAGCTTTTGCGTGAGGAAGTAGTCGATGCCCGCCTGCTTCATGATTTGGGGCATTGCGGCGGAGTAGCCAAAAACGTCGGGGTTCCAGAACACGCGGCAGCGTTCGCCGAACTCGCGCTCGAAGAAGCGCTGGCCCAGCAGGAACTGGCGCACAAAGCTTTCGCCGGACGGCATGTTGCAGTCGGGCTCAATCCAGGTGCCGCCGACCGGGCAGAACTGGCCTTTCTTCGTGCGCTTCTTGATTTCCGAAAAAAGGGCGGGATGGAGCTCCTTTATCCAGGCGAGCTGCTGCGCCTGCGAGCACGCGAACTTGTACTCGGGATAGCGGGCCATCATGCGGACGGCCGACGAGAACGTGCGCGCGCACTTGCGCTTGGTTTCGGCCAGCGGCCAGAGCCACGCGGTGTCGATGTGGGCGTGGCCGATTGCGGAGAGCGTGAAGCGTGAGGACGCCCGGTTTTCCTCAAAGAAGGCATTCGCGGCCGCGATGGCGGCGGCATAGGTGGCCGGGTCCGCCGGGTCGCACACCTTCGCGATTTCCTGTCCCGCGAAAATGGCTTTCTTGCGCAGCGGGTGGTCCTCGGGAAGCTGTTCCGCGAGCATGGTCATCGCGTCACACCGGAGGGACAGCTCGTTGGCTTCGCGGTTCAGGCAAAGGAGCTGGGCCTTCGCGAGGGTGAACTTGTTGAGACGCTTATCCGGATGCAGGCCGGCACCGCCGAGCGGGTTGCAGGCCGACTCGATGTAATACACGACGCGCTCGCCGCCCTTTGCGCGCTCGGTAACGCGCAGGTTCGAGCGGATGTCCTTCGGCGCCCAGTCTGCCGAGGTGAGCCCTTGGATGGGCGTGCCGTCTTCTGTAAAGACGAGGCTTTCGGCCTGGTTCGAGAAAAACAGGTGCACCTCGCGGCCTTTCCAGGCCGGAGGTATGGTGGCCTCGACGCGGAACCAGAACGTGGCCCAAAGGGGCTCGTAAACTTCGCCTTCTTTTGCAGGCTTGTAGGTCCCCTTCTTCGCCTGGGCAAACGGGACGCGGTCGGGCGCGGCATAGACCGACATCTTCAGGGGGATCGAATCGCCCCAGATGCGCTCTTTGAGCGCTATGTTAAGCAGGGCAATGCGGGCTCGGTACGCTTCAATATTCTTGAACATGGGGATAGGGAAGGGGTGAGAGGCTTGTCAGGCGGGGGCACTCAGCGGCTAAGCGCCGAGTTCGCGCCTGAGGATGCCGACGACGCGCTCAAGGTCCGCGTCCGTCAGGTTCGAGCCCGAGGGCACGCAGAGACCGTGCGTGAAGAGGCGTTCGCTGACAGAGCCGCCATACATCGGGTACTGGCGAAGTGCGGGCTGGAGGTGGAGGGGCTTCCAGACGGGCCGCGACTCGATGTTTTCCTTTTCCAGCGCCACGCGCAGCTGTTCGGGCGTGCGCGGGGAGTTGGCATCCAGTGTGAAGCACGTGAGCCAGCGGGTGGCGCGACCAAAGGGGGCCTCCGGCATGAAATGGAGGTAGGGGAGGTGGCCGAGGTGCTTCTTGTAGTAGTCGAAGTTCGCCCTGCGACGCTCCACGCGCCGTTCAAGGGAGCGGATCTGGCCCCGCCCGATACCGGCGAGCACGTTGCTCAGGCGGTAATTGTAGCCGACGGTGCTGTGCTCGTAGTGGGGGGCGGGGTCGCGGGCCTGCGTGGCCAGGAAGCGCGCCTTTTGCGCGAACGCGCCGTCCTCGGTAACGAGCATACCGCCCCCGGAGGTGGTGATGATCTTGTTCCCGTTGAAGGAAAAAATCCCGCACTGGCCGTACGAGCCCGCGTGCCGGCCTTTGTACGTCGCACCGAGCGCCTCGGCGGCGTCTTCCACAAGGGCGACGCCATGGCGGTTGCAGAGTTCTGAAATCGGGTCGAGGTCCGCGCACTGGCCGTAGAGGTCAACGGCAACGAGGGCTTTGGGCAGGCGGCCTGCGGCAGCGCGCTCCTTGAGGGCGTCGGCGAGGACGTTCGGGTCGAGGTTCCACGTCGCCTCGTCGGAATCGAGGAAAACGGGGGTGGCGCCTTGGTAAAGGATGGGACTGGCGGAGGCGATGAAGGTCAGGGACGAACAGAAAACCTCGTCACCGGGGCCCACGCCAAGGAGGCGCAGTGCAAGGTGGATGCCGGCAGTTCCCGAGGACAGGGCGACGGCGTGAGTCGCGCCGACGAGCGTCGCGAATTCCTTCTCAAACGCGTCAACGTGGGGGCCGATGGGCGCGATCCAGTTCGTGCGGAACGCTTCGGCAACGAACTCCTGTTCCAGTTGGCCAACGTCCGGGGGCGACAAAAAAATGCGCGGCGGCATCTGACTCATGAGGCGGATTTCTTAGCCTCAGCCGCTCGATTCGCCAACCAAAAACAGGCGCCTTTGTACCGTTAGAGCCGAATCGGACGTGCCCGGTTATTTGACGGGTGGGCGCACGGCGTCCGCGATTTCCTCAAGCGGGTAAGTCCAGATTTCCGCGAGGGTGGGGTGGTACCAGTGGACCTTGAGGAGGTCGAAAACGGTGGCGCCGAGGCTGACGGCGACGGCGAGGGTGTGGATGAGTTCGGAGGCGTCGCGTCCTACGCACTCCGCGCCCAGGATGCGGCCGTCTGCCTGGCGGGCAAGGACCTTTACATACCCATGCGGAGCCTCCATGAGGATGCTCTTGCCGTGGTCGTTAAAGGGGTGCTTCGCGGCGTGGTAGGCCACGCCCCGGCGCTTCAGTTCCGCTTCGGAAAGGCCGACGATGCCGACCTGCGGATCGGTGAAGACGACGCTGGTGAGGGTGTCGTACGGGACGGGCTCGGAGGCTTTGCCGCAGGCATGGCGCGCGGCCGTTTCTGCCTGCATGATGGCGACATGCACGATCTCGTGGGGACCGCAGCAATCCCCCGCCGCATAGATCGCCGGGTTGCTGGTCTGCTGGAAAGCGCGGGTAACAATCTGCCCGGGACCCCGGGTCTCCACGCCCGCGGCGGCGAGGTTCAGGCCTGCGGTCTCCGGGACGCGGCCCATGGCGTTGAAGAGGGCTTCGGCTTCGCGGACAAGCTGGCGGCCTTCGTGCTCGAAGACGACGGCGACGCCCGTCGCAGTCTTGCGCACCTGGCGCAGGTGCGTGCCGGTGAGGACGTCAATGCCTTCTTCCCGCAGCGCTTCCGCGACGACGAGCGCGGCCTCGGGCGAGAGCTGGTGCAGGATGTGCGGGCCGCGCTGGATGAGCGTGACCTTTGCGCCGGCGCGGGCCAGGAATTGGCCGAGTTCGCAGGCGACCACGCCACCCCCGAGTACGACCACGGACTCCGGCACGCGTTCCAGGCTCAGGACGTCGTCGCTTGTAAGGAACGGGGTCTGTGCGAGGCCTTCGACGGGCGGCACGTTTACGGAGGAGCCGGTGGCAATGAGGAAGCGGTCGGCCGTGAGCCGGGTGCCGTCCTGCAACGTCAGCTCATTGGCGCCGGTAAAGCGGGCGGGGCTGCGGTAAAGGGTAAAACGGTCGGACGTGAGCTGTTCCTCGCGGAACTGCTGGAACTCGCCGATCACGCGCTTCTTTCTCGCCTGAAGCGCCGGCATGTCCACAGCCGCCTCAGGGATGCGGAGGCCGAGTGCGCGCGCCTGCTTAGCGTGATGCAGGACTTCGGCGGAATAAAGGAGGGTCTTGGAAGGCATGCAGCCGCGCAGGATGCAGAGCCCGCCCAAGGGCTTTGCGCCATCCACTACCGCCACGCGCGGCACGTACTGCCGGGCTGTGCGCGCGCCGGCATACCCGGCACTCCCGCCACCGATGCTGATGAAATCGTAATGCGTGGGTTTCATGGGATGACGGGCCTAAGATGGTGCAGACGGGGGTGGGTGGCAAGCCCAGCCGCTTGTTGAGATAGGGTTGAGACTTGACGCCGGCGGGTGGGACGGGGATATTCCTGCGTCTTCCCCCATGGACCGTGGGAGAGCCGCCGCGTACGTCGCCTGCGAGTGCCGCAGGGGCGCGCCTGACCGCCAGGACACGGGGAAGAAGGACACGACATGGCCAAGACGTTATTCGAGAAAGTGTGGGAAGCGCATTCGGTGCGAAAGTTGCCGAACGGGCAGACCCAGTTGTTCATCGGCACGCACCTCATCCACGAGGTCACGAGCCCGCAGGCGTTCGGCATGCTCCGGGACCTCGGCCTGAAGGTGCGCTACCCGCACCGCACGTTTGCAACGGTGGACCACATTGTGCCCACCGACGAAAACCGGGAGCCTTTCTCGGACCCGCTCGCGGACGCCATGATCAAGGAGCTCCGGCGCAACTGCGCGGAGTTCGGCATCAAGTTTTTTGACCTGCCCACGGGCGCCCAGGGCGTCGTCCACATCGTGGGGCCGGAGCAGGGGATCACGCAGCCGGGCATGACAATCGCCTGTGGCGACTCGCACACATCCACGCACGGCGCTTTCGGCGCGATCGCGTTCGGCATCGGCACGAGCCAGGTGCGCGACGTGCTCGCCACGCAGACGATGGCGCTGAGCCCGATGAAGGTCTGCCGCATCAACGTGACCGGCAAGCTGATGCCGGGCGTCTACGCGAAGGACGTCATCCTGCACATCATCCGCAACCTCGGCGTGAATGGCGGCCTCGGCTTCGCCTACGAGTTCGGCGGAGACGTGTTCGACCGCTTCACGATGGAAGAGCGCATGACCGTGTGCAACATGGCCATCGAAGGCGGCGCACGCTGCGGCTACGTCAACCCGGACGACACGACGTTCGAATACCTGCGCAACCGCCCGTACGCGCCCAAGGGCGCGGAGTGGGAAAAGGCCGTCACCCGCTGGAAGAGCTTCGCGTCCGACCCTGGGTGCAAGTACGACAAGGTCGTAAACTTCCGCGCCGAGGACATTGCGCCGACGGTGACATGGGGCATCAACCCCGGGCAGGCGGTGTTTATTGATGAGAAGCTCCCCGTGGTGGACGAGGTCCCCGAAAAGGACCGTCCGGTCGCGGTGGAAGCATATGCTTACATGAAGCTCAAGCCCGGTCAGCCGATCAAGGGCACGAAAGTGGACGTGGCGTTCCTGGGAAGCTGCACGAACGGCCGCCTGAGCGACCTGCGCGAGGTGGCGAAGTTCATCAAGGGCCACAAAGTGAAGGCCGGCGTGAAGGCCATTTGCGTGCCGGGCTCGCAGATCGTGGCAATCCAGGCCGAGAAGGAAGGCTTGGACAAGGTGTTCCGCGAGGCCGGTTTTGAGTGGCGCAACGCGGGCTGCTCGATGTGCCTCGCCATGAACCCCGACAAACTCGTGGGCGACCAGCTCTGCGCAAGCTCGAGCAACCGCAATTTCAAGGGCCGCCAGGGCAGCCCGACAGGCCGCACGGTCCTCATGAGCCCGCTCATGGTGGCCGCCGCCGCGGTGGCCGGCGAGATCGCCGACGCCCGCGAAGTTTTCGGCCTCACGGCCGCCGCCCGCTAACCTGAACTGGAGAAATTTGAGACATGGCTCTCGACAAGATTACCAAGGTCGCCGGTCGCGGCGTGTATGTGCCGGGCGACGATATCGACACGGACCGGATCATCCCCGCGCGCTTCATGAAGTGCGTGACGTTCGACGGTCTGGGTGAGTTTGCGTTTTACGACGAGCGCAAGACCGAAGACGGCAAGGACAAGCCGCACCCGCTGAACGACCCGCGCTTCAACGGCGCGTCGATCCTGATCTCGGGGTCGAACTTCGGTTGCGGAAGCTCGCGCGAGCACGCGCCGCAATCGCTGAAGCGCTTCGGCCTGAAGGCGATTGTCGCAGGCAGCTTTGCCGAAATCTTCTTCGGCAACTGCACGACGCTCGGCATGCCGTGCGTCACAATGTCCGCGACCGACCGCGAGGCGCTCGGCGCGCTGGTGACGGCCAATCCGCAGGCGGAGGTCGTGGTGGACGTGGCGAATGAGTGCGTCACGTGCGCGGGCAAGAGCTTCAAGGCTGCGCTGCCGAAGGCGGCAAAGGAGGCGCTCACGCAGGGGCGTTGGGACGCGATTGCGGACCTGCTTGAAGATCCCGCGGGCGTCGACCGCACGGCCGCGAGCCTCGGCTATGTCGGTGCGCCGGCAAAGTAAGCGCGCAGTCGGGCACTGAACCGCAGAGGCCGCCTTCCGGAGACGGGGGCGGCCTTGCTGTTTCCCCGGCCAGGCCACGCTGTGCGTGGAAACCCGCGGGGAAGCGCAGCGGCAGCGCCCCGCGGTGCAGCGGAACAGAATCGGCCCACGCCGTGCGTGGAAACCCGCGGGGAAGCGCAGCGGCATTGCCCCACCGTGAAGCGGAACAGAATCGGCCCACGCCGTGCGTGGCACGCGTATTGCAAAGTTGCGGAGGGCTTGGCAATAATCGCGCGCATGTTACAGCCCGTCGCTCCCACGCGCAGCCTCCCGCCCGTCCGCTATTTTCGCGCCGGAGGATTCAGCCAGCTCGTCCTCGAGACTGCCGAGGACCTGCGGCTGCTGCCGTTCATCGACCAGACCTTGTGGGTGGCCTCGAGTTGTCCCACAAAGGGGCTGGAATACGACGAGCGGACCCTGCAACTGATGGACTCGGACAAGGACGGGCGGATCCGATGTCCCGAGATCATCGAGGCCTCTCGCTGGCTCTTGCGCGTCCTGCGCGACACTTCAGCGCTGACGCAGGGGACCTCCACGGTGCGGCTGGACCAGATCAATGCGGCCGACCCAGACGGGGCCCGCGTGCTGGAATCCGCACGGCGCGTGCTGCTGAACCTCGGCAAGCCGGACGCCCAGGAAATCGCGCTGGCGGACGTGATGGACGTCCCGAAAATTTACGCGCAGGTGCAGAGCAATGGCGATGGCGTCATCCCCGTCGAGGCCGGGGAGGATGCCGCGACGAAGGCGGCGCTGGAGGACATTATAAAGACGCTCGGTGGCGTGCCTGAGCGTGGAGGCGATGTCGGCGTTGACCAAAAGCTTCTGGAGTCATTTTTCAAGGCGGTGGACGCCTACGCGGGCTGGTGGGCGGAGGCGCACCCGGCGCCGGGGCAGGAAAACCCGAAGATTCTGCCCCTCGGGGCCGACGGCACCGCCGCCGCCCATGCCGCGCTGCAAGCGGTCTGCACGGCGATGGATAGCTGGTTCACGCAGGCGCGGCTCTCCGCTTACGATCCGCGCGCCGCGGCAGCCTTGCTGGCGCCGCCGGACAAGCCCGCGTTTGAGCCCGACCTTTCCCCGATCCTCACACGCATGCCCGTTGCGCCCGTCCGCGCCGACGGCGTCCTGGACCTCTCTGGGCCTGTAAACCCGGCGTTTTCGGCGGGGCTCGCGGCATTGCGGCAGCGCGTGCTTGTGCCGCTTCTTGGGTCCGATGCCGCTTCGCTCACGCTCGAAGACTGGGAGCGGGTAAAGGCGGCGCTTGCCCCGTATGGCGAGTGGCTGGCGCGCAAGAAGGGGGCTGAGGTCGAGAAGCTGGGCGTGGAGCGGGTAACGGCGCTGGCCGCCGGTACGGAGCGCGTGAAGATTCAGGCGCTCATCCTGCAGGACCTTGCGATATCGAAAGAGCTCAACGCCGTGACGGAGCTCGAGCGCCTGCTGCGCTACCACCGCGACCTCTTCACGCTCGTGAACAATTTCGTCGCAATGCCGGCCTTCTACGGGCGCGACGAGACAGCGATTTTCCAGGCGGGCACGCTGATCATGGAGGGCTGCGCGATGCACCTGTGCGTCACCGTGCATGATCGGGCGAAGCACGCCGCGCTCGCCGCGAAGAGTGGGATTTTCCTGCTGTACTGCGAGCTGCGCCGTGCCGGTGAGCCGAACCGCGTGGTCTGCGCGGCGCTCACGGCGGGCGAGGTGCGGCGCATCACCGAGGGAAAAAACGGGATCTTTTACGACCGGCAGGGGCGCGACTGGGACGCCACGGTTGTGCAACTGCTCCGGAACCCGATCAGCCTGATGGAGGCGACGGTCGCGCCGTTCAAGACCTTTGGGCAGGTGATTTCGGACCAGTTCCAGAAACTCACGGCTACGCGGCAGAAGGCACTGCAAACGAGCGTGGACGAGGGGTTCAACCAGTTCGGGAAACAGGTGCCGCAGGCGCCGACGCAGGTGCAGGCGCAGGCCGTTGCGAGCCAGGCTGGGGCCGGGATGGGGGGCATCCTGGCGGGCGGTGGTGTCGCGGTGGCGGCGTTGAGCTCGTCGTTCGCGTTCATCACAAGCACGCTCGCAAAAATAAACACATCGCAGGCGATTTACGGTGCGGTGCTACTGCTCACACTTGTCGTTGTCCCTTCCGTGATTCTCGCGGCATTCCGACTCCACGCGCGTGACCTGGGAATGGTTTTGGAGGCCTGCGGCTGGGCGATCAATGGCCGCATGCGGCTGTCGTTCGCGCTCGCGCGCAATCTCACGCGGATCGGCCGCTTCCCGCTCACAGCCCGGCGTTCCTACTCGCTCAAGCTGGTGCAGGACGACGACCCGCGGAAACGTCTCACCACGCTGGTCGCCGTGCTGATTGCCGTAGCCTCGGCAACGGGCGGCGTGCTGTGGTGGACCTGGTAGCTCGCGTTGCGTCAGCGTGACGGACTCTACGGGACGATTATGGTCGCGGCTGTTGAGCCCGCACCGGAAGCGGCCTCCAAGGCGGTCCATGTCTGGAGGAACGCTGTGGCAAGGGCCTCCCATTCCGCATCGGTGGTGGACCAGCCGCCGCTGACGCGGACGGCGCGCCGGACCTCATCGGCGGTGTAACCCATCGCCCCGAGCACGGTGGAGTCCTCTTCCTTTCCCGCGGCGCAGGCCGAGCCCGTGGAGACCGCAAAGCCGAGCTTGTCGAGCTTTGAGACCCAGCGCGTGTTAGCGTGGCGGGGCAGGATCAGGAACGCGGTGTTCCAGAGACGCGGAACACGCTGTGCGACGACGCGGGTGCCGGGGATCCGGGCTTGGAGCTCGGTGAGGAAGCGGTCACGTGCGGCCTGTGGCGCGGCCTGCGATGCCGGCCCGGTTTCGTGGGATTCCAGGGCTGCGAGCATGGCGGCGATGCCGGGGAAGTTCTCGGTTCCCGCGCGGTGCCCGTGTTCCTGTTCGCCGCCGAGCAGGCTGCGGAAAGACCCGGCGCGTTCCGTGATCTTCAGGAAGCCCACGCCTTTGGGACCGCCGAACTTGTGCGCACACCCGGTGAGAAAATCGCAGGTGCCCAGGCCGGCCGCAGGAAGCTTGCCGAGCCATTGCGCAGCGTCGCAGTGAAAGAGCACGCCGTGGCGCGCGCAGAGCGCCTGGGCTTCCCGCCAGGGCTGGAGCGCGCCGGTCTCATTATTCGCGGCCATGACCGACACCAGGGTTGGCCGTGCCCTTCCCAGCAACCCTTCGAGCGCCGCGAGGTCAACCACACCATCGCGGGAAACGGGGATTATGGTGCGGTTGCCCGTGGCAAAAGATGCTTCAGCCGCGGCACGCACGCACGGGTGTTCGACCGCGGAGTATGCCACGCTCGCGGCGGCGCCCCCGATGCAGCGCGCGTGCGCGAGGACGGCGTTGTTGCCTTCGGTTGCGCCGGAAGTGAAAACAATTTCCGTGGGTGCGCAGCCGAGGAGCTCGGCGAGGCGTTCGCGTGCCGCTTCAAGAAGCGCATGGACACGGGCTCCGGCGCGATGTGGGCTCGACGGATTTTGCCAGGCGTCATCAACGGCGCGGAGGCACGCCTCGCGGGCGGGAGCGGAGAGCGGGGTCGTGGCGTTGAAGTCGAAGTAAGTCATGGCCTGCGCGCCCGGTCAGGCGGGGGGCTGCGTTGTGGAGCCGGTTCGGGCTGGTCGGCTTCCGAACTTACGCGAAATGTGCGCCCGGATCAGGGCACTTTCAACTGCTGGCCGACTTTGAGCGAGTGGGGCGTTGGCAACTGGTCGCGGTTGGCCTGGAAGATGTCGTTCCACCGTGCGGGGTTGCCGTAAACCTTCGTGCTGATCTTGCTCAGCGTGTCGCCGGCTTCGACCGTATACGTGCGGCCGGCCGGGGCGGCGGGCGCGGGCGTCCGTTGCTGGGTGGCAGGACCCACGTTGATCAAGGGGGCGCCGGGGGCTGTTCGCTGCGGCTGGTTGCGTGGCGTGGCGACAACCGAGCCGGACGAGCTCACGACGATACCTGCCGAGCGCTCGAGCTGCGCGATGCGCTGCTTCGAGGCGGCAAGCTGGTTCTTCAGGTCCAGATTCTCATCCTGAAGCTTCTTGATCATCTCCGTCATGTCCATGCGGTCCACGTCGCCATGGAAAGGGTCTCCGGGGAGCTTGCGGGCGAATTCCTTCATCGCCGTTTCGATCATCTGGCGCACGGGCGGCGCCTGCGGGGAGTCCGGCTTGAGCTCCAGGTATTTCCTAAAGTGGTATATGGCGGCGATGGGGTCCTTGACCTGCTGCAGGTAGATGCGGCCCGCTTCCAGATGGCTTTCCGGAGCTTCGGAACGCTTTTCGATGACCTTCAGAAAGGCGTTGAGGGCTTCCTGATCCCGCCCTTCGCGCAACCACTGCTGGGCGCGCTGGTAGTATTTTTCTTCCGTTTCAGGCAGCAGTTGGACGCCGCCAGAGGAATCGCAGCCGGTGCACGCGAAAAGCGCGAGCAGCAGGAGCGCCACGGTGAGGGGCGTTCGGCAAAAGGCTGGGGTTCTGGCAGAAGACTGCGCTATCATCGGAAGAGAGTCGGCATTATCGCAACGCTTCGTCCGCGTCTGCGCAACCTTTTCCCGCAGCGATGTCGCACCTCTTTGGGGGCTCCCGCTCGCAGGCTGCGGTCCCACCCGGCGGTGGCAGTCACCACGGTTGCAGGGGGGCGGAGCCGCCCTATTCACCAAGGCAGGTGACGATGATGCGCCGGGAGTGGGGGGCGCGCCGGTGTTCCCATAGGAAGATGCCCTGCCACGTGCCGAGCGCCATGCGCCCGCCAAGAATGGGGATGGTCTCGGAGGTGCGGGTGAGGGCCATCTTGATGTGACTGGGCATGTCGTCCGGGCCTTCCATGGTGTGCTCGAAGTTGGGGTCATTTTCGGGCACGAGTTTGTTCATGAAGTAGTGCAGGTCGTGCCGGGCGGACGGATCTGCGTTCTCCATGATGACCAGGCTGCAACTCGTGTGCTGGCAAAACACGGTGACGATGCCGTGCGTCACCCCGCTTGCCGAGACGACCGAAGCGACGTCGTCGGTGATCTCAAAGGTGCCTTGGCTTCGGGTGCGGACGGAGAGGTTCTGGGTGTGGACGGCCATGGTGCCACTGAGCGTGGAAAACCCCGCGACCGCAAGTCACGGAGTGTGCGCCAGACGAGCTAGCGGGCGGCCGCGCCGCCGCGGGCGGGGGCGGGTGACGGCTGAGGTCCGGAAAACGCGGGCATCGGCTTGGGCGTGGCTTCGGCCGGGGTGTCCGACTGGGTATCCGCCTTGGCGTCCTTGCGGGGGGCCGTGTCCTTGCCGTTCGTTTGGGCCTTGGGGGCAAGGTCTTCCAGGCGCATGCCTACCCGTAGCGGCAGGTCGAGGTCCTGATCGCCACGGCGGATGTGGAGCGTCAGGAAGATGCCAGGCCGGGTGAAGAACGTGGCATTGCGCAGATCTTCGTCCCCACGGATGGGCGTGTTGCCAATCGCGGTCAGGATGTCTCCCGGTTTTATGCCGGCGGTGTCCGCGGGGCTCTTGGGTTCCACGCCTTCGACAAAGACGCGCCGGCCCGTCTTGGGGTCCGCACGCTCGCGCGTCTGTATCCCAAGGTAGCCGTAGCTCACGTGCCCGGAGGACATGAGGTCATCCAGCACGCGCTGAACGGCCTTCGCGGGCAGGACGAACGACGAGCGTATTTCGGGAAGGGACGCCACCATGAGGCCCACGAAGCGGCCGTTCAGGTCGAAGACCGGGGAGCCGCCTTCACCGCCGTCGCTGGCAATGTCGGTCCTCAGGTAGGTGGTGGGGAGGGCGCGTTCGCCGTAGTTCGTGTTCCAGCCCGTGACAATGCCGAGAGATGGTCCGGGGTCCTGGCCGAGTTCGCAGCCGATGGACTCGAGGAAGGAGCCCATGGGAGCGAGGTCCGTGGCGTCGCCTGTCCGCAGGAAGCTGAACTTCTTGGGAAGCGTCGTCAGTTGGATCAGCGCGAGGTTGGAAACCGGGTCGTTGCCGAGCGGCTGCGCGGCATAGGCAACGCCGTCATGCTCCACCCAGACGCGATCGGCCCCGCCCGTGATGTTCGCGTTCGTGAGGACGTGGCCTTCCCGGGTCACGAAAAAACCCGTGCCAACGAAAAGGAGGGTCCGCCCAGAGGGGCCGTCCGCCGGGTTGGGCGGCACTGCCGCGTATACCTTGACGACCGCTTGCCGGTTCTCCGCAAAAACTTCAACCGTCCGGCGCTGGAGACTCAGGAAGTCACCAGACTGCGCGTTCAGGCAAGCGGGTAAAAAAAAACCGCGAGGGCAAAACAGCCCAAGGCCCCCTTCAGGCGGGCGATGTTAGACGGGGCAGCCATGTCTAGTACACGTGCCCGTTCGAGCGGGCGGCATAACTCTCGGTGTCGAGCGAGCTCGAGACAAAGCGGACGTTATCGGCGCTCAGGCTCATCGTTTCCGCTGCCGGCACCTTGGTGTAGCTGGGGGTGTTGACGACGGGCATCGCAAGCTCCTGCCGGGCGTAGAGTGTGGCGGCGTCCTGAGGCAGGCCCGATTGCTCGGACTGGGCGCTCTGGAACGTCTCGCCATACGTCGCGCGGCGCGAGGCAACGGCCGAGCTCCCGGTGGCGTACGTCGTAGCGTCTGCCTGCTGGCGCTGCTCCGGCAGGAACATCGCCATAACCATGACGGCAGCCGCGGTGACGGGCACGGCGGGATTCAGGCGGGTGGATACCGCCGCGACCCAGCGGACGTACCAGGGCTCACGCTTTACCAGCGCCCGGAGTTGCTTCTCCCGGAGCTGGCGGTCGAACTGGTTCCAGAATTCCGGTGAAGGGCGTTCATGCCGCTTCAACTGGAGAAGGTCTTCCACGCTTACCTTGCGAAGGGGAGTCTGTTGCTTTTCCTGCATCGGGTGATGGTGTATGGAGGGCGCCCTTGCGGGGCCGGTTAACCGACGTAGTCCTTCAGGTAATTTTGGAGCTGCTGTTTGGCGTAGTGCAGTCGGGACCGCACCGTGCCTTCCGAGCATTCCATGATTTCAGCGATCTCTTGATGGCTCAGGCCTTCGATTTCGAAAAGAATGACGACAGTTCTATGCTTATGTGACAAAGTTTGGAGCGCTTCGTTCAATTTTTCCTGGAGCTCCTTTACGAGGGCGGGCTTGTCCGTGCGGGTCTTAGCCGCCAGAATATCAACGATTTCCGACTGGCTGACTTCCTCATCCAGCTTCTCCAGCGAGAAGAACCGGCGCAGGCGGGCCTTCTTCAGGTGGGTGAGGGTGTGGTTCACCGCGATGCGGTACAGCCACGTGTAAAAACTGGACGTGCCTTTGAACTGGTGGATGCCGCGGAAGGCGCGGATAAAGGCGTCCTGCGTAAGGTCGGCGGCATCCTCGCGGTTCGAGGTCAGGTTGTAGACAACGTGGTACAGCCGTTCGCGGTACTTGAGGATGAGCTGGTCAAAGGCCGCGACGTCTCCGCACTGCACGCGCTGAACCAGCGCCAGGTCCGCATCGTGTGATTCGGGCTTGGCAACAGCGGCGCCAGCCCCGGCGAGGGGCGTGGCCGTGGCGGTGGCTACCGCCTCGATACCGTCTTTGTGTGGGTTCATGGCGAACATGCCGTTGTCGTCCCCCAAAGCTGGGAGACTTTGCACACTTTGCGCCGAATGCTTACCATTCGGAGCCTCGAACGCAAACCTAAAGGGATAGGGGCGGCCCCGGTCCGACCCCCAGGGTGGTAAGGGCCATTTGGCCTGGCGCGCGGGAATCTGTTCCGCGCGTGAACCCGGGACGGACGGATCGCGCGTTCGCGCTTGGCCTAGGGCCAATCGACATTTTAGACTGTACAGATTGTGACCGAGCTGTTTGAAG
>CAZQIE010000023.1:0-27395 GCA_964593675.1 uncultured Opitutales bacterium
AGTTCCATTTCAAGCTGTCGCATGCGCCGACGCTGCGGCGAGCGTGGACGCCCCAGCCTCGCGTCGGCGCGGAGGGAAAAGGCAGGCCGCTTCGTGCGACTACCTGAAGCAGGACCGCTCTAGCGGGTGCAAGCGGCCGCGTTGGTGGGTTCCACGGTGGTTTTGGCGGGTTTCCTGGGGAGTCGGGCGACGACGACGGCCTGGATATAGAGGTCTTTCCACTCGTAGGTGTAGCTTTCGAGTTCGAGCCCACTGCGTTCGAGAACCTTGCGGCAGAAGGACGCGCCGGTGCAGTAGGTGATTTCGGGCGGGTGGAAGGTGGGGGGGCTCTTGACGAAGAGCTTGAGGACGGCGCGCACGGTCTTGAGGAACCAGACGCTGGGGGCAAACCGGTGGGGCCAGAAGAGGACGAGGCGACCGTCGTCTTTGATGACGCGGCGGAACTCGTTGAGGATCTTCTCGATTTCCTCGAGCGTGAAGTGCTCCATGACGCCGAGGTTATAGACGCCGTCGAAGGACTTGTCCTTTACGGGGATGTTGTAGATATCACCGTGGCAGGGTGTGGCGCGGGGGTTGTTGCGCCCGTACTGTTTCAGGGCTTCCGCGGAGATGTCGAGGCCGGTGATGGCCATTTCGCGTTGGAGGTCAACGTCGACCTGACCGCTTCCGCAGCCGGCGTGGAGGAGGCTTGCGCTTTCCTTGAAGTGGCGACGGATATGGCGGTGGAGGTGGCGTTTGATCACGCCTTGCCGGTAGATGGCGGCGACGATGTCGTAGGCTGAGCCGATGGGGTGGCTTTTCGCGGCCCAATACTCGTCCCAGTCCTGCGGGTCCACGAGTTTGGGGTTGATGGTGAAGTCTGCGCGGACGCGCATGAAGCGTTCCGGGCGGCGGAGGTTTTCGAAGCCGAGGGCGAAGCAGCGGAAGGCGCTGCGCAGGGCGTCCCGGAGCTGCATTTTTGAGGTTCCGTAGGTGCGGGCCGGGAGGACGATGGGGAGCTCGCCGATGCGGAAGCTGTTGCGGTGGAGGACGAAAAGGGACTCCAAGAAAAAGTCGTAGCCGTTGGTCTGGACGAGGTCGAAGACGTCCTTGGGGATGACTTTGAGGCGGTAAAGGCGGAGGGCGCCGCTGGCGTCATAGGGGAGGCCGAGGGTGGTGCGGGTGAGGACGTGGCCGCCGATGGTCATGAAGCGGCGGTAGGCGCTCCAGCCGGGGAGGGACCCGAGTTTTTTGAAGCGGGAGCCGACGACGACGTCATGGTTTTCGGCTTCCTGGATGAGGCGGGGCAGGTCTTCGGGGTTATGGGTGAAGTCGCTGTCCATGGTCAGGAGCATCTCGTAGCCTTTGGCGTAGGCGTACTCGATGGCGCGCGGTGGGCGCTCCCGATGCCTTGTTTTCCGGGCCGGTGCATGACCTGGATCTGGGGATGTTCAGCCGCGATGCGGTCGAGGATTTTCCCGGTGCCGTCGGGCGAGTTGTCGTCGATGAACATCACGTCCGCGTCGAGCTTCAGCGCAAGGATACGCTGGGCCAGTGGTTCCACATTACCGCTCTCGTTGTACGTTGGGATCGCTACCAACGCGCGCTTAGTGCTCATGACTTCGTGTCCCAGGATTTAGCGAGGGTTCTTTCTTGCTCGCGGAAGGCGTTGCCCGAGGCGTGCGAGGGGGGCCGGGTGGCCCGCTTCGCGTCGTTAGGGCAAAAGCGGCTCAAATCTCGACAAGCGGGCGGTCGGGGTCCAGCACCAATTTTGGGGGCGCAAAGGGGGCGGGGTGTGCGCGCACCGGTTCAGCGCGGCGGTGGAGGGCCGAAAAACCTGACTTCGCCGAGGGGGATGGCCCCGAAGTCCATTTCGCCGATTTCAAGGCGCCCATATTCGCGGCCGTTCGAAAGGTCGAAGAAGCCGACGCGGATGGTGAGGGGGTTTTTTACGAGGGGGCAATCCGTGGTGACGGCGACGAGGCCTCCCTGGGGCAGGGCGCTGGAGATGATGCTTGGGATGAAATTGCGCCCGTAAACGATGTCGCCTTTGGGGTTATGTTCCACGGCGTGGAGGAACACGTGGAGGTTTTTCCGGAGGGTGCCGTTGCCTTCGAAGACAAGGTCAAAGCGGAAGATGCTGTCGTCGATGCGTTCGACGGCGCAGCCCCGGAACAGGGCGAAGGGCGTCACCCGCTGGGCGCCGTCATAGGCTTCGACGGCTTTTGCGTAAAGGTGGCGGCGGTTCCATTCGGCGAGCACTTTTGCGGTCGGCAGGCCGAGTCCCAGCCCGAGGATGAGGAGGCCAAAGATGCCGGCGAGGACGCCTTGGGTGCGCGCACGCCAGGTGGGCAGGGGGCTGGCGTTGGTGCCTGTGGCCAGGTGCGAGAACATGAGGAGGCCGAGGAGGATGACGAGGCCGACGCAGGCGCGGCGGTCCACCCAGACGGCGTAGAGGGGGTCGAAGAGGGGCGTGCCTGCGGGTGCGAGTTTGGCCAGGAGGGTGAAGGGGAGGCGCAGGACGGTCTCATTGAAGAAGGGGGACAGGGGGAGCATGCCGATTGCGAAGGCGGCGCCGACGCGGAGGGGCCAGCGTGCGATGGCTTGGCGGCCTGCTTCGGAAAAGGGGTAAAGGAAGGCGAAGAGCAGGATGACGAGCTTGTAATTTGCCGTCCAGGGGGCGACGAACATGGAGAGGATGCAGAGGATGGCGACTTCCATGACGACGTCGCGTTTGCGTGCCACGAGCAGGAGGGCGGCGGAGACGACGATGAGCAGGGCGCCGGTGGCGCGGTAGGCGAGGAGGGCTTCCGGGGCTTCGCCGAACACGGCGGACACGTAGTAGTGGAGGGAATTGTCGACGTTGTTTCCGAGGGCGTAGCCGGAGTAGGTGGTATAGAGCTGGTCGATCCACGCGAGCCATTGTCTCCAGCCTGTTGCGAGGACGCAGATGACGGCGGTTGCGGCTGAGGCGAGCAGGGTGCGCCAATCGCGCCGGACGAGGGGGATGAGCACGAGGATGCCGGGTGTGACCTTCGTGAGGGCGGCGAGGGCCAGGAATAGGCCGGCCCACGCCCAGCGGCCTTTTGCGTAAAAGTAGGTGAAGGCGGTGATGAGCAGGAGAAGGGCGGCGTCGGTTTGTCCGCGTTCCATCAGGAAGAAGGTGAACGAGGACAATGCGTAGACCAGGACGAGCCAGGCGAAGCATGCTTTGGGCTGCGCGACGAGCCGGGAGGCGAGGGCGGCCGCGCCGAGGAGGCACGCCCAGGAGAACACCTGCCAGAGGCGGAAGCTTACGGCGTAGGGGAAGGGTGCAAAGGGGGCGGCGAGGAGGATGTGCGGGGGCGGGTAGGAGTAGGGGCGGGTGTCGCCATAGTCCGCGCCGTAGACGGGTTTTCCTGCAAAAAGGGTCTGTGCGGCTTTATAGGTGGCAACGTAATCCAGGCCGAGTTGTCCTGACGGGTAGTAGTCGATGGGCTGGGGGGCGCTCTGGAAGTAGAGCGGGAGCACAGAGGGGAGGAGGAGGTAGAAGAACACCGAGAGCAGGGTCACGAGGCGCAGGTTTGGCGCGGACCATGCGGTTTGGGCTGCGGCGCGGGTCTTTTGGCCCAGGCGCCTGAAAAAGTTTGCCGCTGTGTTCGAGCGACTTGCCGCTTGCACTGAAGGCTTCATTTCGGGAAAGGGTCCGCAGGTGGGCACGTTTTTTCGCCTGCGCGATGTTTACGCGCGTCCGGCGGGTGTGCCAACCAGGGCCCACGCATGGTTAGCGTCCGGCCCGGTTTCCTGCAAGCCGGGAGCGGGGAGAATGCGTTGGGGAGGGAAACTGCCTTTGCGGCCCGGAGTTAGCCGAAGCTTGCCTAACCCCCTCGCTGCCCTAAACTCCGCGCTTCGGAATTTCCAAAAGCCTAACGAGCCCATTCGGAAGCGCACGCGCGAGCGGACGTGGCCCCGAACGCGGTTCCGCCGACCGAAAGAGATGCTTCGGGAGGCGACGCAAACTACACGATTCGCATCACTCACGGTCCTTACCCAATGAAAAAGCGCAAAGGCCTTCTGTTTTGGCTGCCCCCGTCCGTGGCCACGTTCATTTACACGGTGGTCCTGAAGCCGCGTGTGCTTCGCAAGTTGGCGCACCGTGCGATTTGCTGCATCATTCCGGAGCGTATCAGCATTCACGGCGTGCAGCTCGAGCTGAACCGGCGGGATGCGATTGTGTCGGGGAATTTGGCGCTGGGGTGCTACGAGACGTTCAACCTCGATTTCTTCGTCAAGCAGCTCAAGCCCGGGCAGACGTTCATGGATATCGGGGCGAACATCGGTTTGTACTCGGTGGTTGCGGCTGGCACGGTGGGCGAGAAAGGTCGGGTTCTTTCGGTCGAGCCGAGTCCGGAGAATGTTGCGATTTTCAGGCGGTCGCTGGAGGTCAACGGATTCAAGAACGTGGAAGTGGTTCCGGGCGCGATTGGCGAGGAAGACGGGACGGCTGTCCTGTTCCTGAACGATCTGAACAAGGCGGACCATCGGCTCTATAATGCGGATGGGCGTGACAAGACGGTTCCGATTGCGGTGCACAGCGTGGACTCGCTTCTGCGGCAGCGCAGTCTGAAGCCCGACTGGTTCAAGATTGATACGCAGGGCTACGAGCACAAGGTCTGGCGGGGTATGCGGCAGTTTGCGGCGTCGTGTGGTGAGGGCACGCAATTTCTGATGGAGTTCTGGCCGTGGGGCATCCGGAAGGCGGGCGACGACCCGGTGGCGCTTCTGGCGGATATCCGTGCTGCGGGTTTCACCATTTACCTTGTCGATGGCGACAACCGGCGCCTCGTGCAGGCGGACGACGCGACGCTTCTGGGGAACGGTCTGGAGCGCGAGCATTGTGACATGCTTGTGACGCGCCGGAAGGGTTGGGAAAACGTGGCGCTGTAGTTGCGGGGTTTGTTGCAGGACAATGAGGCCGATGCAGGACACCCGGGTTTCCGCCGCCGCACCGTTTCGCCACGGTGCGGGGTTGCGTGCGTTGGTCCTGCACAAGCACCTGGTCTGGCAATTTACGCTCCGGAACATCCACTTGCGCCATCGCGGCAGCTTTCTCGGGATCACGTGGTCGCTGCTGAATCCGCTGATGATGATGGCGGTTTATACGTTCGTGTTCGGCGTGATTTTCAATGGCCGGTATGGCGCGGTGCCCGGTGAGACACGGATGGACTATGCGCTTGGGATTTTCCTGAGCCTTACGTTTTTCAACCTGATTTCCGAGGTGATCGCGACGGCCCCGGGCATTATCACGGGGCAGCCGAATCTCGTGAAGAAGGTGGTGTTCCCGTTGGAGATTCTTCCGGTGGCGGCGGTGGGTGCCTCGCTGTATCACTTCACGATCAGCCTGTCGCTGGTTCTTGTGGGCGTGCTGACGTTGGGACATGGCCTGACGTGGTCGGCGGCGCTGCTGCCAATTTTGCTTTTGCCGATGGTGCTGATCGCCCTGGGGTTGGCCTGGCTGCTGTCTGCGGTGGGTGTTTTCCTGCGGGACATCGCGCAGGTGACGGGGGTGCTGACGTTGGTGCTGATGTATGCCAGCGCCATCTTCTACCCGATGAGCAAGGTGCCGCCCGAGATTTTGTGCTACCTCCGCTGGAATCCGATTGCGGCGCTCATTGAGCAGACGCGTTTTGCCGTGCTTTGGAATCTTCCGGTGGATTGGTCGGCGGTCGCGTGGGCCTACGTTTTTGCGGTGGCGCTCTTTGTGTGCGGTCACGTGTGTTTTCAAACGATGAAACGGGCATTCGCCGATGTCATCTAACCCGGAGAACACAGCGCCCGCGTCGTCGACGGCCTTGCGTGTGGGCAGTCTGACGAAGGCGTACCGGATCTGGCGCGACCCGGCGGCGCGGTTCCGGGGCTTGGTGCTTGAGACGCTTGCGCACGTTTTGCCGTTCGCGCGGGGGGTGTTTGAGCGCCGTGCCCAGCCGCTCTACCACGACTTTTTCGCGCTGGACGGGGTGTCGATTGAGCTGCGTCGAGGGGAGTCTGTGGGGGTGATCGGGCGCAACGGGTCGGGCAAGAGCACGCTCTTGCAATTGGTGACGGGCACGCTGCAGCCGACGTCCGGCGCGGTTGAGCTGAATGGGCGCGTTGCGGCGCTGCTGGAGCTGGGGTCTGGGTTCAACCCGGAGTTCACGGGGCGCGAGAACGTTTACCTTAACGCGGCGATTCTTGGTCTGACAAAGGCGCAGACGGACGCGAAGTTCGACGAGATCGCGGCGTTTGCGGACATTGGGGAATTTCTTGAGCAGCCGGTAAAGACGTATTCGAGCGGCATGATGGTGCGTCTGGCGTTTGCGGTGCAGGTGGCGGTCGAGCCGGACATCCTGATCGTTGATGAAGCGCTTGCGGTGGGGGACATGCGTTTTTCGATGAAATGCATCCGCCGGATGGAGGAGCTGAAGGCGCGCGGTACAAGCCTGATGCTCGTCTCCCACGATCTTTCGACGATCGTGAACCTGTGTGACCGGGTCTTCTGGTTGCACGACGGGAAGGTGCTGCGCCACGGGGAGCCGCGCCGGATAGCGCTGGAGTACTCAAACTTCATGAGCTACGGGCTGATGCCGGCGGCCAATGAAGAGGGCAAGGCCGTGCAGGCGGAGCTGCCACGTTCGCGCCCGGCGGGTGCGGCGGCTGGCACGCCAGCGGGGCGGGTGAGCCTGGCGCCGGCGCCTCAGGGCCTGCACTGGGTGGCGTGCGATGATATACCGTGGACGGGGGCCGGGGGTGCGCGTGTGCGCCGCATCGCCTTGCGGCGTTCCGGGCTGTCGGGCAACGCGACGCTTTTTGAGGGGGGAGAGGATCTGGAGATTTTCCTCGATGTTGAGGCGACCGAGACTTTGGAGGCGCCGTCGTTCTGCTCGGATCTTTTCGACCGGAAGGGCAACCTGCTCTTCGGCCTCAACACGCATTTCCTGGGGACGAAGCTGCCGCGTCTTGAAGCGGGAACGCGGGCGATTGTCCGTTTTGCGTGCGTCCTGCCGATCCTGAAGAGCGGCGAGTACAGCCTGTCGGCGGCGATTTCCGACGGCACGCTTTCGTCCCACAAGCAACACCACATTCTCAACGAAGCAGTCACGCTTCGCGTGCACGGTACGCGTGCGCAGCAGAACCACCACCTTTTCACGGTGGACGCGACGTGTGAGCTTCTTGCGGCCCATGACTAAGCAGCCTTCCGCTCCCGATATCCTGTCCATTTTGTCCCGTGGTGCCTCGACACTTCCGATTGGGGAAATCCATGACTTCAACCGGCGGGAGCGGGACGCCTGGGTGGCAGCGAAGGCAGCCACGGTGCCGGCTGGCGCGGTGGTGTTGGATGTTGGGGCGGGAACGTGCCCCTACCGCGGCCTTTTCAAGCACTGCACTTACAAGACGCACGATTTCAAGGCGTACGAGGGCTTCGCGTCGGGGGCGGAAGGTTCGTACGGGCAGATTGACTACGTTTCAGACATCACGGCTTTGCCGCTGGCGGATGGGTCTGTGGACGCGGTCCTTTGCACGGAAGTTTTTGAACATGTTCCGGACCCGGTATCGGCGCTTCGGGAGTTGGCGCGGATCGTGAAGCCCGGCGGGCTGGTTTTCATTACGGCGCCGCTTGGGTCCGGGCTTCACCAGGAGCCGTTCCACTTTTACGGCGGGTACACGCCGCACTGGTATCGGCACTGGGCGCCGGCCTTCGGCCTGGTGGTCGATGAGGTCACGCCGAACGGCGGGTTTTTCAAGCATCTGGCGCAGGAATGTGCGCGCGTTGCCTGGACGATGGAAAAGCACGCGGCTTTCCATGGCCCGAACCGGGAGGCCGTAGGCGCGCTGTTTGGCGAGGTTCTGCCCCGGTATTTGTTCGCGCTGGATGAGGCGTGCCCGATGGAGCAATTCACGGTGGGCTTTCATGTGGCCTGCCACAAGGGTGGGAAGCGGGCATGAACCCTCCCCTCATAGACGCGCTGTTCCTTATTTTCAGCAAAGACCGCGCGCTGCAGCTCGACGCGCTTTTGCGTTCGCTCAGGGCGGCGTGCGCGGACTCCAGCACGGCGGCCATCCGGGTGATCTACACGTGCACGGACCGGCGCCACGAGGACAGCTACGCGCAGCTCGCGAAGGAACACGCTTCCGTAACGTTTGTGCGAGAGACGTCCTTTGATGCGGATTTGCGGGCCCAGCTCGCGCTGGCGCATCACGTGTGCTTTCTCGTGGACGACTGCGTGTTCGTCCGGCCGTGGTCGCTTTGCGAGGCCATCAAGCTGCTCGCGGGGGATGGGAGCGTGCTGGGGGTTTCGTTGCGGCTGGGTGTAAATATTGATTATTGTTATCCGCTCTCAGCGGAGAAGACGCCGCCGGAAATGGAGCCCCGCGGGAGTTTGAGGTCGTTTGTATGGATAGGTGCGCAGCACGATTTCGGGTATCCCCTCGAAGTTTCCAGTTCCATTTATCGTACGGCGGATGTGTTCTCGGCGCTGGGTGCGCAGGCGATAAAGGGCCCGAATCATCTCGAGGTGGTCCTTAATGACGCGAAGGCGAAGTTTGCCGAGAGCAGACCCACCTTGCTGTGTTTCCCGCTGTCCGTGGCCTTTTGCATTCCCCTGAACGTGGTGCAGCAGGCTTTCATGAATCGCACGAGTTTGCGGCCTGACTGCTTTCCAGAGCGCCTGCGGCAGCTCTACCGGTTCGGTTATCGGATCAACACGGAAGCACTGTCCGGGCTGACGCCACGCGGCTGCCATCAGGATGTCCCGCTGGTGCTCGTGCCGCCCGCGAAGGCACGGGCCGTGACGCTCAAGGTTTCCTGCGAGCTGCCGTCAGGGGCGGAGCCTTTCGTTGGGGCGGAGGCCCTGGACTTTTCGAAGGCGAGCTTCGGTCAGGCCTCAGCGGTCGTCGGTCTGATTGAGGCCGTTACAGAACCCGAAAGTCGGAGCCGCTGGTTCAGCGAGGTTCTGGATCAGCACAACGCGGCGTTGTCGGCGTTGGATCGTGCGTACAACGCGCTGCCCAAGGCACCGAGGGAGAATCCGGTCCTGATGCGCGCGGCGCTGGCGGCGGGCACGACGCTTGCGCTGGCCACGCGGGAGAAACTGGCGCTTTCGCGTCCACCGGCGCCTGCAAAGACTTTCCGGGGCCGTGTGAGGCGGTTCATGGAGCTGTCACTTCGCCCGGAGGCAGGCTGGGTGCCCGGCAGGCCTCTCGCGTCGATTATCATTCCCTGTTATAACTACGGGAAGTTTCTTCCCGAAGCGTTGCAGTCTGCGCTGGATCAGACGCTCCCGCCGGTGGAGATCATCGTCGTCAACGACGGTTCCACGGACGCGCATACCCTGGAGGTGCTGGCGGGGATTGATCACCCCCGCGTCCGCGTGCTGCATCAGGAGAACAAGAAACTGCCGGAGGCGCGCAACGCTGGTATCCGCGAAGCGCGGGGCCAGTTCATTTGTTGTCTGGATGCGGACGACCGGCTTGATCCCACCTACCTGGAGAAGTGCATTCTCACGATGTACACGAGGGGTCTCGAAATTTGCGGTTCCTGGTTCCGCGAGTTCGGGGATAGCGGGGAAACGGTTTCGCCGGACGAGCGTGATTTCACGTATGGGAAGTTTCTTAAGAAGAACCGGATGCCATGTGCTGCGGTCTTCCGGAGAGCGCTTTGGGAGCGTATCGGGCCATACCGGAAGGACCTGACGGTCGGTTATGAGGACTGGGAATTCTGGACGCGTGCTGCGGCCTCCGGGGCGCGTGCGGGGATCGTGCCGGAGCCTTTGTTTTTCTACCGGAAGCATGGTCGCTCAATGATCGACGCGGCGCGTGAGGCTGACGCTACGCTCAGCGCGGCAATCCGCGCCAGCCACGGCGCCTTTTTCCGGGCGCGTTCGTTTTTCACGCGCAACCTGCGTCTGAACACGCCTGTTCCGCAGCCACGGTCGTTGCCCTGCGCGGCCTCCGTGCGTCCCCGCGTAATGTTGTTCATGGGCCTTGCGGGGATTGGTGGAGCGGAGCGCGTTCTCAGCCTGGTTGCGCAGGAGCTCTCCCGTGCGGAGTTCGATTTCACCCTCGTTACCACGGAGGACGCCGGGCCGCGGGGCGGCGACGCCAAGGAGTGGTTCCGCAAGGCAAGCCCCTCCATCTTCGACCTGCGCCGCTGCTGCCCCGAGAAGCACCGGAAGGCGTTTGCGGTAAACCTGGTGGCCACGGAGCGTCCGACGATCATCTGGCTGGCCGGCTGCGTTCTCGCGTACGAGATTTTGCCTGAAATTTTCAAGGTATGCCCGGATGCGTTTGTCGTGGACATCCTGTTTAACGACGTTGGGCATGTCGCGAACCACGCGAAGTATCTCCCGTATATCAACGCGACGCTGACGGAGAGTGCCATTTTGCGCAACCGCCTGGCTGAGCGCGGCGAGGCGGTGAACCGCATTCACGTTGTCCCCAACGGGGTCGATGTGGACCACTTCAGCGTTGCGGAGGCGGAGGGCTCACGTCCCTTGCGCAAGGCGGAGGATCGTTTTCTGGTGGGGTTCATCGGCCGTTTTTCCGAGGAGAAGGGGCCTGACGTTTTCGTGGACATTGCAGCGGCGGTTGCGCGGCGGTCGCCAGAGGTGACGTTCCTAATGGCGGGTGATGGCCCGATGGGAGAGCTTGTGCGTGGGAAGGTTGCGGAGCACAAACTCGGGGAGCGGCTGCGCCTGCCAGGGTTCGTGGACGCGCGGGACTTCTACCGCAGTTGTGACTTGGTGATTCTTTCGTCGCGCCTGGATGGGCGCCCCAACAGCATCATGGAATCCATGGCGTGCGGGGTGCCTGTGATTGCGGCCCAGGTGGGCGGCGTGCCCGAGATCATTGAGGACGGTCTCAGTGGGCTCCTTTGTCCTGCGGGTGACGTCGAGGCCTTTGCCAGCGCGGTCTGTGACCTGGTTGCCAAGCCGACCCGCCTGCGGGAGCTCTCGCTCGCGGCGAGGCGCCGGGCGGTGGAGCAGTTTGACATGCGCGCCATGCTCGCGAAATATCGCACCCTGTTTGAAGTCTGGGCCGGCAGGTCCATTTCCGCATGAAGGTCAGCGTCCTTCTCCCGGTTTACAATGCCGCCGCGACGCTCGCGGACACGCTCGAGTCGGTTCTCGCGCAGACGTTCGCGGACTTCGAGGTTGTCGCGATCGATGACGGGTCTTCCGATGCTTCGCCGCAGATCCTGCGGGATTTTGCGGTCCGGGATGCGCGAGTCAGGCCGATCCTTAACACCCAGAACGCGGGGCTGATCCAGCGTCTCAATGAGGGCCTGAGGGAGGCGCGCTGCGACCTGGTCGCCCGGATGGACGCCGATGACCTGTGCCGTCCGAGGCGCCTGGAGCTTCAGGTTCGGGCGCTGGAGGGGGCGCCCGATGTTGCTGTATTGGGGACGTGGGTACACCTGATGGGCGTCACGCCCGGGCGGGACAAGCTGGTGACGTTGCCGACGAGCCCTGCGGAGGTAGCGGCGACGCTGCGCAAGGACAACTGCATTGTACACCCGTCGGTCATGCTTCGGCGCAAAGCGGTGCTTGAGGCCGGTGGCTACAATCCGCGCGCCAAGCATGCGGAGGACTATGAGCTTTGGCTGCGCATGGCCCGTCGGCACCAGCTTGCGAACATTCCGGAACCCCTGCTGCGCTACCGCATTTCGGTGTCGGGCGTTACGCTCACGCGAAAGTGGGAGCAATACACGTCGCACTGCCTATCGCAGGTGCTTGCCGAAACGAACTGGAGCGACGATGAGGCCGAGCTGGAGCGACGTGTGAAGGAGAAGCTTGGGCAGACGCCGCGGGATGCGTTCCTGGCGGCGGTGGTGAAGGGGAACGTCGAAGAACTGCTCACGCTTGGGCATCGCGGTCCTGCGGCCCGGTTGCTCTGGCGGTATCGGCGGAACCTGAAGGCCGCCAAATTCTGGCCACTGGCCTGGAAAATTATCCGCGCTTCCTGATGACCTCCCCGCTTCACCGTCCAGCTATCCGCGTTCTCCTCGCGCTTGCCCTTTGCGCACCGAGTGTAATCTGGATCGCGCTCAACCGCTCGCTATGGCCGTGGGACCCGGCGTGGTATGGGGAGGTTTCGGTGGACCTCTGGTACCGGCTGACGTGCGACACGGCGACGTGGCCGTGGGCGATGGTTCGGGCGTTCGCCAGCAAAGCCCCGCTTGTGGCCTGGATCGGCCAGTTTTTCGTGCCGCTGGGGCGGGCGCTCGGGTCAGTCGATTTTGCGTTATTGCTTTCCATCGTTCTGACGCAGGCCGGGACCCTCCTTCTGATTTTCGCGGCTGCGGTGCGCCTGGCCCCACGCAACCTGTTTGCGCCACTTGCGGCTGTCGCGTTCACCGCGAGTGCGCCGCTGTTCATTGGGTTGAATCACCAGTATTTTGTGGAGCCGCTCCAGACGTTTGGAGTGGCGTGGCTTTTTTGGGTGGCGGTGAGCGCACCGACACTTTCCCGCGTCCGGGCGATCACGCACCTTGTGGCGGCGAGCGCGTTACTGATGGGGGCGAAGGCTTCGTCGCCGCTCTACGCCGTGTTTCCCGGAGTGGTTGCGCTGCTGGCGGTTTTGCGTGGGCGCTCCGGGAGGCCGCGGGTGCGTAGCTGGACGGCTGAGATTGCGCGCATCGTTCCAGTCCTCGTCTTTACCGCCCTCGTTGTCACTTGGTACGCCATCAACTTCCGGCACGTCGCCGACCATGTGGCGTTTTCAGCGTCGGCGGAAGACTACGGGAAGTTCGGCCCGTTTTTCGACAAGCTGCGTTTTTGGCTGACCGTGGCCTGGCAGAATTTCATTTACCCGCCTCTTGCATGGCCCGCGGCGATTGTGGGTCTTGGAGCGGTAGTTGGGAAGGCGTTCTCGCGGCAGCGGCGGGTCGGCGCGCTGACGGCTGGAGCGGGTATGCTCACGTTCGCGGTTGCTCTTTGCGTATTCAGCCGGAGCGCGAATGAGGAGCCGAGGTACTTGTTGCCGCTGCTTCCGGGCCTGGCGGTCGCCTTGGCGTGGTTGCTGGACCTTTCCTGGCCCAGACTGGCGAAGGCGCTGGCTGTCGCGGTCGCCGTAATTGGGGTCGCGCAACTTGCGCTTGTGCAGGCCCAGGCGTTCGGTCTGGTGGAGCGCCACCCGAACCTGGCGATCTGGGTTCATGCGGTGGAGCGTGACGCGGGTGCGTACACGGAACTGGACCGGCTGGTCGAGGCGGCGAGCCCCGCAGACCGGGCTTACCGCTATGTGATCTGCGGCGTGGAGGTTCCGGCGCTTAACGCGAACACGCTTTCGTACCACGCGGCGAAGCAGAGCCTCGACCGCGGATTCCGGTGCTACTTTACGTCCCTCGGTTATGCGGCGGCTGATCCGCAACCTGCCTGGGACAGGATGACGGATCTTAATGCCAGCTACTTCATCACGCTGGCGGGGAGCGGGACATCTCCGGCCAACTTCCTTAACCGGATAAATGAGGCGATTCGTGAGCGCGTGCGGGGGTCGCCGGTCTTTGTCCAGGTGCCTTTTGATTCGCCGAGGGGCATTGAACTGTATCGGCGCGAGGCTGCGCCTCCGGCAAGCCCATGAGCGAGGGAATTGCAGCGGGCCCCCGCGCCCTGGTCATCTCAAACCTCCTGCCTCCTGATTTTGTTGGGGGCTACGAGCTGGGGGCGGCTGAGCTTTCGGGTGCTTTGGTGCAGGAGTGTGGCTGGGCGGTGGACGCGGTATGCTCGGCGCGTCGCGGCAGCCGTTCTTCGCCGGTGCTTGGGGCGAGCCCAGAGCTGCATGGGTATTACCCGCGCGGCTGGGCGAACCACCACGAGGCTCTGCGTCTCCACGGCGAAGTCAGGGGCTCGTGGTGTGCGGTCCGCGACCGCGTTGTCGAACGTGCGCGTCGCGCGGATCTCGCGCTGCTGTTCAACCCGCGGCGTCTGCTTTCCGGGGAGTGGCAACCTGCGTGCGCGGGGGCGTCGCGCTGCATCGCCTACGTTTCCGATTATTGGCCGGCCGAGTATCCGGGCTGCGATGTGCTTTTTGACACGCTTCCCAAGCTCCAAAGGAGCCTATGGCCACTTTTGCGGGTGGCGGGGAAGCGCTGGCGGAGGCTCTATGATGCGGGATTGGCGCCGATGCGCGACCTGTCGTTTGTGAGCGCCGCAATTTATGTGAGCCAGCACATCCGGAGCAGGACGGAGCACGCGTTCCCGAACCTGCGGGCGTCGGCGGTGATTCCCTGGGGTCTGCGGCTGGAAGCCTTTCCCTACAGCCCCTTTGACCCGTCCAAGATGCAGACGTGGGGTTTTGCGGGTCGCCTGCAGGAGGAAAAGGGTCTGCATGTGGGGCTCGATATTTTTGCGGCGCTGGCGCCAAGCTGGCCGAACCTGCGGTTCCTCATTGCCGGTGATGCTTCGACGGCGTACGGGAGGCGTATGGTAAGCCGCGTCAGCCGCGACCCGCTTCTGCGCGAGCGCGTCGAGTTTCTCGGCAAAGTGCCGCGCACCGAGCTGGTTTCGCGCTTCTATTCCCGGGTCGGGATGCTCCTTTTCACGAGCCTTTGGGAGGAGCCCTTTGCGATCACCGTTTTGGAAGCCATGGCGTGCGGCGCCCTGGTCTTTTCCACGAACCGGGGTGGTTCTCCGGAAATCGTAAACGAGGGGACGGGTTATTTGTTCGACCCTGAGCGGGTGGACGAGGCCATCGGGACGGCCCGCTCTATCCTCGAAACGCCGCGGCAGGCGGAAGCGCGTCAACGCAGGGCCCGCGAGGTTGTTGCGAGCCAGCATTCGATTGGGCACATGGCTCGTGCGGTTGACGCCTTCACGCGTGCGCACCTGAGGGACTGACTGCATGACCAAGGTTTCCGTCATCATACCTTGCTACAACCAGGGCCATTTCGTCGACGAAGCCATCGACTCCGCGCTGGGTCAGACGTTCGGGGATCTCGACATCATCGTCGTGAACGACGGGTCCACGGACCCGCGCACCATCAGCCATCTTTCGTCGCTTTCGGTGCCGAGGACGCGGGTGCTGCACACCCGGAACTGCGGACTGGCAGGCGCCCGGAACAACGGGATCGCTGCGACGAACGCACGGTACGTCTTGCCATTGGATGCGGACGACAAGCTGGCGCCCACTTATGTGGAGCGCGCCGTGGCGGTGTTGGAGGCGCAGCCCGGGGTCGGCGTCGTTTTTGGCGGCGGGGAGTTTTTTGGAGCGCGCAAGGGGCGGTGCCCGTTCCCGCCTTTCTCCGCGGAGCGCATGCTTGTGGACAACTGCGTGAACGCTAACAGCATTTTCCGCCGGGAGCTTTGGGTTCGCGCAGGCGGCTACTGCACGGACTTCAGGTCAGGCTGCGAGGATTGGGATTTCTGGCTTTCAGTCCTGGAGCTTGGGGCGTCGTTCCACGATCTGGGGGAGGTGGCTTTCCATTACCGCCAGCATCCGACGAACATGACGCACTCAATGAACAGGGATATTGAGCGGCGTCGCGAGATCTTTGCGCGGCTCGTGGAGCGCCATCCCAGGCTCTACGAAGCCAATCTGGCGGCGGTCGTTGGCCAGCTGGCGGAGTACAAGGTGCGGTACCAGGCGTTGATGAAGCGCCCGGTAATCACTCTCTACCGGAAGCTGTCCCGCCTGATGAACGCGTGGGAGGATTAGGCGCGGCGGGGAGTGCGCCGCCACGGACGCAGCGGACGTAATTGAAGATGCGGACTTCGTCGCCCTGAGGGCCGCGTCCGCCTGCATAGCGCGCCGGGTCACCGGACTTGGGATCGCTGCGCTGTGCGCCAGCGCCGTGGACGTCCCGGACTTGGCCGTTTATGATGCCGGTGGCCTGGCCGAAGGCGATGTAAACGGCGGCGGTGCCGGTGCGGCCTTCGAGGTGGGTGGTGCTGGTCCAGTACCAAGGCTGGGCGGCGGGGGTCTGGAAAACGGGGTCGATGGCGGGGCCGCGTCGGGCGGGGGCGTCGGGCGCGCGGGTGTAATCGACGATGGACTGGAGCTCCTTGGCGTTGGGGAGGCGCCAGTCGTGGTGTCCCGCGAGCTCGAGGTTTTCGGCGTAGTGCAGGGCTTCCTGCCAGGTCATGGGTTGGCTGCTGCCTGCTTTGTCCCACATGAGGCCGGTGGCGCGGTCTGTAACGGTGCCGTCGCCGTTATCGAGAAAGTTGTTCTGGCCGTAGGCGGGGTTGCCGCGGACGTAGAGCGCGACGAAGGTCTTTTCTTTGCCGCGGGCCTTGAGGTCGTAGCCTTTGATGCGGCCGTCGGCAAAATTTACGCCGAAGACCTTGCCGCCGCGCTCGCGGCCGTCGGAGCCGACGTAGACGGTGCTGGAGGCGAATTGGGAATCAATAAGGCGGTCCCCGACGGCGGGGTCGCCGTAGGCAAAGGCGAAGGCGCGGGTGTCGAGGTAGGGCACGGAGTCGGCGGGAGTGCGGGCGCTGTGCCCGCGGAAGTCGATGAGGGAATAAAGCTCCTTGATGCTGGGCAGGCGCCAATCGTCGTAGCCGCCAACGCGGCAGGTGCTGGCTCCGACCTGGGCTTCGCGCCAGGGGCGTTTGTGGGCATAATCGGGCTGCTGGACCCACATGAGGCCGGTATTGAGGTCCGAGACCGTGCCGTCGCCGTTGTCACGGTACGTGGGCACAAGGCCCGTGTATTGGGCGTCCTGGCCGTTCCAGGGCTGGCCCTGCTGTGGGAAGGGAATCTCGCGGGTGTCGCTAAAACAGCGGTCCTGGGCGGTGTCGACGATCGGGTAGGGGAGCCCGGAGGGCGTGGGGGCGTTGGCTGCGGCGAAGGCGGTCGCAGCGGCGGCCAGGAGGGCGACCAGGGTGAGCGGGTGGAACGGCGTCATGGCGGGCGACCTGGGTGGCACGTCCTTCAGCAAGGACGTGGTTCCGGGGGGCGATGGGATAAACCCCGGGTAGTCCCGTGGAGTTGCGGGCTTGTCAGCCCCGTTTACGTTTTTGCCCTGAAAACGCGGCGTTTCCGCGCCTTGACGCGGACGGGTCGAGTCGTAAACTTGCGCATCTCACTGCCCGATGGTGTAACGGTAGCACAAGGGATTTTGGTTCCCTTTGTCTAGGTTCGAATCCTAGTCGGGCAACTCTCTCGGACGAGGGCGCCCTGCCCGTGGGGGCTGTATGTGCCGCCGAGCCGGTGGCCTGGTCGGTGCGCGTAAGACCGGATGGGTCTTCAGGCTTTGCCGTGTGGTGTGGGATTTTCGCCGCGACCGTGCGGGTTTCGCCGTGTGGCGGAGTATGCCCTGGAGCCAGCTTGCGCTTACTCGTCGTGGCTCAAGCCGAGAGCACGAAGGCGTTCCCGGAGCGTCGTGCGGGAGATGCCCAGGAGGCGGGCTGCGGCGACTTTGTTGGACTTTACGCGCTGGAGCACTTCGGCCAACAGGTGGCGGTCCACGGCGTCGTGGACGGCGCTGTAACATTCGCCCTGCGTGTTGTCCAAAATGGCTTTGACGGCGACGCCGAGGCCGACGGGTGGGACGCGGAGCGTTCCGCGGTGCGAGAGGAGGTGCGCGAGGTCGTGTTCGGTGATGTCGGTTCCCGCGCAGGCGATGAGCGCTTTTCTTACAAAATTTTCAAGCTCCCTGACGTTCCCGGGCCACGGGTGCGCGGTGAGTTGCGCGATGGCCGCCGGGGTGATACGCACGGGGTGGCCAACGAGTTCGAGGGCGTAAAGTCTTAGGAAGTGGTGGATGAGGTCCGGGATGTCTTCGGGGCGTTCGGCGAGGGAGGGCAGGTGGATCACGCCGACACTGAGCCGGAAAAAGAGGTCCTCGCGGAAGCGTCCGGATTGGATTGCGGCGGAGAGGTTCTGGTTGGTGGCGACGATGATGCGGGCGTCGGGCCGGATGACGTCGCGTCCGCCGACGCGGGTGATCTCCTGTTTCTGGAGGACTCGCAGGAGCTTAGCCTGCACGTTGACGGGGAGTTCGCCGACTTCGTCGAGGAAAAGGGTGCCGCCTGCGGCCTCCTCAAATTTCCCGATGCGCCGGGCTTCCGCGCCAGTGAACGCGCCGCGTTCATGGCCGAAAAGTTCGCTTTCGATGAGGTCCCGGGGGATGGCGGCGCAGTTGATGCGGATGAAGGGCTGCTGGGCGCGGTCGCCGTAGCGCACCAGGGCCTCCGCGACCTTTTCCTTGCCGACGCCGGTGGCGCCGGTGATGAGGACGGGAACGGGCTTCCGGGCGAGCAGGCCGATTTGCTTGAAGACGTCCCGCATGGCTGGGCTGCGGCCCACGAAGTCGGAGGTGACAACGGAAGGGGCGGGAACGTCAGCGAAGGGGCAGGAAAAGGAATGTGTGGCTCGTTCAACAATCTGGAGCAGGGCGGTCCAATCGAAAGGCCGGTAGAGGAAATCGAAAGCGCCGCCCGCGACGGAGCGAATGGCGACTTCACTGGCGTCCGAGCCGGCGGTCATGATGACCGGGGGCTTGTTGGAGAGGCGCTGGATGGCCTCCAGGACGCTCAGGCCGTTGCGGTCACTAAGGTCGTAGTCGAGGACGACGGCGTGGACGGGGCGCTCCTGCAGGATCTGGAGGGCCTCGTCGCCGCGGCGTGTAAGGATGGGTGTGTAGCCCGCGCGCCTGAGGCCACGGGCCGCGGAACTGGCAAAGGAGGTGTCCTCGCTGACAACGAGGATTTGTGGCGAGCTATTGATCATCGGGGAGGGCCACGGGGACGCGTGGGCACCGTGGAACCAATCTGGCCAAGGTGGTCAAAATCAGGCCAAACGATACTGGATTCGCATTACTGAAAAAAAGCTTTTTTTGCGATTTTCTAACAAGGGAAGTGAAGCTTACTAAGCTGAAAAGGGTGCCTTTTTCTGAACCGGTACGGTCGTTGCTAGGGGCGGTAAAGCGCCGAGTGGCGCGCATCCCGATTCCGAAAAAAACCTCCCATGGACACAACGACCGCTTCGTCTCACTCCACCAACCACAACACGCAGAACGGTGCCCGCCGTGCGGGCGACAAGACGCTGGCAGCCCCGCGCTCAACGGGGGAGGCCGCGCCGGGAGCGCGAAAGCCGGAGCAGACGGACAGGCTGGCGGCGCGGCGAATGGTGGAGCAGAAGGCCAAGGCCCGGACGTTGGCGCGGGCGCAGGCGGTGGCCGAAAAGCTTTCGACGGCGACGGAGCAGGTGTCCTCGGCGATCCAGGAGGCGAGCGGCGCGATTCACGAGCTCGAGAAAACAATGCAGCAGGTGGCTACGGGCGCGGAGCAGTCGTCCGCGGCTGCGGAGGAGAGCCGCACGGCGATCAACCAGATTGAGAAATCCGCGGATCAGGCGAACCGGAACGCGGCGGTATCGCTGGAGCGCGTGAATGCGCTGAAGGGGCTGGTGGTGTCGACGAGCAGCGACATCAAGGCGTTGATCTCGGGCGTGAGTGACGCGGCGAAGGCGAACGTGGAATCGGCGCGGATGGTCGCGGAACTCGAGAAGCTTTCGAACGAGATCGGCAAGATCGTGCACGCGGTGGCGCGCATTGCGGATCAGACGAATCTCCTGGCGTTGAATGCGGCCATAGAGGCCGCGCGTGCCGGGGAGCACGGTAAGGGGTTCGCGGTGGTTGCGGATGAGGTGCGGAATCTCGCGGAGATCAGCGAGAAGAGCGCCCGGGGCATCCAGGAGGTGGTGAACGAGATTCAGACGCAGGTTAAGGTTGTCGCCGCGGACACGGAAACCGCGGGCAAGAAGAGTGCGGAGGAAGTGGACAAGGCGAAGCTGATCATGACGGACCTCGAGTCGATTGCGGCCGACATGGACGCGATCCAGCAGGGGTGTGAGGTGATTTCGACAAACGCGACGCAGGCGCTTGGTGGGGCGCGCGACTACCTGAAGGGCGCGGAGGAGATTGCGTCGGCGTCCGAGGAGGCGGCCGCGGGATGCCAGGAGGCGCTCAAGTCTGTGCAGGAGCAGGCGAAGGCGTATAACGAGATGGGGGACGGGGCGCGCTCAATGGCGGACCTTGCGGAGTCGCTGAAGACCTCGACGAACGCGCAGAAGAGCGCCGAGGAGCTGGCGGCCGCGGCGGAGGAGCTTTCCGCGAATGCGGAGGAAGTGAAGGCGGCGGCGACCCAGATTGCCTCGGCCATCGAGCAGATCCAGAAGGCGGCGACGGTGCAGGCGAAGCAGGCGGACCGGTCCATGGACCTCGGGGGCCAGTTGCAGACGGCGGCCCAGGGCATGTCGGCGAGAGCGACGGAGAGCCTGAGCAAGATGAACCGGATGAAGGAGCTGCTGGCTACGAATCGCACCAATGTGGACGGCCTGATCAAGAACGTGGGCCTGGCGGCGGAGGCTGCCCTGACGTCCGCGCGCAATGTTAAGGAACTGGAGGAGCGCACGCGCCGGATCGACAAGATCGTGGACGCCATCGTGATGGTGACCGTCCAGACCAACATGCTGGCGGTGAACGGGAACGTGGAAGCGGCCCGTGCGGGCGAGTATGGACGGGGGTTCTCGGTTGTCGCGGGTGACATTCGTTCGCTGTCGAACGAGAGCAGCGAGAACGCGGACCGCATCAAGGACCTGGTGCGGCAGGTGCAGGCGCAGATCACCCGGGTGGCCGGAGACATTGAGCTTGCGGGGAAGACGGCCTTCAACGAGGTGGAGAAGGCGAAGGTGAGCACGGCCAATCTGGGCCGCATCGAGGTGGATTCGGACTCCGTCCAGGCCGCGATCAAGGAGATTGCCGTGGGCGCAGAGGAGTCGCTGAAGGCGCTGGAGCAGGCGTCGAAGGCGTCGGACCAGATCAGCTCGGCTGCGGAGGAAATGAACCGGGCGACGCAGGAGGCCGCAAGTGCGGGCGAGCAGGCGTCGAAGGCCGCGGACGAGATATCCCAGGCCATCGAGGAGATTGCCTCGCAGGCGGACGAACTGCAGCACGGCTAAACCACCAATCTAGAAAACGGCCATGCCTACCGAAATATCCGCGCCTCCGCCAAAGTCGGCGAGAGCAGAGGCTGGAGAGGCTGAGAACCAGCTTGTGACGTTCTTCCTGGGTGAGGAGGAATTCGGGTTCGACATCATGTCGGTGCGGGAGATCATCCGGCAGCCGCAATTGGCGCGGGTGCCGATGGCTCCGCCGTATGTGGAGGGGATCTGCAACCTGCGCGGCACGGTTTTGCCGATCATTGATACGCGCACCCGCTTTGGAATGCAGCGGGCTGAGGACACGGACCGGACGCGCGTGCTCGTTGTGGATGTGAACGGAAACCGCACGGGGCTGAAGGTGGACCGCGTGCGCCAGGTGACGCGGGTCCAGCGCGACCAGGTGGAGTCGCCGCCAAGCGTGGTCAAGGAGGGCATCTCTGCGGACTTCCTGCAGGGCGTAGTGAAGCTCGATGGCGGCAAGCGTATGATCATGGCGCTGAACCCGCGGGCGATCTGCAAGGCTGCGCTTGAGGAGACGGCCAAGGCCGCATCGCGCACGGCCGAGGTGGCCAAGGCCGGGGCAAAGGCGACAACTTCCGGCGGCTTGAGCGGGGTGGAACAACTGGTCTCGTTCCGGCTCGGCAACGAGGAGTTTGCGTTCCGGATGGAGCGGGTGCGGGAGATCCTCCGGGTTGAAAAACCGAACGAGGTTCCGGACAGCCCGCCGCATGTGTTGGGCGTCCTCACGGTGCGCGGGGAAATTCTCCCCGTCATCGACTTGCGCGTGCTGCTTGAGTTGGCGCCCCTGGAGACCGAGATCGCGGGATTTGCCGCCGGGCATCGTGAGGCGGTTGCGGCCTGGACGGTGTTGTTCCAGCAAGCCGCGGGCGACGCGAGCCTGCCGCGGGCGGGCCTGGAACCGGTCGAGGCGGTGCGGCAGTGGGTGCTCGGGTTCAACACGTCGAGCCAGGCGCTGATGGACACGCTCAGCAAGCTGCGCACGGTGCTGGACAGGCTGTTAAAGGCGGCTCATGCGGCCGAGGCCTGCGGCGCAGGAGGCGGCGCGGCCAAGCTCGTGGAAGCCGAAGTGATCCCGGAGTCGAAGGGCGTTGAGCGGCTTCTGAAGGTGTTTGAGGCCCAGTTGGCGGAGGCCATCCGGGAGGACCAGCGGCTCGTCGTCGTGCAGGCGCGTGGCACGTTGCTGGCGCTTCTGGTGGACAAGGTGCGCGAGGTCCTGACGGTGGCGCGCGAGTCCGTGGTGCCGTCCCCGGACGTGGCGACGAAGGGGGAGTCGGAGATCTGCGGGCTTGCGAAGCTGGATCAGGGCAAGCGGGTGATTGTGATGCTGGATGCCGACCGGCTGATGCACGCGGAAGCGCTGGAAGAGATCCAGCGGCTGCGGGGCACAGACGAGGGCGCGGCGACAACGGAGGAAGGTACCATGAGCGCGAGCCTGAAGGAGAGCACGAAGGGGTCGCATGTGGGCGATGAACAGCAGTTCGTGACGTTCATGCTGCACAAGGGCGAGTACGGCATCCCGATCGAGAACATCCAGGAGATAGACCGGTCGTCGCGCATGACGCGGTTGCCGCGCGCCGCGGCGTATGTGGAGGGCGTCACGAACCTGCGTGGCGAGGTGATTCCGGTCATCAACGCCCGGAAGCGGTTCGGCCTGCCGCTTCAGCAGGTGGATGAGCGCGCGCGCGTGATCATCTTGGATGTCGGCGGGAAGAAGACGGGGCTGCTGGTGGACTCGGTGCGCGAGGTCCTGAACATACCGCGAAAGGATGTGTGTCCACGCCCGCGCTCAATCTCGAACGGGAAGGACATCGACCGCAGGTACATCTCGGGCATAGGGAAGCTCGATGAAGGTCGGCGGATGGTGGTCCTGCTTGATGTGGCGAAGATCGTGAGCGGTTAGCCTCGCGCGGGGCGGCGCAGCCGACGGCCCGCCGTCCCGCACGGAGCCTTTTGCCGATGACCATACGCGTGCTTATAGCCGACGACTCGGCGCTCATGCGCCGCACGCTTCGCCGCATCGTGGAGGCGGACCCTGATTTTGAGATAGTCGGGTTTGCCCGAGACGGCGAGGACGCTGTCCAGAAGGCGCGGGAGCTGAGGCCTGATGTTGTGTCGATGGACATCAACATGCCGAAGCTCGACGGCCTGACGGCGCTTCAGGTGATCATGCACGAGGCGATATGCCCCGTGGTGATGGTGTCGTCGCTGACGCAGGCCGGGGCCGTCACGACGTTTGAGGCGCTGGAGCTTGGAGCGTTCGACTACGTAGCCAAGCCGGGCACCGTCACGGCGGACATGGCGGCCGTGGCTGCGGAATTGAAGGGGAAGCTGAAACAGGCGGCGTCTTCGGGGACGTTGCGACGGCTTCAGCGTCCGCGCCGTGGCTTCGGGGGCGGTGAAAAGGCGAAGCCCCAGGCGGCGCCGGCGGCGACCCGCGGGAGTGCGCCGGGCGAGATGCACGCGATCGCGATCGGGGTGTCCACGGGCGGCCCCGCGACGTTGATGGAGATCGTGCCGCTGCTGCCGGCGGGAATGAATGCCGCGGTGTTCATCGTCCAGCACATGCCGGCCACGTTCACGAGCACGTTCGCGCGCAGGCTTGATGCTGCGGCCCAGCTGCCGGTGCACGAGGCGGAGGCGGGGATGGTCGTGGAGGCCGGCCATTGTTACTTGGCGCGCGGGGATCACCACATGACGTTGTTTCGCAGGCAGAATGAGACGCTTGTGCTGCGGACCCCACGTTCGCCGGAGACGCTCTTCATTCCCTCGGTGAACGTGATGATGGAGTCGGTGCTGGGGATGTTTGGCCCAAAGACGGTGGGCGTGCTGCTGACGGGCATTGGTGACGATGGTGCGAGCATGATGGTGAAAATCCGGGAGCGGGGCGGGTACACGGTCGCGGAGAGTGAGGAAACGGCGGTGGTTTACGGCATGCCCCGCGAAGCCGCGGAACGGGGCGGGGCGGACGAGGTCCTTCCCTGCTATGAAATAGCCGCGGCGGTGGCGCGGCGGATTCCAAAACTGCGGGAGGTGAATGCCGTATGATTACTCCGGAAGACGCGTCGGCGAAGCTGGCGTCGGCGGACGAGGTCGATCGCATTTATGCGGCCGAGGACCTGGGTTTTTCAACGGACCCGAGGGCTCCGGAGATCCTCATCAACGCCCTCGGCCTCGAACCCTCTACGGCTGTGCGGGAGGCGATCTTTCTGGCGCTGGAGCAGAGTCGGGCTCCGGGCGTGCTGGAGCAGGTGGCACGTCTGCTCCAGAGCGACAGCGCTTTCGTGCGGAACCACGCGATCACGGTGCTTCAGGCGCGGGATGACGAAGCCGCGGAGCTTCTGGTGGCGCGTTATGCCGGGGAGACGGCGGACGTGCGTAAGCTGATTTTGGATACGCTGGCGACGTCGGATACGGAGCTCGTCACCAAGGTTCTTTCCGCCGGGCTGAAGGACGCGTGCCTCAATGTGGTGATCGCGGCCGTCGAGCACGTTGGGGACTACCGTCGCGTGGCGCTGGTGCCCGAGGTGGAGGTGTTGCTGGAGACGGGCGGCCAGCCCCAGCTGCTCGCGGCGTGCCTGGAGGCGTTGGCTGCGTGCGGGATGGAGGAATCGCGCGGCGTGCTGCTGAGGCGGTTTCCGAGGTTCGGAACGGTGCCGAGCTTCCTTCGGCCGCAGTGGGTGCGGGCGCTGGCCGCTCTGGGAGCGCCGGGAGACATTAAGCTTCTGGTGGGTGCCGCGGCGGCGGAGCCCGAACTTGTGGCTAGCCTCGCCGATGCCTTGCTGGTGCTCAAACGCCGGTTTGACCGCGTGAAGGCGCCGGAGCTCAGGGATGTCGTCGCGGTGCTCGCGGAAGCTCCTTCGGTGCCGGAGCTCACACGCTATCAGCTTATCCGGGCGCTTGCGCTTTTCGAGGGCCGGGAGTGTCTGCTAAGGGCGCTCACGGCGCACCTGCGGTCCCCGGTGCCGGTGCTGCGGCTGGGCGCGGCGGAGGCTGTGCTGGGAGCGGGCCTGGGCGCGGAGCTGGCGCCGCTGGTGGCTGAAGTCCTGAAAAGCGAAACGGACCCGGATGTGCGGGTCGTGTTGGAGGAGGTATCGAAGTCGTGATCCTCACCCTGGAGCAGTTCCACGTCGTGCGCGATGAGATCTACAAACGCCTCGGGCTCTACTTCGAGGACGCGAAGCTGCTTTTCATCCAGAAGCGCGTGGAGCGCCGGATCAAGACGCTGAACCTTGAGCGCTTCGAGGATTACTCGTTCCTGTTGCGCTATTGCGACGCCGACGGCAAGGAGATGCAGGCGCTCGCGAATCTCGTCACCACGAACGAGACCTACATGTTCCGCGAATTTGAGCAGTTGCAGGCGTTCGCGGACTTTTGCCTGCCTGAGGTGCTGAACGCGAAGGACAAGCGCGGCGACCGGACGCTCCGCATCTGGTCCGCGGGCTGTTCGAGCGGGGAGGAGCCTTACACGCTCGCGATCATCCTGCGTGAGGTCATGCACGACTTCCCGGCCTGGGACGTTTCGATCCTTGCGACGGACATAGACGAGGAGCGGCTCACGATGGCGCGGGTGGCGGAGTATGAGGCGCGGTCCGTGAAGGAGGTTCCCGAGGAGTACCTTGCCCGGCATTTCCGCAAGACGGACCAGGGCCGCTACAGGGTGAGGCCCGAGACGGCGGCGTGCGTTGATGTACGGCACCTGAACCTGCACGACCGTGCGGCGATGCGGGCGGTCCGGCGGATGGACTTCATCTTTTGCCGCAACGTCCTGATTTATTTCGACGACGCCTCACGCAAGGCGGTGGTGGACCACTTTTATACGGCGCTCAACCGGAACGGGTTTCTCTACCTGGGGCACTCGGAGTCGGTGGGGCGAATTTCAACGGCATACGAGTTGCGACGCCTCGGACCGCACCTGGTGTACTGCAAAAAATGAAAAAAAGAGTGCTCATAGTGGACGATTCCCGCACGACACGCAACTTCCACGCCGAGGTGATGCGCTCGGGGGGGTATGACGTGGACACGGCGATGGATGGTTCCGAGGCCCTGGAGAGGCTGCTGAGCGGCTCCTTCGACCTCGTGCTGACGGACATCAACATGCAAGGGATGGACGGCTACGAGTTCATCCGGCGCGTCCGGGCCGGACAACGGTGCGCGCGGTTGCCGATCATCATCATTTCGACCGATGGGGAGGATTCGGACAAGACGCGGGGCTTCCGCGCGGGTGCGGACCTGTACCTCGTCAAGCCATCGGACCCCAGCGAGGTTTTGGCGCAGGTGAACATGCTGCTGTCTTCCTGAGCGATGCCGCACACACTGCGAAAGAAGAAGGGGCAGGTCACGCTGGTGCTTGAGGGTGAACTTGAGGCCAGCGAGGCGGCGGCGTTGCACGAGGCGCTGAAGGCCGCGGTATGCCCAGGGGCGGCGCTGCTCGTGAAGGCGGAGGCGACGGAGCGCCTGCACGCCGCAGTGGCACAGGTGCTGTTGGCCGCGGCGCGAACGGCGGGGTCCTGCAAGGTCGAGGGCGCGGGCGCGGGCTGGTCGGAGTCCTGGCGGCTCTGTGGTGTCGCATTTCCCAACCCAACCAAGGCAAGCGTATGGCAAAGACCGTTCTGACGGTGGATGACTCGGTCAGCATTCGAACGTCGGTGAGGCTGACGCTGCAATCGGCCGGCTATGCCGTGCTGGAGGCCGCGAGCGCGCCTGAGGCGCTTACGTTGTGCGAGAGGCAGCTGGTCCACCTGTTCATCACAGACCTGAACATGCCCCAGATGGATGGCATTTCGCTGATCAAGGGAATCCGGGCCAAGCCGGGACACCGCTTTACGCCCATCCTCATGCTGACCACGGAAAGCCAGGACGCGAAGAAGCAGGAGGGGAAGGCTGCGGGGGCTACGGGCTGGATCGTGAAGCCGTTCCACCCGGACCAGCTCGTGGCGGTGGCAAGAAAGGTATGCCCGGTTTGAGGCCGATGGACTTCGACGCATCAGAGTTTCGGAGAGTGGTACGCAAGCCCGTGTTCGCGCTGCGGCAATGGGTGGGCTTGCGGCCGGTTCTCGCGCCGCGGGTGCTGGACGAACTGGCGCGGCGGCGTGATGAGATCCTTCGCTTTGGGAATGAGACGTCGGATGAGTTTGAAGCCATCGGCTCGGCTCTGGCAGCGCTGTCGGAGCGCATTTCCGAAATACAGGCCGTGCTGGCGGACTTGAGCCGGCTTATACATCAGGAGGACGAGAGCCGTTGCCTGACGACCGCGTACCAGCTTTTCAAGAAGACGGCAGACCTTGTGGAGGCGAGCATGGAGAGCTCGCTGCGGGTGGACGCGCAGCTGGCGGAGTGCGAGACCGGGCTGCGCAAGATCATGCGCACGCGGCGGCAATTGTCGCGCGTGCTGTTCCAGTTCCGGCTGCTCACGACGTATTTCCGCGTGCACCTGACGAGTCTGTGCCGGGAAAACCAGCCGGGCTTCCTGGAACTGGCGCTGGAGATAGAGGGCC
>CAZQIE010000023.1:27422-36616 GCA_964593675.1 uncultured Opitutales bacterium
TCGACTGTTCGCTCAACGACCAGTTTGAGCGGCTGGAGCGGCTGATCATGACGCTCAAATCCTGCTGGCTGCGCATCGCGCGGTACCGGCTCGATCAGGACCATATGCTCGGGTCGGCGCGCGCGCATATTCAGGACAGCCTAGCGACGATGCAGGAGTGGCTGATCCCGGCGGAGGAATTCGTGCGCATGGCCACGGAGAGCGCACGGCGCACGAGTGAGCACGCCGCGGAGGTCCTGGTTGCCATGCAGTACCAGGACATCGTGAAGCAGAAGCTGGAGCATGTGGGGGCGTCGCTCTCGGAGATGATCGACCACGCGGCGAGCGGGTTGAATCGGGGGCGCACGGTGGGCGACTTCAACACGGAGTGCCTGTACCTCCTGCATAACTCCGAGTTGCAGGCCGCGCAGTTGAAGGACGCCCGCGCTGAGATTGTGCGGGCGGGGTGTGCGATTGTCGGCGGCCTTGAGGGGCTGGCGCTCGAGGGCAACGTGCTGCTTCAGGCGGCCGGAGACCTCCAGACCGTTGCGGACCGCTCACGCGGTGAGGACGGCGCGCTGGACTCGCTGTCCAACGAGCTCCAGAGGCTCGGCAGCAGCATGGGCTCTTTCGCGACGATTGGTCAGGAGATCAAGAAGGTGCTCACGACGATCCGCGCGTTCATGAGGGACTTTTCGAGTGAGATCGTCGCCGGTTGCATCGAGGTGCGGCTGGTCGCGATCAATGCGCAGATTCGCGCGGGGCACGTGAGCGAAGGCTCCGCGATGAACGAGCTTGCGGCGCGGACGAAGGCCACGGCGGACGAGGTGCTGAACATCGCGGAGACGCTGACCCAGCGGTTTGATGAGATTTTACAGGGCGTCGAGGCGCTGAACCGGTCGTTCCACGATTTTGTGGATGTCGCGCGAACGGACGAATCCGTGCTGGCCGAGGAATCCGCGGCGCTGCGCCGGGACCTTGCCACGATGTTCGCGGGCATTGGCAAGCGCATCGACAGCGTGGGTGGGCACTTCGACCGGGTGGCGGGAGAGGTGGAGGCGCTGGTGGGCTCGATTCTGTTTGTGAGTCTGGCTGAGGAGCGGATCGCGCCGATCGAAGCGCTGATGGGTGAGCTCCAGCAGTGGGCGAGGGCGCATATGCTGGAGGACGAGGTCTCAGCCCGGAACCACAGCGAGGTCCAGCAGCGCCTGGCTAGTGTTGAAAACCGCTACACGATTGAGGCGGAGTGCGTGCGGCACCGGGCGGTGCTGCGCGTGAGCGCGGAGGAAGCGCGTGCGCCGGGGGCCGGTCCTGGAGAGGCTCCCGCGGCGGAGGCTCCGGCATCTATGACGGTTTCTGCGGCGCAGGACCAGCCGGGGCGGGCGAAGGGGAGCGAGCTGGGTGCGAACATCGAACTTTTCTGAAATTATATGAAAACGATGACAAACGGGCGGGACGCGGCGCTGCACGCGTTTCTTTCGAAGGAAAAAGATGCCATCCTGAAGGGGTGGCTGAAGGACATGCACGAGAGCGACCTCGTCAAGGGCGACACCCTTGGGCGTGAGCGGCTTGACGACCAGTGTGCGGAATTCCTGATGTGCTTCATTGAGGCCTATGGGGCGGACAATGGGCGCGACCTTGGCAGTTCGGCCTGGGAGACGGTGCGGGAGCTTGTGATGAACCTCGCCCGGTCGCGGGCAGCGTTGGGCTTTTCGCCTTCAGAGACGGCGCACTTCGTGTTCTCGCTGAAAAAGGCGATGCTGGAGCGGTTCGAGCGCCACTTTGGGCGGGAGCACGAGGATGTGCTGCGCGAAACGGCGCGGTTCTACGACGTCCTCCAGGAGATGGCGGTGATCACGTTCGAGTCGTACTCGCGGAGCCGCGAGGAACTCATCCGGAGGCAGGCGGAGTCCATTCTCGAGCTGTCGTGCCCGATCATCAAAATCTGGGAGCGTATCCTTCTCTGCGTGGTGATCGGCACGGTGGACACGTTGCGCGTGAAACAGCTTCTGGAATCGGTGCTTGCGGGAATCCGGTCTCAGGACGCGCGGGTCGTCATCCTGGACATCACGGGGGTGGCGGTCATCGACACGGCTGTGCTGAAGAACCTGTTTACGATCATGCGCGGGGTGCGGCTGATGGGGGCGCATGCGGTGCTCACGGGCGTCAGCCCGGCGGTCGCGGCGACGGTAGCGAAGCTTCAGGTGGACATGGCGTTCTTCAACACGCAAGGCACGCTGCGGGGCGGTCTGCTGGAGGCCTACAAGCTACTCAACATCAAAGTCTCCTAGTCAATGGTACTTCCAATACTGAAGATTCACAACGCGCTCGTCACGAGTATCCACCGCCACATGCGTGACGAGGAGGCACTGCAGTTCATGGAAGAAATCCTGATGGAGGTGAACCGGGTGGAGCCACGGGCGGTGGTCATAGATCTTTCCGCTGTCGGGTTGATAGACTCGTATTTGTCCCGAGTGCTCATGAATGCGGGCACCAGTTGTCGTGCGATGGGGGCGCGGGTGATCCTCTGCGGGCTTCAGCCGGACGTGGCGATCACGCTGATTGAGATGGGCCGGGGCCTGATGAGCATGGAGACGGCAACGGACCTGGATCACGCGCTGCACCTCATGGGTCTGCGCATCATAGCGTCGTCCGAAACGGAGGGCGAGCCGTGAGCTGCCTGTGCCTCGAGATCCGCAGCTCCGAAGATATCATCGTCGCGCGGCTGAGAAGCGCGGAGACCGCCCAGTCCCTGGGCTTTGGCATGGTTGACCGCACGCGCATAGCAACCGCTGTTTCGGAGATCACGCGAAACGTGGTGCAGCATTCCGGCGCTTCCGGGACGATCAGTATCCGCGAACTGCGGGAGCCTCCGCGGGTGGGGATTCAGATCGTGGTGGAGGACAAGGGGCGGGGTATTGCGGACCTGGAAGAGGCGATGCGGGACGGTTACTCGTCGGGTGGAGGGCTCGGGGCAGGGCTGCCGGGGACACGTCTGCTGATGGATGAATTTGTGATCACCTCGACGGTTGGAGAGGGAACGACCGTGACGATGCGCAAGTGGCTTAGCGGGAGGCGTTGGGCATGACGGGAGGGGCTGCGCTCCCGACGGCTTACGAAGAGCTTCATCGGCGTCTGGAGGTGCCGAGCGATGAGCTGTGCCTGCGGCAGGAGGTCGTGCCCGTCCAGGACGAGATGGACGTGAGGCTGGCGAGGCAGGCGTGTCGGCGCATGGCGGAGCTGCTGGCGTCGCGGATGGGCGAGATCAATTTGGCGGCTTTGCTCACGGCGACGTCAGAGGTAGCGACGAACGTGGTGTTCCATGCGGGACAGGGAGTGATCGTGGTGCAGATGGTGAACACGCTCAGGGGGCTGGGTATCCGGGTTACTGCGGTGGACCGTGGGCCGGGAATCCCAAATGTCGAGCTGGCGATGCAGGATGGCTTCAGCACGCGGGGCGGGTTGGGGAGCGGGCTGTCCGGGGCCGAGCGGCTTTCAGATCAGTTCAGTATTTGGAGCGAGGTGGGGGTGGGGACGGTGGTTTCGCTCCTGCGGGTTTCGGATGAAAAGGCCAGGCTTGATGGAAGGCGGGCGGGGGCGAAAGCATGGGAAGGGCGGCGGGTGCATGTGGGCACGGCGGTGCGGTCCGCGCCGGGGGACGGGCCTTGTGGCGACGCCCACTTTTACGGCGAATGCGAGGGCGTGCAGACGCTGGCGGTTGTCGATGGACTGGGGCACGGTCGCCGGGCATACGCGGCGGCCTGCGCGGCAACGTCGTATTTGAGCCGGCACTACATGAAGCCGGTGCAGGAGGTTTTCCAGGGGCTGGAGTCGGCGCTTGCGGAGACGGCGGGCGCGGCGGTTTCGGTGGTTCGCATTGATGAGGCGCGCTCGTCGGTGGTGTTTGCGGGCATAGGAAACGTGCGGGGCCGGCTCCTGCTTGAAGACGAGGTTTACCTCGAACCGCTGCCGGGGATCGTTGGAGAGGGCCGGAGTGAGTATGTGGCTACGTCTTTCCGATACCAGGCGGGGGCGGTCATTACGCTTTTCACAGATGGGCTGTCGGATCGCGTGAAGTTGTCCGATCTCCCGCTGCCAGTCCTTACGAACCCCCGGCAATGCGCAAACGAGCTTCTGGCCCGCTACTGGCGCGGTACGGATGATGCGCTTGTCCTTTCAGCCCGCTGATTCCCATGACGAACGAAGAAATCGCCGCCGCGACGCGTGCCGCCTTTTCGCAAGAGGCGGAGGAGCTTCTCGCGGAGTTGGACCAGGCTCTGCTTGCGCTGGAGGCTTCGCCGGAGGACCGCGATGAGGTGAACCGGGTGTTTCGGGCGTTGCACACGCTGAAGGGGTCGGGTGCGACCGCCGGGTTCAGGGAAATTGCGGAGTTTTTGCACGCGGTCGAAAACGTCTACGATGAGGCACGGACGGGGAAGGTGACGATCCTGCCGGAGATGATAGACGCGACGTTGAAGGTCGCCGACACGGTGCGGGAACTCCTCGGTTGCTCGCCGGAGGAGGTGAAGGAGATCTTGGCTCGTGGCGCCGAAACGGTTGAGGCGCTGTCCGCGGCCGCTGGCCGGCCGAAGGTGGCCCGGGAGCCCCAGGCGATTGCCGCGGAAGCCGCTCCCAGTGCGGGGCCGCGGTGGAAGACGTTCCGTGTGCGCTTCGTGCCCAAGCCGGATTTTTTCCTTTCCGGCGCGGACCCGTTTTCCCTGATTCGCGAGCTGGGTGACCTCGGGCCGATCGCAGTGCGCTGCGACGCCACCGCGGTGCCTGATCTTGTGGGGTTGGACCTTGAGCGCTGTTACCTGGCTTGGGAAATTGATGTGCTCACCTTGAGGGAGGCCGCCGCGCTTCGGGATGTCTTCATCTTCTCGGCTGACGCGTGCGACGAGCTTACCGTCGAGCCATGCTTGCCCGAAACGGCGGGACCTTTTGCGAGCGCCGCTTATTTGGACGGCGAGGCCGTGGCGGATTTCGGCGAGGAGGCGACGGAGCAGCTCGCCACGCTGGAGGCGGACCTTCTGGCAATGGAACAGGCCGGGGGCTCAAGGGCCGCGCTGGATGGGATCTTCCGGGCGTTGCACAATATAAAGGGCGGCGCGGGACTGACGCTCTGCACGGCGCGGCTTGCGCTGCGTGTGGGCCATCCGTTGCGGCGCATCCACACGCTTTCGCATGCGGCTGAGACGGTCGTGGAGGCCTGTCGCGGTGGGGGAGCGGACGGGTTGGATGCGTTTTTGCTGGAGACGTTGCTGCGGACCGCAGACAGCCTGCGGGCGCTCCTTGCGGAGCTTCAGGGTGCGGCGCCCGCCGCCGAGGTGCCGGCAGCGTTGCTTGCGGCCTTGCATTTGGACCCCGCGACGTGGGACGTTGCCGAAACGGCGGGGCCGAAGGCGACGGGAAGGGTCCTGGGGCACGTCCAGGAGCAGTGTCTGCATGTGTTGAGGTCGCTGGCTGACGCCGGGTTCGCGGGCGGGACGGCGGACGTGGAGGCGGCACGGCGAGCGGCCACGACGCTGGGCAAGGCAAGCCAGCTTTCGCAACCGGGCTTCGAGGTGGCGACGCTCTGCGCGAGGGTATGCGAGGCCTTGACCGAGTCGCCGGATGTCGCGAACTGCCAGCGTCTCGTTGCGGAGCTGGCGGCGGTGCTTTTGGAGGCGCCCATGCCGGCGGCGAAGCAACACGCCGACGCCCGGGAGGACGCGGTGGGTGGCGGCGTAGAGGACGAGGGGGCTGGGAAGGCGGGGTCGGGGGCGGGTTCCGCGCCGAAGCTTTCCGGGGACCGTGGCTTTCGTATCGACGCCGGAAAACTGGACCGGCTGATGAGGGCGGCGGGCGAGCTGCTTATTGCGCGCAATGCGCTGCCCCTCTTGACGCGAAAGCTGGAAGGGCTTCCTGAAGGCCGGGCGCTCGCCAAGGAACTCAAGGACGCGGCGGCGGGCATTTCGAGGATCGCGGAGGAGGTGCAGGCGACAGTGATGGCGATCCGCATGCTGCCGGTGAGCACGGTATTCCAGCGCTTTCCCCGGATGGTGCGCGATACGGCCCGCGCGCTGGGCAAGGATGTGCACCTGGTGATGGAGGGCGGCGCAACGGAGCTCGACAAGACGGTGCTGGAACAGATCAGCGACCCGCTTGTTCACCTTGTGCGAAATGCGATGGACCATGGGCTGGAGCGGCCCGAGGAGCGCGTGGCGCTCGGCAAGCCGGCCCGCGGGACGGTCACGCTGAAGGCCTACCAGAGCGGCAGCCAGGTCTTTATAGATGTGTCGGACGACGGGCGCGGGATCGACGCGGAGCGGTTACGGACGAAGGCCGTGGAGCGAGGCTTCCTTACCGCGGAAGCCGCGGCGAAGCTCACGCCGGAGGGCTGTCTCGACCTGATCTTTTTGCCGGGCTTTTCGACGGCGGCTTCGGTGAGCGATCTTTCCGGTCGTGGCGTTGGGATGGACGTTGTCCGGAACAACATCACGCAGATGCAGGGAACGGTGTCGGTGAGCACGAAGGTGGGTGAGGGGACGACCGTGCGGGTGGCGCTGCTGGTATCGTTGATGGTTTCAAAGGGGATTTTGGTGTCGTGCGGGAGGGACGAATACATCCTGCCAATCGACAGTGTCCAGGAGCTGGTGAAAGTACGCCGCAGCGACGTCCACGATTTTCAGGAGGTGAAGATGGCGTCCATTCGGGGTCGGCCACGTCCGGTGTATTTCCTGGAGGAGCTTCTGGGGGCGACCGAGGACGCGAGGCCGCAGGGAGAGGAACTGCCACTCGCGATGGTGCGTTCGCGGGACGGGATGGCCGGCATTGCGCTCTCGCGTTTCGTGGCGGAGGTGGATGTTATTGTGAAGCCGATCCGGATTGCCGGGGGCGACGCCTTCGAAGGCGCCAGCATCATGGGGGACGGCCGAGTCGTGCTCGTCCTGAACCCGGAGAAGCTGCTCGGGGCTGCGCAGAACTAAAGCAGTTCCATTTCAAGTTGTCGCATGCGCCGACGCTGCGGCGACCACGCACGGCGTGGGCCGTTTTGTTAGGCTGCACGGCTCGGAATGCGGCTCTCGGCAGTATGGACGGCCCAGCCTCGCGTCGGCGCGGGCGGAAAAGTGATTTAAGGAGGCGCGCTGACGGAGGTGCCGGATCAGCGGCACTTCAGGGGAGGTTTGGAAAAAACAAGGCCCGGAGCTTTGGGAAAGCGCCGGGCCTTGGGTTTTGCGAGCCCGTTTAAAGGGGCTGCTAGTGTCTGTGCGGCTTAGTGGCGGCGGCGGCGGAAGGCGGCCAGGCCAAGGGCGAGCGCGCCCGCGAACATGGCGTAGGTGGAGGGCTCCGGCACGGAAGTCAGCGTGAAGCTGAGGTTACCCGTGCTGTTCGAGAACGAGCCAGACCAGCCGCTGTTGAGGACGGAGAAGCTGCTCACGTCCGTGCCCGCTCCGATGCCGGTGACGATGTTGTTGTACGTCGTGCCTGCGACAGCGCCATTGTCAACAAACTGGAACTTTTGGTTCACGTCCAGCGTGACGGTGCCGCCGAGGGCGAGTGTGCCGTGTGCGCCGCCCGCACCCAGGCCGAGGCTGAGGATGGAGCCCGCGTTCGCGGTGAGGCCGCCGTTGAGCGTGAAGGTCTCGCCATTGGCACCTGTGCCGGCAAGCAAGGTGGAACCGGAAGTCAGCGTGACAGCGCTGGCCAGCGTGCCGGTACCGCCGAGGGTCGAGTTTTCCGATACGGTGGTGGCGCCTGTGTAGGTGTTTACGCCGTTCAGGAGGGTCTTGCCGCCGCCTACGATGTTCACGGGAACGACCGTCGCCGCCGACCCGCTTACCGCGCCATCGGAAATGATGTTCGAGAAGATGGTGGTGCCGCCCGTAGCGGACGTCAGGTTAACCGTGCGTGTGCCGCCAACGATGCGCGCTAGGGCAACGGTGCCGCTGAAGGTAGCCGAGCCGCTGGTGTGCGTGCCGCCGATGTAGATGTTGTCGTTGCTCGTGTTGCCGCCCGATGTCGCGCTTTGGCTCGTGATGCGGCCGCCAACGTTGTAGCCGTTGGTAAGGAGCTTGCTCGTTCCGCTCGCGCCGCTGGAGTAGTTGCCGAGCTGCCAGCCACCGGAGCTTCCGTTGCCTAAGGTGTTGTTGCTGCCGAAGGCATGGGTGTTGTTGAGGATGAGGGAGCCGGACCGGATGTTGAGCAGGCCATTGGTGCCGGTGGTCAGGCCCGAACCGTTGCCGGAGAGGGTCAGCGTGGAGGCGACCGTGCTGCTGCTCGTCTGGAAGCGTACTGTCTGGCCGGTGATGTCACCGGTGATATTTCCGGTGAACGTGTAGTTCTGGGCCGTGCCGTCGTCGAGATAGATGCCGAGGCGAGGCTGGCCGGCCGTGGAGCCGCCGCCGTTCAGGACGATGTTGTTCGAGACCGTGCCGCCACCGGTCGAGATGGAAATGCTGGTGCCGATACCACCGTACGTGGAATCGCTGCCGTTGAGGGTGAGGGTGCCGCTGCCGAGGTTGCCTACGTTGCCGGCCAGACGGACGAAACCGGAATTGACCGTCACACCGCCCGAAAACGTGTTGGCCACCGTGGAACGGAGCACCGTGCCGCGGGCGCCGTTCGTCGCCGTGCCGCTGCCGTCCGTCGAATTCAGGGAGGATAGGATGAGCCCGCCGGTGCCCGTGATCTGCGAATTCAGGGCGACCGTGGCGCTGTTTGCAGTGGCCGCGCCGCTGGCTCCTGCGCTGATGGCGAGGTTGTTGTTGAGGACGATGCTGCCGGTTCCCTGTGTGCCGACCGCGTAACCACCCACACCGCGGGCGTCGATGTTCGACGTGCCGGAGCTGGACTGGAACGTCATCGTGCGCGCGGCATTGTTGAAACTGAGGGTGTAAGAGTTGGCCGTTACGGCGTCCTCATTGAACGTAAGGTAGCCGAGCGTAACATCCTGGTCCACCGTGACCGTTCTGGCTGCCGTGATGACCGTCCCAAAGGTGACGTTGGCGTCTACGGCACTGGGGACGAGACCGCCGGTAAGGCCTGACCAATTCTCGACGACGGACCAGTTTCCGGCGTTATCGAGGGCCCAGGTTCCGGTCGTTTGGGCTTGGGCGGCAGGTATAAGGGCAACAATGGCAGCCACGAGGCTGGCCAGTCTCAGCGAGGTGTTCAGCTTCATGGGCCAATCGACATATGGGTTACAGCCACAGGAGGGCGGAGGCGAGGTAGAG
>CAZQIE010000024.1:0-35110 GCA_964593675.1 uncultured Opitutales bacterium
AACGCGCGGGCAAAATTCGGCACCGTGGTGGCGACCGTGGCCCGGAGGTTCGTCCCAAACTGCTCCGCCGCGATCGTGATATAGACGGCCCAGTAGCCAATGGAGAACCCCAGCGCGAAACACACCAGGTACACGCGCGAAGCCCCTGCCCCCGCGCCGAACGGCGACAGGAACCACCCACACGACAACAGGCACAGCACAAGGAACAGCCCCACCACACGCTTGCGGCTGCGGAGCAACTGGCTCAGCAAACCGCTCAGCAGGTCCCCCACGACAAGCCCCGCGTAGCAGAACAGCACGGAACGGCCCACGTTCACAGGCTCACGAGTCCCCAAGGCGGCCGCAAACTCCGGCGAAAACGTCACAAGGATGCCCACGACATACCAGAACGGCAGCCCGAGGAGCAGGCACAACGCATACCGCTGGAAACGCTCCCCCACACGGAAAAGCGAGGCGAAGTCGCCCCGCGCCACGGGCGTGTGCTCCAGCTCCGTATACAAGCCCGATTCATGCACCTTCACCCGCAGGAATAGCAGGACAAACCCAAGGACCCCGCCAATCGTATACGCGTGCCGCCAGGCAAAATTGTCCGCCACGAATGAAGCCGCCACCGCACCCATCACACCCACCGTCGCCACGATCATCGTCCCGTAGCCACGCATCCGTGCGGACAGCGCCTCGGCAACAAGCGTCACCCCCGCGCCCAGCTCACCCGCCAGACCAATTCCCGCAAGAAAGCGTAACGCCGCATACGAGTAGACGTCCGCCACGTACGCATTCAGGAAATTCGCAATCGAATAGACGATGATCGAGGCAAACAGGATGCCCAGACGCCCCCGGCGGTCTCCCAGCACCCCAAACACGATCCCGCCCACAAGCATGCCCGCCATCTGCGTATTCAGCAGGACGAGCCCCATCTCGCTCAGCGCCGCGCCCTCCAGCCCAAGCTCCTTCAGACTCGGCACACGCACGATGCTGAAGAGCAACAAGTCGTAGATATCGACAAAATACCCCAGCGCCGCGACCAGGACCAACGGGCTCAGGAGCTCACGCCAACCCTCACGGCCAGCCCTCGCCCGCGACGCCGCCCCCGCGCGCTGTTGTTGTTCAGGAAGCCCAGTATTTTCCATACGGTCGCCGGCTTTCATTTCCGCCCGGAGAGGCAACCAGCCCCTCGCCGCAGAAGCAAGCCCCACCCTTCCGGCCACGTCAAGGACAAAGGACAACCGCCCTCCCCCGCGGACAAAACCAGCGCCCAGGGCAACTTACTTCAAGTTGTCGCGCAAACCGGCCTAGCTTCCCCCCCGCGCCGACGCGAGGATGGGTGATCCACGCTCGCGCAACGTCGGCTCCGCTGAAGGAGCGATATCCAACAGGTGCGACAACCTGAAACGGAGCTGCATCAGGCGCAACCCCACCCTACCCGCCAAACTCCGTCACTCGCGCACTCAGGCCTGCGACTCTTCCTCGACAAACTCGTCCTTCTGCCGCCGCCGGATGAGCTGGTCGGCAAGCGTGACGCGGAACAGCTGCACCGCCATCCAGAACACGCCCGTCAGGCAGAACCCCGTGAACCCGGCGGTCGCATACCGCACCAGCGGGTCCGTTGCCGGGCTGTGCCCAAGGAGGATCGACGTGATGAACACGAAGAAACCAGCCGCGAGCACGAGGTCCAAAACAACCTCCCAGGGCTTGATGAGCTTGGGTGCAGGTTCGTCTTCCATAGTGCGAATCTTCCTCTTTGGTTCCCTTGACGGTCCTTCGTATCGGCAGAACCGGCGGGCGCTTTCGCTTCTTTTTCGCCCGTCACCTGCCCTCCACGGGCGATTCTACCCCGCAAGCCCTACGGGCTCAACAACTTCTCAATGTCTGCATCCTTCAGTTTCATCGGATGCCCCTCCCACACGATCTTGCCGGTGCGGTCCACCAGCATGGCGTGCGGTATACCCTTGATACCAAAACTCGCGCTCAGCTTCCCGCCCACATCGTAGGCCACCGTATAGTGCATGGGCGTCTTCTTCACGAACTCGGCAATAACCTCGGGCTTCTCATTCGTCACGCCCACCACCACCAGCCCACGGTCCTTATACTTATTGTACACCTCGTTGAGGTGCGGGATGCTCTTGCGGCACGGCGGGCACCACGTCGCCCAAAACTCCAGGATCATGGGTTTCCCCGCCAGCACCGGGCTTTGGCCCTGGAACGTGAGCGACTGCTCCAGCCCCGTCACGGCCTTCCCGAGGTTGCTCCCTTCGGCGGAGGCATGCGCGGGAACCGCCGCCAAGAGGGCGAAGACGAAGGCAAACAAGACCGGAAGGATGCGATGGGGTTTCATGGGTGTGTAGAGATGGCGTTTTCGGGTGGTTCTTGGGAAACAACTGCTTGCGAAAGGATGACCGGGATAGCCCGCGGTTTCAAGTGTGAGCGGCCTTTCCGTCCATAGCCCCCTCGACCGCCCGCCAGATGCCCCCCTGGAGCTCAAGGTTCGAGACCTCGGGTGGCTCAAACGTGGGCAGGCCGGGAGTTTTCCGCAAATAGTGCATCGTCGCCAGGCCCGGTCGCACGCAAATGTGGATCAAGCTCGTCGTCTCGGCGTCTTCCCGGAGCATGCACGGCGAAAAAGGCGGGTGCGCCGGGTCATGCAGCCGGTGGAAGCGCTCCAGATCCCCCGCGTGAAGCCGCCCACACCGGCGGAACTGCTGTAAAAACCGCTCCCGCCGCCAACGCACAACCTCCGACGTATGCCAGGACGAGGACGCCAGCGGCGCCATGTCCCCGTTGTCGTCGAACGTCGCAAGCTCCACGCCATCCCAGCGCCACAGGCGGGCCTTCCGCTTCGGCTGCACGGCAACGAGGAAGAACGGCCTCACATGGGCGACCTCCTGCCGCGCCAGCCGCTCCTCGACACCCTCCACCGTGTGACACCCCGCAAGCGCCCGTGCGAGCAACCCGCGGCTGAATATCGGCTCCACGGGCTCCAGCCGGTGCTCGGGATAGTGGTTAACCAGCGTCAGCGTCAGCCCGAACGCGTTCACCAAAGCCCAGGTGCCGCCCTCCGCCCCATCCGTAGGTGCCACGTAACGCACCCCCGCGGCCTCACACACAGACGGCGGTGACTCCGGCGCTCGCGCCTTCAGTTCGTCGCGGTTGACGAACACATCGTACCCCTGCGGGCCGATCCACCAGGAAAGGGTGCACATCGATCGTCGGGAAGCCCCTCCACAAAGGGGGGCCTGCTTTTCAATGATATTTCATCCTTTTCATCGCCCGCCGCAAGCCCACATCAAGCCCCAACACCACATTTTCCCCAGCCAAGCCCATCCCGCCACACCGGGCGGCAAAAATGGTCCGGAAGCGCCCGCCTCCCTCCGCCCCGGCACCGGAATTTGGTTCCCGTCTTTGCAAATCAACATCTTATGAACCTTGGCACTAGGCCTGCTTTGTATGTCGCCGTGAAGATGAAGGCCCATAGCGACGGTTCCAGCACGGCAGACTTTGCCGGGCGTGGCACCCCGCAGGCCCCTTCTTCCTCCGAACACTTTGCACACCAGAACGGTTCCCTTCTCTCCTGTGAACTTTCCCGCACTTTTTCCTCTTCCCGATGATCCAGGCCCTCAAAACTCCCGAGAAACTGACCCATGCCCAATGGGAACCTCTCGTTGCGGCCCTAAGGCTTGAACTCCAGGAGTACGGCGGGCTGCTGAATCTGCTCGAAGATCAGCAACGCTCAATCCTGGGGCAGGACACGGACGCCCTTCTCGAAACCAACCGGTCCATCGAGCACCAGATGGAGGCAAACTTCCGGCTGCGCGACGAGCGCGAATCCATGGTCGCGGCCCTCGCACAGGCCCTCGGCTTGCCCCAGCGCTCCCGCGTGCGCGACCTGTTGCCTTCCTTCCCGGACGCCACGCGGCCGATGCTCGACGCGCTGCTTTCGGAAATCAACAGCCTGATCGGCCAGTCCCGCCGGCGCCTCAAGCAGAACCAGTTGCTGCTGCACCGCGCCGCCGAGACCACCGAAAAGCTACTCTTCGCCCTCAGCCCGAACAGCGTGAGCAAGACCTATACGAAGCGCGGTAACGTGACGCTGAGGACCCCCGCCGTCTACGGAGCGCGCATGCAAACGACCGCTTAAGGCGCGGCTGATCCGCCCCGCCAAGTCCGGGAGACCCCCGACATGTCGAACCTCCTCTCCACACTTCTTACCAACGCCCGATCCCTCCAGGCCCAAAGCCGCGGAGCGGAAATTGCCGGCCGTAACCTCGCGAACGTAAATACCGAGGGTTACGCCCGGCAGCGCGTTGTCGTAAAAGACCTGGGCGTCGTCCGCACCCAGTACGGTTCGACGAGCATGGGCGTGGAGGCCTCGACCGTCCAGAACGTGCGCGACACGATCCTGGACAAGCAGATCGTGCGCGAGCTGATGACCCAGAGCTCCCTGCAGACGCAGTCGGACCTCCAGCACCAGCTTGAAATCGCTTTCGGTGAGTCCGTGCAAAAGGGCGACGGCGTGACGACGCTCGACAGCACCAACGGCGAAAGCCTCGCCGCCGGCTCCCTCACCCAGGCGCTCGACCAGTTCTTCCTATCGTTTCAGGAGCTCGCCGCCGAACCCGCCAGCGACCCGGCCAAGCAGCTCGTCATGCAGCGCGCGACCGTGCTGGTTGACCGCTTCCACAACATCGACAAGCGGCTCACCGACCTGGAGGTGGACATCACCACCCAGATCGAGCAGGAGATGGACAACGTCAACAACCTGCTCTCCCGCCTGGCCGAGCTCAACAACCAGATCGCACGCTTCGAGCTCAACCAGCCTGGTTCCGCCGTTGACCTGCGCGACCAGCGCCAGAACGCCATCGAAGAGCTCGCCAACCTGATGAGCTTCGAGACGCGGGCCGACGCGAACAACCCGAGCATGCTCAACATCGTTGGCACCGATGCGAGCGGCAAGTCGTTCGAGATCGTCACCGGGTCCAGCCTCACCTACACACTCGCTTTCGACGGCACCGCCATCCACACCGTCGGTCCGCTCGACTACACGCTCTCCACCACAGGCGGCAAGATTCACGGCCTCATGCAGGTGCGTGACAACGACATACCGGAACTCCGGTCCGAGCTGAACGCGATGGCGGACCACATGGTCAACACGGTCAACTGGGCCTACAATCCCACCTACGACCCCGCCGACCCCTTCAACCACCCCGGCACCGGCGATTTCTTCGACCGCACCGCCGTCGAAGCCGTCGCCTCCCCCGGCCAGACCATCAAGCCCCCCGCCGTTACGGAGGATCGCACCGACCTGCTCGTCACAGGCCGCGCCTACCGCATCGTTGGCGGTTACAACGCCGACTTTTCGCCCTCCGGCGCCACCTCCAACGCCGCGGGCACCCAGTTTATCTACAACGGCACCCTCCCTGCCGCGTGGGGCGGCGCCCAGCTCGTCCCCCTGATGGTGGACCGCACGCAGCCCATCACCTCGGGCGCTCTCGACGGCGACCGCCTCTACTACATCGCGCACGTCCAGACCGGCGGCACCACGCCCACCGACTTTACGCCCGCTGGCGCCGGCGCCAACACCCCCGGCACGACCTTCACGGCCATCCCCGACCCCATGACCGGCCTCGTACCGGCCGTCACCTGGGGCAGCGGCGATGGCACGGACATGGGCATGCTCTACGCCTACACCGACATGCTCACCGTCACCCCCAAAGTGACCGCCAAGAGCATCGAGCTTTTCCCCACCCTCAACGCCACCAACCTCAAGACCACCCTCACGCCCGAGTCTGGCAAGAACGAGATCGCCAAGGCCGTCGGCGACCTCATCAACACACGCTTTGACCCCGCTGCCGCCCCCACCCCCGCTTCGGGCACCTATGTCCAAGGTCCGCAGGCCGGCATTTCGGGAACCTTCGGCGAGTATCTCGCCCGGGTAGTCGCCCGCGTTGGCGGCGAGACCCTGCGGATGGACCAGAACCTCGAAAACCAGCAAATCGTTACCAACTTCCTGTCCGACCGCCGTGAGAGCATCATGGGCGTGAACGTGGACGAGGAAATGGTGAACCTCCTCCGCTTCCAGCGCGGCTTCCAGGCTTCCGCAAAAGTGATCACGGTACTGGACGAACTGCTCGAAACCATCGTCAACCGCCTCTGAAGAAACCGCGTGTAAACCCTCCATCGGCTGGCCTCAGCCGCTTCTGCCATGCGCGTCTCTGCAAATAACTTCTCCCAGCGCCTCATCAGCCAGCTCGGCGTGCTCTCCCAGCGCTCGTCGACGCTTCAGACGCAAATCGCCACCGGGCAGCGTATTTCGAACCCGAGTGACGACCCGGCAACGGTCGGCCGCGTGCAGCGCCTCCAGTCCGAAGAGCGCGAGATGATTGCGTTCCGGCGCAACCACCAGCGCGCGGACAGCGCGCTGAAGTTCACGCAGCAGAACCTCAACTACATGAAGAGCCTGAGCGATCAGGCGCGCGCGATCGCGGGCAACATTACCGGCGTCGGCAACCCGGCGCAGCTCGCCGTCTTCGCCCGGCAGGTGAACGAGTTCCTCAAGCAGTCGGTGGACAGCTCCAATGCCGAAGTGAACGGCGAATACCTGTTCTCCGGCGGCTCGACCAAGCAGATCCCGTTCGCCATCTACCGCGACAAGAACGACAAGATCGTCAAGCCGGCGCACATGATCGAGGACACCGAGAGCGAGCTGGTCACGGGCCGCGCCTACCGCATCGCCAACGCCGGAGCCGCGACCGACTTCACGAACTCGGGCGCCACCGCGAACACCAACGGCGCAGAATTTATCTACAACGGCACCCTACCGGCAAACTGGGACGGTGCGGAACTGATCCCGCTTGAGATCGACCGCACCGCCCCTGTCACTTCCGGCGCCCTGACCGCCAACACCCTCTACTACATCGCGGACCTCCAGCAAGGCGGCTCCAAGGCCACCGACTTTACGGCCGGCGGCGCGAGCGCAAACCAGGTGGGCGCGAAATTCATCGCCAACGGCAACCCCGTAACCTGGGGCAGCGGCGATGGCTCGGGCCAGGGCACACTCTACACCTACAAAGAGGTCACGGAAGCTATCAGCTACATTGGCTCCACGGACTCCGCGAAATACTACGTGGCCCAAGGCATCCAGCTTTCCCCGTACACGAGCGCGGATGACAACGCGAACCTCGCGGTCTTCATGAACCGCATGCTGGACCTGCGCGACAGCCTGGAATCCGCCACACCTTCCCTCGACACCATCCGCACGGCCGCAAACATCCTCGACGGCTCCGGCGACGATCTCCTGATCGCGCAGTCGGGCCTCGGCGCCACCCAGATCACCCTTGAAGTCGCAAAGAAGCAGGACGACCCGCGTTACACGGTCATTGAGAACGAGGTGAACGCGCAGCTTGAAGTGAACATCGCGGAACTGGCCGTGCAGCTCAACCAGAACCAGACCGCCTACCAGGCCGCCATCCAGACGGGCGCGAAGATCTTCTCGAAGAGCCTCCTGGACTTCCTCTAAAAGCCCGCCGGCCCACTCACCCCGTCTTCTCCTCCCCTTTTTCCCGCAAGCATGGGCCTGTGGGGCTTTTTCGCGTACGCCGCGCCCCCGCGCGCCCCGTACACGGCGAGGGCCGCGGAACCCCTCCACGGCCCTCAGAGAACGCCTGCCGGCGCCCGTTTCCTGTCCGCCACCTCGCCTACTTTTTCGGCGAGAGCCGCTGCTGCTTGCGGTGGCTCAACAGCCACTCAAACACCGCGTCTTCCTTGCTGAATTTGGTCTCCGTTGCCCCGTGGTCGATCACCGGGACGAGCGTCAGGTGGGCATCGTAGCCAGCCTCCGCGAGCGCCTTGTAGCTTTCCCGCGTCTTCCACCGGTACGTGATGCCATCATCCTCGCCATTGATGCCCCAGAGCGGCGTCGTGCGGTAAGCCTCCATCGCCTCCACACACGGCCCCCGCGTGCCGGTGGACACCGCGGCGGCAAACAGATCGGGCTCAAGGACAATGAGCTTGAACATGCCACGCCCACCGCGGCTGAAACATTGCGTGTAGATGCGGGACCGGTCCACCCGGTATTTTGCGACAACCTCGTCCACGACCGCCTTCAACGTGTAGGCATTAGGCTCACCCGGAATCCGCGGGTACACCGCTATCATCGGCACCTTCTTCTCCTGAAGCGCCGCAATGTACTTTTCCCCGCCACCCGGACGGTGCCCGCCCGAACCGTGGATGTAGAGCAGCAGCGGCCATTCCTTGCCCGCCTGCGCCTCGTAGCCCTCGGGCACATACGTGAGGTACTCGTAACGCTCCGGCTTGCCGCGGCCCGCGTCAATCCGCGCCCACGCGGCCTCCTCCGGCAGGACGATGCGCGTGTCGTCCACCGTCTGCATCGGCTTCGCCACAAAGCAGCCTGTCGCATGCTGGACCGCCGCAACCTCGGAAACATCCTCAGGCACGGCCTGCCCCGGTGCCAGGCGGTAGAGCGTCCGCTTGAACTCGGAGGACCCGCCCCCCGCGAACTTCACCTGCGCGACCGCACCATACCGGCCCGGCTTCGCCGCCTCAGTCACCACCTTGCCGTCCACGTCGTAATAGGTCACGGAAATCGTGTAATCCCCCAGCAACGCACGCGTCCGGGCCTCATCGGCAAACGTAAACGCCGGAAATGCGGTGCCCTGAAACACCGCGGATTCAAAGCGCGGCTGCGCGAACGCCACCTGAGCGTCGCGCTCCGGGTCCGACCGCCAATACCGGAAGGCGGCGCGGTCGAACACCTCCTTGCGCAGCTTCTTCAGCTCCGGCGCGGGAAGCTCAACCAGCACGGCCTCGCCCACCCGCAACTGGACCACCCCGCTCAAGCCCTCCAGCTTTGCGAGCGGCACGGGCACCGTTGCGGACGCGCCACGCAGACCGGCCACAAACACCCCGGAAGCAAGCGTCTTGCCCTCATGCACCGCGGAAACCCCGGCGCCCGCATGCTTCACAGGCGCGGTGACGTTGAAGTTCACGTTCGCACACGCCAGATCGAGCTGGCTCCACGCGGCGACCTCCGCTGCGGGCGCCTCGGCCTTCCCAAGTTTCACAGCTTGGAAGGTCCGCCCCGTGGAAGGAAAGCCCGAGCGATAGCGCGTGCCGAGCCGGTCGGCGTCATTCACGTAACACCGGAAATCCACGCGCGCACCCTCCGCTACCGGCGCCGAAAAGCCGCCATCAACCCACGGGATGCGGGCTTCGAGCGTATAGCCGCCGCTGCGGACCGTGCGCACCAGTTCCGGCTGGGCGAGGCTGCCATCCGTGCGGTGTTTGTAGGTATTGAAAAGAGAATAGCGCAGTTGGGGATACTCCGCGCTCGTGCCGGGGCTGACCACGATCTGGAGGCAGTCCTTCTCACCCTTGCCACCGAGACCCACAAAAAGCTCAACCGAGTCGTAATCGTAAGCACCGCCGCTGACCGCAAATTCCTCTGCAACGTCGTCCTGAACATCAAGGAAAACCAGCAGCCCGTCCCTGTCCCACGCGAGCTTGCCGCGCACGTGAAAGTCCTTTTCCGCACGCACAATCGTGGCGTCGTCCGCGAAGGCCTGGATCGACCACCCGCGTGCACCCCAGTCGCTGTCGGCGCCATCTATGCGGACGCCCTCAATCAGCGGGATCTCGGCGTCACCGGGGCCCGCGGGCACCGGCGTGGTTGCAAGGGCGGGAGCCGCACAGGCGAAGAGGGCACCACTCAAAAAAGTAGGCAATTTCATCGGGGGGATATGAGGAATACGATAAACCGGCACAAATTTCCACAGTCCCGTTCTGGAACAGTTCAATCCAGGCGGGGATGGTCGTGACAAAACGCGGCTCACAGCGCCCCGCGCAGGCGCTTTTCAGCCTCCCGGGCAACGGCCTTCATCTCAAGGCCTTCCAGAAGCTCCAACGCCCGCTGCACATCAGGCGCAATTTCCGGGAGCGGCCCCGGGTCCAGGTCTCGCTGGAGCGTCACGAGCTCCAGATTGCGCCGGAGAAGCTCCTCGGACGCCTTGATGAGCGTCCTGAAGCGCTCCGGCTTCACCCAGTTCCACCGCGTCAGGAGAACATCCAGCGTCGGGAACTCCGCGAGCCACTTTGCCGCCGTCTTCGGCCCCACGCCCTCCAGCCCCGGGATGTTGTCGGACGTATCGCCCACAATCGCCAGGAAGTGCGGGATTTTTTCGGGCGGCACGCCAAACTTCTCCATCACACCCGCTTCATCCAGCTTGCGCCACCCAAGCTTGGGGTTCGCCGTTGGGGCGGGCAGGAGTTGCGAAACCGTCGCGCCCACGCATTGGCCAAAATCCTTGTCCGCGCTCACGATCGTCACCCTGTGCCCCTCCTGGCAAAGCCGGCGGGCCGTGGACGCCACCAGGTCGTCCGCCTCGACACCTTCGCGCTCAACCACGGGCACGCCGAGCGCGCGCGTAACGTCCTTGATCACGGGAAGCTGCTTCACAAGCGGCTCCGGCATGGACGTCCGGTTCTGCTTATACTCGGGCAAGAGCGCCGCGTGGCGGCTGGAGCCCCCCAAGTCGAAGAACGCCACCATGCGGTCCGGCTTTTCCGCGTCCTGGAGTTTCCAGATCGTGCGGACCCAGCCCATGACAGCCCCCGTGGGGAAGCCGTCGCCCCGGGTAAGGTCCGGCACGGCGTAATAGCTGCGGAACGCCAGGTTGAAGCCATCAAGAAGGAGCCAGTGGGCCATTGCGGAACTGTAGCGCCCGCTGCCTCCAATGCCACCCGCATTTTTCACGCGGTCCCCGTACACAAAAAAGCGGCGACACGGAGGGTTGTCCGGTCGCCGCGGCTTTTGGAGCACTTCTACTTAAAGCCGTCGCTGAAACCATTCTTTCGCCGCGCCTACGCGAGGATGAGGCGTCCCAAGGATGGGGCGTCCCACGCTCGCCGCAGCGTCCGCGTAAGCGACAACTTGAAACAGAACTGCTCTAGCCCACGTGCAAAGGCTTTGCCTGTCAGGCCGACGCCGCGCTGCGCTCGGACCTCCGAAGCTCGGGCGGCAAGTTGGCCTGGTAGAACTCGTGCAGCACCTGCATGCGCTTGCGCTGGATCGTTTCCTCCCGAACCTCCTCGGTCGTCCGCTGGCGCTCCTTCTTCACCATGCTCTTGCGCATCTTGCTCAGCGCCATGTTCTGGAGCTGCCGCACGCGCTCGCGCGTGATGTTGAAGTGCTGCCCGACCTCCTCAAGCGTCTTCGGGCGCTCGCCATCGAGACCGAACCGCATGCGCAGGATCTCGGCCTCACGGCGGTCCAGCTGCTCAATCAGCCCGTTGACGTCGCGCATCAGGCTCTTTGAGCGCAGGTTCTCGAACGGCGTGGGCGCGTTTTCGTCACCCACCAGCTCCCCGAACTCCGTGTCGTCGTCGTCCCCGACAGGTGCATCAAGGGACGTCGGCCGCACGCTCACAGACTTCAGGTGCGCAATCTTGTTGACGGGCATGCCCATCTCCAGCGCAACTTCCTCGTCCGTCGGCTCGCGCCCAAGCGCTTCCTGCAACGCCATAGCGGTGCGGCGCATGCGGGCGATCTTGTCCACCAGGTGGACCGGCAGGCGGATCGTCTTGCTCTGGTTTGCGAGCGCACGCTTGATGGACTGCTTGATCCACCACGCGGCGTACGTGCTGAGCTTGCCACCCTTGTCCGGGTCGAACCGCTCCACAGCCTTGATCAGGCCGATGTTGCCCTCACTGATGAGGTCGAGCAACGGCAACCCGAAGTTGCTGTAGTCGTGCGCGATCTTCACCACCAGGCGCAAGTTCGCCTTGATCATCAGGTTTCGGGCCTCGGACTCACCCGCGCGTATGCGCCGGGCCAGTTCAACCTCCTGCTCGGGTGTGAGCAGCGAAATCTTGCCGATCTCCTGCAGGTAGATCTTGATCGCGCTCTTTTCCGAGTTGGGCAAGGACGCGATGTCCGCGGTTTCTTCCGCCTCTTGAGCGCCACGGCGGGGTATGGCAATGTCGCGCGGAATGCGGCTTCCCGGAGGAAGCGCACGCGGACCGGCTACAGTCGGGGGCACCGCCACGATATCCTCCGCGTCCACAACCGGGGAGCTGTGCGCGGGGCGGGCGGGCTTGGTTTCGGCAGCCTCGGTTGCGGCAGATTCGGGCGGGGGAGCGACCGTCCTCTTCCGCTGGGCGGCAGGCTTTGCCTTGCTTTGATTTGTCTTTGTCTGGGCACCCATGGCGGTTTCTGCGTGAGGCAGTATAGTAGGTTATGTCTTCGGTCCTGCCCGGTAATTCCGGGCATGCGGCTGCCACGTCCCCGTCGCCGGGGTAGGCACCCGCGCGGGCCGGTGTCCGGCCCAAATGCTTTTATCAGCCCAAATCGGGCCGATTTTTCGTAATGCTAAAGGCGCGAAATGATATCGCTTGGTTCTGCCGTCCGGTTAAGGAGCGGCGTCCCCGATTCGCTCGCTCAAAGCCACAGCCTTCAGCATGCCTTTGGCCTTGTTGAGCGTCTCCTGATATTCATTCGCAGGCACGGAATCGGCGACTATGCCGGCTCCGGACTGTACATATATACGACCGCCTTTCAGGAGGGCGGTGCGGATGGCAATGCAGGAATCGCAATTGCCGTCGTAACTGAAATACCCCAGGGCGCCTGCATACACGCCGCGCTGCGCCCCTTCGTTCTGTGAAATGATCTGCATCGCCCGGATCTTCGGGGCGCCGCTGACCGTCCCGGCCGGGAAAGTCGCGCGCATCAGGTCGTAGGCGTTGCGGGAAGGATCAAGCCGGCCTTCCACCTGCGAGACAATGTGCATGACGTGGGAGTAGCGCTCAATGACCGCAAATTCCTTCACCAGCACCGTCCCCGGCCTGCACACACGACCGACATCGTTGCGGGCCAGGTCCACAAGCATGAGGTGCTCGGCCCGCTCCTTCTCGTCCGCGAGAAGGTCCTTTTCATTAAACAAGTCTTCCGCAGGAGTGTTCCCTCGGGGCCGCGTACCGGCAATCGGTCGGGTTTCCACAAGGTCACCCGTCAGGCGCACGTGCACCTCAGGCGAGGCGCCCACAGCCGCAAAGTCCCCGCTGTCCAGGATGAACATGTAGGGCGACGGGTTCACGACGCGCAGGGCGCGGTAAAGATCGAGCGGGGCGCGGCCGTATTCGCGCTCAAGGCGCTGCGAAAGCACCACCTGGATGATGTCCCCCGACCGTATATACTCCTTCGACGCCTCGACCATCCCTTCAAACGAGGGCTTGGTGAAATTGCCGGGAGGCACCGTGACGGCCGTTTCCGCAGCCACGGGCATGGGGGCGGGCTGCGTGCCGGCTCGAAGCAGGCCATACAGCGCGCGGAGGTCCGCCACCGCCCGGCCATAAGCCTGGCGCGGGTCCTCGCCGTCCCCGATGTGCGCGTTGACGCAAAGCCGGAGGATCTGCTTGGCATGGTCAAACGCCACCAGGGCGTCGATGATCATGTAATACAGGATCGGCATGCCCAGCTCGTCCCGCGCGGCGGGAGGCACGGTAGGTTCAATGCGGGAAATGTATTCGTAGCCGAGGAAGCCAACAGCCCCGCCGAGAAACGGCGGCATGCCCGGCAGCGTCACGGGCTTGTATTGGGCCATCTCGTTCTCCACCAACGTCAACGGGTCTTGGGGCGTCGGCAGCTCCGTCACCCGCCCGTCGCGGTCCACGATGCGCGATTTTTCGGCATAGGCGGTGATCGTCTTGCGCGGCTGGCACCCCACGAAACTGTAGCGGCCGATGTGTTCGCCGCCTTCCACCGACTCCAGCATAAACGCGGGCCGGCGCTCGCTCAGTTTGGCATACACCGAGACGGGCGTCTCGAAGTCCGCCATGAGGTCCGCATGGACGGGAACGAGGTTGCCGCGGCGGGCCAACTGGACGAATTCGGTTTCGGTGGGGAGAATGTTCACGGCTGCCATTGAGGGTGCCGGGACGGGCATTTTCTAACAAGCAAAAAGGCGGCATCGAACACCCGCTCTCTAGGACGCTAGGGTATCATCCCGCCCGCGCCCAACGGAACGTTCCGGGGGTATTCCCCCTAGCTATCCCGCTTTTGGTCGGCCCGTCTTAATAAGCCGGACTCAAAGACTCCACGTGGCCTCCGCCGTGACCGTTGCGCACCTCAGCGGCATTCCCAACGGCCCCAGAGGGAGAGCGGCAGCAGACGCGCATCCCCGGCGCCACTGTGGCGCAAGGCAAGTTCGCCGATGGAGACCGCCCCACTGAGGCCCTTTGTCATCTCAGCCAAAACGTTGGCAATCATCAGCGACGAGGCCTCCAGCGAGTAGAGCGTCATCACGACAAACAACGGCGAGTCCGACAGCACCTGCCGGCACGCCTCCAGAAGCTCCGGGAGGTGTTCATCCACCTTCCAGACTTCCTTGTTTGGGCCGCGCCCGTACGACGGCGGGTCCAGCGCAATCGCATCATAGCGCACACCGCGGCGAAGCTCACGCCGCACGAATTTCAGCGCATCGTCGAGAATCCACCGGATGGGCGCCTCGCCCAGCCCCGAAAGCTCCTGGTTCTTTCGCGCCCACGTGATCGCCGGCTTGGAGGCATCCACATGCGTCACCTGAAACCCCGCCGCCGCAGCCACAAGCGACGCTGCGCCCGTGTAACCGAAAAGGTTAAGCAGCCTTCGCGTGCCCCTCGGCTGCGCCCGCCCTTTTTCCCGCAACCAGCGCCAATGCGGCGCCTGCTCCGGAAATACGCCCAGGTGCTTCGAGCCCTCCGTAATGCGCGCCTGAAGCGTAACATCCTCGAAACGCAACGGGCATTCCCCGGGCGCCCGCCCCCGGAACCGCCACTGCCCGCGCTCGTCATCATGCTCAGCCACCGCTTTCGCCCATTCGGACTCCGGCAACGCGGGCCGCCACCAAGCCTTCGGCTCGCCGCGCGAGACGATGTGGGACCCGAAACGTTCGAGCTTCCGACCCCGACCCGAATCAAGAAGCGCGTACTCAGGCCAGTCACTCGTCAGGACTTGTATTTGCGGAAGAGGCTGCATGCGGTGCCCTCCCTTTTCACCGGTCCCTGCCCACGGCGCAAGCCCTGCCGCATGCCACGCCACAAGAACCCGGAGGAAGAAAATGCCGCGAAAAACCTGCCCACCCCACCGCCCCTCCCCTTCAGCGCGACCTTTTCTGGCGCACGACCGCGCTCCTTCACCCGGGATTTCGCCTCCTTCCGCGGAGACAAAAGAAATACACTGCGACAGGCGGTTAACAGATACCTTGGCGCGGCGATTGCTTTGTATTTCGCACCCACCCGCAGTGCCCCAACCCAAAAATAGCGGAAGGTGCAGAAAATGTTTGTTGCGAAAGAGATTTCCCCAAAAATAGCCTCCCAAACTAATCTTTTCCCAGCAACGGCTTCGACCATACTTTCCGGAGCGCCGAAACGCGCACCCGATTCCCCTCCCTCTGAATCCAGAATGGCCCGCGTCCTCATCATCGACTCAGATCCCGTTGCGGTAAAAGCGCTTACGGGCATTTTGAGCCGCGCGTCACACACCACGCACGCGGTCCCGACGATCACCGAAGCCTGGAGCCTGTTGCACTCGGAGGTCTTCTTCGACATTGCGATTCTGGAATCGAAATTGAGGTCCGAGCACGGCGTGGAGCTCTTGCGCCGGATCCGTCAGCACCCGTTTTTCCAGAAACTGCCGGTGCTGATTTATAGCGGCATAACCGACCGGGAGGTAATCCGAAAGGCCCTGGAGATCGGCGTCCAAAACTACCTGATCAAGCCTTACATTGACGAAAAGGTATACGCAGAGGTTAACCGGGTGCGCGATAACCCGTGGTGGCATGGCGTGGCCGAGCCTGCCGAGGCAGTCGCCGAGCGCCTCAAGCTGCCCGCGGAAACCGTGGAAAAGAACCTCCAGGAAGCCCGCCGCCTGCTCTCAACCATTGCGACTCGGGCGGAGGACGTTCAACGCAACCAGTCCATTCTTTCGGTTGCCAACGAGCTTCGTGCGCTGGGTCCGCTCGCCGACCAGGTCGGGCTGAAGCCCTTGCGCGAAATCTGCCAGAACTATCTGGACTCCGCAGGCGAGAACGACTGGCACAAGGTGCGCCAGCAAGGCATGAACCTCCAGGTTGCGCTCGCCTTGCTCACCAAGAAGGCCGTGCCCAAGCCCGTTGCTGCGCCCAAGCCCGTGCAGGCCCCGCAGAATCCGCTGCGCCCGACCGTTTCTCCGCTCATTTCCGGCTTCCGCACCCAAGCCCCCATCCTGCAGCAACGCCGGCTTGAGCAGGAGCTGGCGGCCCGTCGTGCCGCAGCCCAGCCCGTGCAGCCGCAACGCCCCGTCGGGGCCGTGGGCTGGGACGGCATCGCCAACGCGATCAAGCACCTCAAGGGCTACCCCATCATCGACACGGTGGCCGCATCCTTCCAGATGGCGGCGCAGAACCAGGAGATGGACGTGGACGCGCTGTACCACGTGATCCACAAGGATCCGGGCCTGACAACCCAGCTCTTGCGCTTCGCGAACTCCGCCTTTGTCGCGCCCCGCGCCCCGGTGGAGGACCCCAAGCAGGCCATTCAGATTCTCGGTGTGACGCGCGTGCGCCAGCTTGCGCTCTCGCTCACCGTCATGCCGGAAACCACGATGCTTTTCCGTGCGTTTGACTGGCGCAGCCTCTGGATGCACCAGGTCGGCTGTGCCATGATGACGGAAGAAATCCTGCGCGTGTTCGACCAGCGCCTACTCATGGCGCAGGGCTACGTCTGCGGGCTCATCCACGATATCGGCAAGATCCTGCTATGCCACGTCAACCCGGGCGTATACCAGAAAGTTGCCGACGATACGCTGGAGAAGAAGGGCCGCATCCGCGAAGCCGAACAACGCATGCTGGGCTGCACGCACAACGAGGCCGGCGCGTATTTCGCGAAAGAAAGCAAGCTGCCGACCGTGCTCGAAGACATCATCCGGTGGCATGACTCGCCGCTCGAAGCCACCCGCAACCGGGAGCTCGTGGCGGTGGTCTCCATCGCGAATTTCCTGTGTGAGCGCTACGAAGTCGGCTTCGGTGGCGGCTGCCTCAAGCTGACCGACAAGCTCGGCGACCTGCAGGCGTGGAGCCTCATCAAGGAATGGCTCTACCCGGGCTTCAGCTTCGTCACGTTCGAGCGCCAGGTGGAACCCCGCATTGCGCTGCTCAAACGCGAACTAGCGGGCCTCGCGCAGGCACGCTAGAGCGGCCTCAGTCTAGGCTGTCGCACCTGTTGAAGGTTTTTGCCCCGCGCGAGGATGGGTTGTCCATACCTGCATCCTAGCGGCGGCTCTCCTTCAGGTTGTCGCACAAAGCTTCCTGGCTTTTCCCTCCGCGCGGACGCGAGGATCGGGCGTCCACGGTCGCCGTAGCGTCGGCGCACGCGACAACTTAAAGGACGAGTGCTGTAGCGCAGAAGCAGATCAGCCCGTGCAGCTCAACATGGTCGGCCCACGCCGTGCGTGGTCAGCGCGGGTGAGGAGCGATTTTAGAGCCGGGCTTTGCGGGAGCGAAGTTCGCCCGCGGATTACGGTTTCGGGGCTGGCCCGCCCGCAATGTCTGGGGAGTCTTCCACACGGTCCAGTTCACCGGCGGCCCACATCAGCTTGCTGAGCTGAAGCTTCAGCTCCGCGATCTCATTCGTCGCGTCCGCCAGCTTCTTGGCAAGGTCTGTCACCAGTTCGAGCGCGTTTTCAGGATGCAGCTCGATCAGCGTTTTCAGGTCGCCCTGAATGAAGATGGTTTTCACCTCCCCGTTGGCCACCACGGTGCACGTGTGGGTGGTTTCGAGGAGGCTCGCGGACTCGCCCACGAACACGCGGTTCTCATGCGACACCGTCTTGATGAAGATGTCGTTCTTGAAGATGTCCAGTTTCCCGTCCCGCAGAATGTAGAAGCCATTCTGCGGCTCGCCCTGCCGGACGATGGTCTCGCGGTTTTTGAAGTAAACGACCTTTGCCGATCTCATGGGGGTGTCGCCAGTCATTGTGCGCCGCACCAGGCGGAGGGGGGACTATCCTCTTAAGCATTCGTCGCCCGCGCCCCCCCTTTCAAGCTTAGAACGCGCGGACCTGGCGCGACCTGCCTTACTCGGCCTGCCGCGCAGCCTTGGCCGGCACGGGCTCGATGGCGACCTCTGTGCCGCGCTGCACCTCTGCCTGCAACCGCAGTTGCCCGCACGCCGCGTTGATATCGTGGCCCTTCTCCCGGCGCAGCGTGCAGGATACCCCGGCGTCGCGCAGCACCTTGACGAAGCGGTCCTGCCGCGTGAGGCTCGGACGCTTCCAGTCGAGCCCCTGGACGGTGTTGTAGGGGATGAGGTTGACGTGGGCGTGGAGGTCCAGGGCGATCTCGGCGAGACGCTCGGCCTGCTCAAGGGCGTCGTTCACGCCTTCGATAAGGATGAATTCCAGCGTGAGCATGCGGCCGTGCTTCTGAGAAAAAGCTTTGGCCGCAGGCAGCAGCTCTTCCAGCGGGTACCGCTTGTTCACGGGCATGATCTGCTCGCGCACAGCGTTTGTCGCGCCATGCAGGCTGATGGCGAGCCGGAAGCCGAGGGGCTCGTCCGCGAGCTGGTGGATCTTCGGCACCACGCCGGACGTCGAGATTGTGATGCGGCGGGCCCCGAAGTGCAGGCCCCATTCGGCGTTCACGATCGCAAGCGCCTGGAGGAGGTTTTCGTAATTCGCGAGCGGTTCCCCCATGCCCATCACGACGATGTTGTCGAAAGAGGCGAGTTCCTCACGCGCGCGCGGCGTATGGGGATCTTCGTGCCGGCACGCCTGCACGAGCTGGTGGACGATCTCACCCGCAAGCAAGTCCCGCCGCCACCCTGCCAGCCCGGAGGCGCAGAACCGGCACCCGTAGGCGCACCCCACCTGTGTGGAAATGCAAATCGTCTTGCGCGAAGCCTCCGTGCCAACGCCCTCCTGCGGCGCCCGGATGATGACCGTCTCGATCAGGGAACGGTCGCCCAGTTCCAGCAGCAGCTTCTCGGTCACGTCCGCAGCCCGCTTCTGAAGAAGACGCCGCGTGGGCTCGAACGTGAAGTGCTCGGTGAGCCAGGCCCGCAGGTCCTTCGGCAGATCCGTCATTTCTTCCGGCGACGACGCCCGCTTCTTGTAGAGCCACTGAAGCACCTGCTTTGCACGGAACGGCTTGTGCCCGGCCTCCCCGAGTCGGGCGGTCAGGCTTTCCAGCGTTTCTCCATGGATGAGCGGGCGTTCCGGCGCGTAATTCACGCCTGAAATAAGGCAGCCCAAAGCCGGGACAGCAAGGCCCACCCGCATTTCAACAGGCGCATTCCTGATTCCGCATGGGCGCTTTTTGCTACAACGCACCACCGGTTGGCCCTCATGGAAACGTGCAATATGCATCAAGCGAGTCCGCCCTTCGGTGCATTTTGCCTGATTCCCCTAGGGCGCAAAACCAGCCCAAACAGCGCAATCCGTTACTGTCGCGGCAGTTATCGTATTACAAACAACACGGGAATGAAAATTGCATGATTTTCGACCCTGACGTTAACTACACCATGCAAAAAGAAAGGATCAGCCGTTAATCCTTCCCCACTGGTCGCGCCACCCACCCATTACACGGCACTACCCGGCCCCTCCCTTCCCTTCCAGCAGCCATCCATGAGAATTCTGATTGTCGACGACGAACAAAGCATCCTGAAGACCACCGCGATGGTCCTCAAGACGCTCGGTCACAAGCCGTTTATTGCTGAGAACGGCAATCAGGCGCTGCGGGCGATGGGCAACAACCAGTTTGATGCCATATTTCTGGATCTGCGGCTGGGCCATGAAAGCGGCCTCGATGTTCTGGACCGCATTGTGAGCCTCGGGCAGGACGTCCCTGTTATCGTCTTCACCGCCTTTTCCACGGTGGAGTCTGCCGTGGAGGCCATGCGGCGCGGCGCCTACGACTACATACAGAAGCCCTTTGTGCCGGAGCAAATCCGGCAGATGCTGAAGAAGCTCGAGCAGCAGGCGGCGCTGAAGCAGAAGGTCAAGGCGCTGGAAAATCAGGTGGCCGAGGAAAACCCGGCGCTCACCTTCACCTCCGCTGAGGAGAGTGTGCAGAAGATGCTCAACCTCGCCTTCCGCGCCGCGGAGTCGGAGGCGACGATCCTGCTCCTCGGGCCGAGTGGGACGGGCAAGACCGTATTGGCACGGCAAATACACCTGCGCAGCGCACGCAAGGAGAAGCCCTTCGTCACCGTCAACTGCCCCAGCCTCTCCCGCGAGCTCCTCGAGTCTGAGCTTTTCGGTCACGTCAAAGGCGCCTTTACCGGCGCCGTCGGGGAAACGTGGGGCAAAGTGTCCGCCGCGGATGAAGGCACGCTCTTTCTGGACGAAATCGGAGAGCTGCCGCTGGAGATCCAGCCCAAGCTCCTGCGCCTGCTCCAGGAGCGCGAGTACGAGCGCCTCGGCGAGACGCAGACACGCATGGCGGACGTGCGCGTCATCGCGGCCACAAACCGCGACCTCGCCGACGAGGTCAAAAAGGGCACGTTCCGCGAAGACCTCTACTACCGCCTGAACGTGATCACGCTCACCATGCCCGCCCTGCGCGAGCGCCCGAGCGACATCCTCCCGCTCGCGGAAAAGTACCTTCAGTTTTTTGCGAAGCAGATGGGCAAGCCCGCCGCGATTTCGAAGGAGGCCCAAAAGGCGTTCATTGACTACCCGTGGCCCGGCAACCTCCGCGAGCTCCGCAACGTCATCGAGCGTGCGCTCATCCTCTGCAACCTCGACGCCATCGCGGTTGAAGACCTGCCCGACGAGTTCCACCACCGCGAAACCTCGGCGATCGGCCCCGGTTACGAGGTGACGCTGGAGCAACTCGAGGAAGAGCACATCAAGCGGATCATCGCGAAGGCCAACAGCCTCGAAGAGGCCGCGACAATCCTCGGCATCGACACTGCCACCCTTTACCGCAAACGCAAAAAGTTCGGCATCCTGAAGTGATTCACGCGGCGGGCCCACGTGGCCCGCAGCCGTGCGGCCGCTTTCAGGCCCCTGACAATCCACCCACACCCTCGTTACCTGATATATCCGGAGCGCGCGTTACCCCCCGCCCTTGCGCGCCGCTCCAACGCCCGCGATGTTGCGCAACCGCCTATACCTCGGTCTGCTGCCGCTCCTCCTGATAACGGCCAGCCTCGGCGTGTACGCCATCTACCTCCTCGCCGACCTCTCCGGCAGCTTCCGCAGCGTTAGCGAGCAGCGGCACGCCACCATCGTCTCTGCACGGGCGATTGCCGCCGACATGCAGCACTTGGACATCGTCCCACAACTCGCAGACCAGAACACTCCCGGCCCTGCGCAGACGATCTTCGCGTCCACACAGGCACGCGTGAACAGGGAGCTGAACCGACTGCTCCAGAATTCCTCCGGCAAAGAAGAGACCCGCCTCATTGACGAGCTCAGTGCCCGCTGGCAGGAGGCACAGGCGGCGATCTCCGTGCTCGTTTCCGCGGAGCCAACCCACAAGCCTGCAGCCGGCTTTGCCGGGGCCGCACCCAAGGCCAGCGCACGCCTGCGCGCCGTGGAGGACGCCGCACAGTGTGTTGCCGACCACAACGAGCGCCTTATCGCCGGCACTGAAAAGGACTTTCAGCTCAAGGTGGACCTGAGCATCAACCTCATGCTGCTTGGCATCCTCGCTGCCATGCTGCTCGCCCTCATCTTTTCCTATGCGATGGGCGCACGCATCGTCCGGCCCATTGAAGAACTGACCGCCACCACACGCGAGCTTGCCCGGGGGAATCTCGATCGCACAGCCAAAATGTATCCCGACGAGATGGGCACCCTCTCGAAGTCGCTCAACGAAATGACGCAGCAGCTCCGCGAGTATCGGCGGACGACGGACCACAAACTGCTACTCGCCCAACAGACGATGCGCGCGATGTTCAACCACTTCCCCGACCCCATCTTCTTCGTCAACGAACGCGGGGAGGCCACCTTCAAGAATGCGCGCGCCTTCGAACTGTTCGCGGCGCCGGAGTGGAAGGACGGCCCGCCAGCCGAGCTTCAGGACATCCTCGACGAAGCCCTGCACACACGCCAGGGCATCAGCGGCCGATCCCTCGCTGACGCGCTCATCCTGCGCGAGCGCACGGAAGAGCATTTCTTCCTGCCCTTTGTCGTGCCCATCGAGCAGGAGGAAGGCGTCCGCGGCCTCGCCGTCATCCTGCAGGACGTCACGAAACTCCGCCTGTCCGACGACCTGAAGTCCAACCTCTTCGCCACAGTAAGCCATGAGCTCAAGACGCCCCTGACAAGCGCCCGCATGGCCGTTTACCTGTTGCGCGAGGAACAGCTCGGACCGCTGAACGATGAGCAGCGGGACCTCGTCGTGACGGCGCAGCAGGAGCTCGACCGCTTGCTCAAGACCATACAGGACCTGCTCGACCTGGGGCGCACGGAGTCCTCCGAGGCTTCCCTCCACATCCAGCAGACCTCCCCTCGCGGACTTCTGGAATCCGCCCAACATGAGCTCGAAACCACGGCGGAATCGCGCAAGGTGAAGCTGCGTCTGCGCGTGGATGAAGACGTGCCCACGGTGGACGCCGACCCCGACCGTATCCATTTTGTCCTTACAAGTTACCTGCTCAACGCCCTGCGCAACAGCCCCGAAAACTCGGAGGTCGTCCTGGGCGTGCGGCGGGACCCCGGCGGTGTCCGCTTCTACGTCACCGACCACGGAAAGGCCATCCCTGAAGACGCCACGGTGCGCGTGTTCAGCCGGTTTTTCCGACCCCAGTCCGAAGGCCGCGAAAGCCCCACGGTGGGCCTGAGCATCTGCCGCGAGATCCTGCTGGCCCATGGGGGACAAGTGGGCTGCACGCGCCCTGCCGACGGGGGCTCCGAGTTCTTCTTCATCCTGCCCACGCGAAACCGCCGCCGCCGCATCGAGCAGCAGCGCATCTCCGAGACAGGCTCCGACGCACAGAAGGCGTCCTGACCCGGCTTACGCCCGCAAGACCGCTGCAAGCGCCATGGGGTCCACCTTTCCCTTTTCGTCCAAAGGCAGGCGCTCAACGGGAATCCAGCGCCGCGGTATCAACGCCGGAGCCACCCGTCCGCGAAGCCGCTCCCGAAGCGCCTCGGGCGCAGCTGGTGGGCTGTCCGCCGAAACGTAGATTGCGACGACACGCATTCCCCAGGACGCATCGGGCTCGCCAACAACGAGACACTCCCGCGCGATTCCGGCGGCTTTGACGACCTCCTCCACCGCCCGCGGGTCCACCTTCTCGCCGCCCGTGATGATGAGCCGATCCAGACGCCCGTGGACCACGAGCCTCCCTTCCGTATCCAACGAACCCTCGTCCTCGGTCGACAAAACGGCCTGCCGCGCTGGCCTGGCCGGGAAGTAACCCAGGGACAGTGCCGCCGTCTCGATCTCGATGCGTCCGCGCTCTCCCGGAGCACAGGCCTTTCCGGCAGCATCGCGCACGGAGAACCGGGCGGGCGGCAGGGCCCCCAGAGCGAGGGGCTCTCCGGCAAGAAAGGCCTCGGGCCGTTGTGCTGCGACCATCGCAGCCGTCTCTGTCATGCCATAACAGGGCGCGACCGGCACCCGCGCCTGACGGGCCTGCTCCAGCAAGGCGGCGTCGGCTGCGGCGCCGCCCAGAAACACGGCGCGAAACTGGCGCAACCACGCCGAACCCTCCGTCCGCGACAGCAAACGCCTGAGCTGCGTGGGCACCAGCGACAGGAGCCAATCTCCCGGCGGCAGGACCGGCAGGCGCCCCGTTTCGATGCCCTTCCACGGCTCCAAGCGAAGCTGCCCGCCCGTCTCAAGCGCCCGCACCGCCTGCATCAGCCCGCTTACGTGGTGCAGCGGCAGCACGCACAGGCTGCACAACGCTCCCCCACCCAGCCACGCGGAGAGCGCCTGTGCCGAGTCCCCCAGAGTCGCGGCGTCATGGATTGCGAATTTCACGCGCCCGCCGGTCCCACCCGTCGGGATCATGACCTTGCCCGAGAAATCATCAGAGTATCCAACCTCTGGATACACGTTGGCGGCACCCATACTCTCCCCGAACGTGACCGCTGACCCGATAAGCCCGGAGGCCTCGGCACACGCGGTGTCCCGCCACGCCGGGTCAGCCAGAAAGACGGTGGCGCCGGCCTCCATGCCCGCCAGCCAGGCGGCGAGGAACTTCACAGAAACGGACTCGCGAACCACCACGCGGCACCGCCCACCCCCTGAGGCCGCAATGCGCCCGCGTGCGGCCTCCAGCGCCGCAGCGAAGCCCTCCGCCCCTGCTCCCGCAAGCCAGCCCGGGGCGATTCGCCGATAAAACGGCACGTCGGTCATCCGCGCCACAGCGCCTCCCAGTCCCGCGGGCACAGCGCCCCTGGCGCCAGGCATGGACCCTGCGGGTGCAGGTTCATGCCGTCCCGCTCAAACAGCGCAGCCGTCCCCAGGCCCGCTGCCCATGCGGCTTCCACGTCGGTTGATGCAAGGCACAGGGCCAGTTCGATGCCCAGCGCTGTTTCCAGGGCAGACGAGTAAACGAGGGGGCACGGACAGGAACCACGCCACCGCAGGAACCCGAACAGGTCCCCCAGAAGCCCCGGTTTGACGACGAGCGGACCAGCCCAGCCGGAAGCCGCAGCACGCTGCAACTCCCCAAGTCCCGCGACGCTCTCGTCCAGCGCAACGGGCGTAGAGAACGCCCCGCCGAGCGATGCCATCTCGGCCTCCCGCCCGGGCTTCAGGGGTTGTTCCAGAAATTCCACCGGCTTGCCCTCGCATGCCTTGAGCCAGCCCAAGGCCAGGTCAGCTTCCAGCCCCCCGTTCGCGTCGAGCCGCAGCCTTGCGCCCCCGGGCAACGCGGCACACAGCGAGCGAAACACCGCCCGCTCTGCATCCACATCACCCACGCCGATCTTCCACTTGAAGGTTCGCCAGCCCCCCGCGAGGAGCCCAGCCAGGCTCTCCAACGCCGCTTCACCCGAGGGCAAAAGCGCCGCAACCTGCACCTCCCGTGCTGGCACCGGCGCAAAGGTCCCGCTTTCCGCAACCGCCATGAGTGCCGCAGCGCAGAGCGCGGAACGCGTGCAGGGCGGCACCTCTGCAGAGCGCACGGAAAAGGACTCCGACCGTAGAAGGGCCTCGGCCGCGTCGACCGTTTCGGTCCCGAAGTCCGGCAGGGAGGCAATTTCCCCAAAGCCAACGCGCCCGTCCCGGCCTTCAACTTTTACCAGGAGGCCCTCGCGCGCAGACCATGTGCCATGCGCTGTGCGCAACGGAGCGCAGAATTTACGCCGGTACCGGCGCACGTTCAACCGCACGCCTGCGTGCAGAAAGGCCTCCGCCGCCTCAACAAGGGCGAGCACCGCGGCCTCCCCTTAGCTGGTTGCGGGCTCGGCGGGCGCGGACGCCGTTTTGCCGCCGTCGTAGATGTAGCCCACGCCGTGGATCGTGCGGAACGCATCCATCGGGCAACCCTGGCGCGAAAACAGGTCGCGGATCTTCACGATATACTGGTCCAGCGAGCGGCTGCGGACGTCCGCGTGTATGCCCCAAACCGCGTGAATCAGGCTGCGGCGCGTCAGCACCGTTCCCTGATTCGAAACCAGATAGGTCAGGATGCCCAATTCTTTGCGCCCGATCTTCTCGAGCGCACCGTTCGGGAACACCACTTCCATGCGGGCCGGATGTACCTCCGCGCCGCAGAACTTGAAAGCTTCCTCGGCCACGCTCGCGTTGCGCGTGATGTGGAAATCGTTTGCCGTCTCGGCGCGGCGCAGCACCGCGTTGATGCGCGCAATAAGTTCCGGGAAACTGAAGGGCTTCGTGACGTAGTCGTCCCCGCCCATGTCGAGGCCCTTCACCTTGTGGACCTCCGAATTGCTCCCGGTCAGGAAGATCACCGGCACGTGAATATCATTACGCTTCAGTTCTTCCAGCAACGCGAACCCGGTGCTGTCCGGCAGATGGACGTCCAACAGCAGCAGGTTGGCGAAGTTCTTCTGAAGGAAACGCACCACATTCGAGGCGCGGTGATAAACCTGTGTCATCATCCCCGCCATCTCCAGTTGCTCGGAAATCAGCGATGCCAACTCTTTCTCGTCTTCGACGATGAGGATTAGGGGCTTGGGTTTGGAAGCCATGAGATCAGCGAGAACACCTACAGGAACATTGCGCGCCCGCAGCACGCCCTGGGAGAGCCGGTGCGCGGGGAGTGCGCGGGGGTAACATCGAATGCAATAGCAGAGCCCCTGTTTTTTACAATTCGAAAAGTAAAGGCCCGCTCGAATGCGCGGCGTTCGCCGGCTCGGGCTTCCCTTACCGTTCCGCCGCAAGCGCCCCACCGGCGAAGCGCACTACAGGAGCTCAGGCTGGTCCGGACTCTTGCGCGGTGTCACGCCCAGCACCTGCCAGGCACGCGCCGTCAACACGCGACCCTGTGCCGTGCGCTGCAGGTAACCTTCCTGAATAAGGTAGGGCTCATGCACTTCTTCGAGCGTGTGCTCCTCCTCCCCAACCGCCACCGCGATCGTCCCGAGCCCCACCGGCCCGCCTTTATAGGAGTCCGCCATCGTCCGCAGGATGCGCTTGTCCATCTCGTCGAGCCCGTAGCGGTCGATCTCCAAAAGCTCCAGGGCCGCAGCTGCAACCGGCTTCGTTATGCGCCCATCAGCCCGCTGTTGCGCAAAGTCCCGCGTGAAAGAAATCAGATTGTTGGCGATACGCGGAGTCCCCCGCGCGCGCCCGGCAAGCTCCGCCGCGCCGCCCTCGTCCACCTGCACGGACAGCAGGCGGCAAGACCGCCGCACGATATCCGCCAGCTCGTCCCGAGAATAGTAATCCAGTCGCGTCTGGAGCGTGAACCGGCTGCGCAACGGCGCGCTAAGCAGGCCCGTGCGCGTCGTAGCGCCAACCAGGGTGAAACGCGGGATGTTCAGGCGGACGCTCCGCGCGTTCGGCCCCTGGTCGATCATGATGTCGATGCGGAAGTCCTCCATCGCCGAGTACAGGTACTCTTCCACCGTTTTCGAAAGCCGGTGGATCTCGTCGATGAACAAAATATCGCCCGTCTCCAGGCTCGTAAGGAGCCCCGCAAGGTCCCCTGCCTTCTCGATCACAGGCCCGGACGTCACGCGCACGTTCGTGCCCAGCTCATGCCCCAGGATGAACGCGAGCGTCGTCTTCCCCAGGCCCGGCGGCCCGCTCAGCAGGACGTGGCTTAGTGGCTCACTGCGCGCCTTTGCGGCGCCCACCATCACGCTCAGGCGCTCCACCGTCTTGCGCTGACCCGTAAAGTCGTCAAACGACGGCGGCCTCAAGGCGGCCTCAATGGCATCGCCTTTCCGCTCTGCTGCCTGCCTCATGAAGCCCACGCCACGATCCGGGTTTTCCACCGGCTCGGCTGTCTCCTTCGCTTTGCGTTTCGCACCCATGACCCGCCCAAAGCCAACAACCGCACCTGCCCCCCCGCAAGGCCAAACGCCACCCAGTATCCTGGACCGCAAAGACCCCGTCCTCTACCAAACCGTATCCGGCCTAGCACCTTCATTTTTTTTGCCGGCGACTACCATCGCCAGGACGCGGAAAAACAAGCTCACGGGCTAAATCCAACTTTTAAAAACCGTTAGCCCGAAACACCTAGATCAGCCCCAATCAACGTTTTATAGCACCAAAAAGGCGTCCTTATTAAGCTCGCAGAAGTGATGATACTGCAATATCCGTATAAACATGTAGGTCGCGTAAAATTTCCGGTAAAACCCTTGCTTGATAATGATTTTCCCTTCCCAACCCCAGACAACAGGCTCAAACTATACGGGAACCTACCCGATGACGTCGCCTTAACGGCGCTCATCCAACCTCCCATACAAATGAGCTCTCAAATATCTCGAAGCCTCACCCTAGGAAAACGCGTAGCCATCGTCGCAGGCGTCCCGCTCCTCTTTCTCGTGGCCATCGCGTTCTTCAGCACCTGGCAAATGTCCAGAATCGACGACGCCTACAGTCGCCTTATCGATGACGAAATGGAGAAGGCCAACGCCCTTGAAGGCCTGAATGTCCGGTCCGTCCTTGCGCAGGTCCGCGCTGCGGAGATGGTGATTGAGACGGACGAAACCGCCATGTCTGGCATTCTTGAACAGATCACCGACCTGCGCGCCAAAAACGACGAAGACCTTGAGCTCGTGAAACGCCTTGTTAAGGACGCCACGGAAGCAACGCTTGCGGCAGAAGTGGGCGAACGCATCCGCGACTACCGCGTGAAGTCGGCGCCAATGATTGAACTGGCCCTCCAAAACAAGAATGCAGAGGCTTTCGCGCTGTTTAGGAAGGACGTAAAACCGTCAGCCCAACTTCTTCGCGACGCAGTGGGGGCGCTCAACGAGCACGTGGAAAAGAGTGCATCTAAGCGCAGTCGTGAACTCACCGAGTCCACGAACAACACGCTGGCGGTCACGTTGGGTGCCGGCCTGGCCGCATTTATCGCAGCCGCCGGCATCAGTTTCTGGCAGATCCGGTCGCTCGTTGGCCAGGTCGGCTCGCTCGCACAATCGGTGACCCAGAGCGCGGAGCAGACGGCCGCCGCGGCCGGCCAGGTTTCCTCCGCAAGCCAGCACCTCGCCGAAGGCGCTTCTGAGCAGGCCTCGAGCCTCGAGGAGACTTCCTCCTCCCTCGAAGAAATGGCCTCCATGACCCACCAAAACTCCAAGAGCGCCTCCGAAGCCAATACGCTCATGCAGGAAACCTCGCATGTCGTGGACGAGGCCACCGCGGCCATGCGCACGCTCACGGAGCAAATGACGCAGATCGCCGACAGCAGCGCACAGACCCAAAAGATCATTAAGACCATTGATGAGATTGCGTTCCAGACAAACATCCTCGCCTTGAACGCCGCCGTGGAAGCCGCGCGTGCTGGCGAAGTCGGCGCAGGTTTCGCCGTCGTGGCCGACGAAGTCCGCAACCTCGCCCAGCGTGCCGCCGAAGCCGCCCGCAACACCGCCTCCCTGATTGAGGGCTCCGTGGCCCAGATACACAACGGCAACGAGCTCGTCGCCCGCGCGAGCGAGGCCTTTGCCCGCGTTGAAGCCAGCGCGAAGCGCGCCAGCGGCCTCGTCCATGAAATCGCCTCCGCCTCGAACGAGCAATCCAAGGGGATCGACCAGATCAACCGAGCCGTCGCGGAAATGGACAAGGTCACGCAACAGACGGCCTCCAATGCGGAAGAATCGGCCTCTGCCGCGGAAGAAATGAACGCCCAGGCCGAGCAGATGCAGGAACATGCCGCGAACCTGATGGCCCTCATCAAGGCCGGCGCACGTTTGGCCGCGGCCGCGGAAGACTTCAGCGAGCTCAGGCGCGAACACCGCCCCTCCCCCACAGGTCGCCTGCGCGTAGGGCCCACCGCCCAAAACGGGAACGGCAAAAATCAGCTCCGCGTAGCTGCCAACGGCAAACCCCGCAAAGTCCTCACCACCGAAGACTGGACCGCCGAGGAAGAACCGCAACCTTCCGGCAAAAAGGACGCCTGAAAGCCCTCACGCACCCTTTCAGCCCCGGCTCCACACGGCCGGGGCTTTTTTTCTGCCCTCACCAACGAACCTGCCCAAAAAAGGCGGTTGTCGCCACGCGTCCCGCCCACACATTGTGACTGCATGAGCACGCACGGCACCACGCCAGACGACCTGAAGGGTCTCACGCTTCTCGGGCAGACCCGGGCAGGACCATCCCGCGCCCTCGAAACCTTTCCGAACAAAAACCCCGGACGCGACTACTGGGTAACGCTCAGGACGGACGAGTTCACCTGCAAGTGCCCCGCAACCGGCCAGCCCGACTTCGCCAAGCTCACCATCCGGTACATCCCCGACCAGCGCATCGTCGAATCGAAGTCCCTCAAACTCTACCTGTGGACGTTCCGCGACCAAGGCGTCTTTCACGAGCACTTCGCAAACCTCCTGCTCGACGACCTCGTCGCCGCGCTGGACCCGCGCGAATGTGAAGTCGTCGCCGAGTTCGCCGTCCGCGGAGGCATTTCCATCGAAGTGCGCGCGACCCACAAACGCGCCGGGCGCCCCTGACCGCGCCAGCCACCGGCGAATGACGGCCTTCCCCGAAGACTGGCGCACCTGGGCGCGCACCTACGCCTGGCTTCCGCGGGCGCTGCGGCTCCCCGGCGCCGCGCTGCCACGCTGGTGGCTCCCGCTGCGCAACCCAGCCTTCAACCTCATTTTCGAAAGCGCCCGTGCGGGGCGCTACACGGTCTGGATCGGCCATGTGGCGCAGTTCCTTATCCAGCCCGCCGAGGGTCCGGCGCGCGCCTTCCGCGTAGCCCCGGACCAGCAGACGCTCACGCCCGAGCCCTCACCGGACGCCCCCTCCGTCGCCCTGTTGCGAGACTGGCTCGCCCGCAACCGCGGCCCGCGTCTCAAGGGCTACCCGCCCATACAAGGCGGCCTCTTCGGAGCCCTTGCCTACGACGTTGCACGCTCCATCGAAAAGCTTCCCGCCCTCGCCCAGGACGACCTCCACCTGCCCCTTCACGCTTTCGTTCTCGCCGACGAGCTCGCCGTCTTCAACCACGAGACCCGCGAACTCTGCCTCTTCGCGTGGACGCCCTCCCCCACGGAGCCCACCGATGCCGCCCTGCAAGCGGCGTGGGACGCCGCCGAAGCCCGCCTTACCCGACTCTCCGAGCGCTGGAACGCCGCCTGCGCCGCAAGCGCCGAAGCCCTGGCAACCACCCCGCACGCCGCTCCAGAGGCCGGTTGCGCGCCCCCGCCTACCTTTGACCGTACAACGTTCTGCACCGCCGTCGAGCGCGTCCAGGATTACATCCGCGCCGGCCACACCTACCAGGTAAACCTCTCGCTCCGGGAGAGCCGCCCCCTCCATGCGCCGGCGGCCTGGGTATACGAGTGTCTGCGCCGCATCAACCCTTCGCCCTATATGGGCCTCGTTGAGTTCCCGGGGCTCACCCTCGTTTCCGGTTCGCCCGAGCTTCTCGTCCGCCTGCAAGGCGACACCCTTGAGGCACGGCCGATCGCAGGGACGCGCCCGCGCGGCGCAAAGGACCCCGCCGACGCCGAGCTCGCCGCGGAGCTTCTCGCGCACCCGAAGGAACGCGCCGAGCACCTCATGCTCGTCGACCTCATCCGCAACGACCTCGGTCGGGTCTCCAGCCCCGGCAGCGTCCACGTCCCCGAGTTCATGGTCCTCGAACGCTACTCCCACGTCATGCACATTGTCTCGCATGTCGTGGGCAAACTCGCGCCGGACCGCGACGCCCTGGATGCCCTCGCCTCCGCGTTCCCCGGCGGCACCATCACCGGCGCGCCAAAGGTCCGGACGATGGAAATCATCGAGGAACTTGAGCCCGTGCGCCGCAGCTTTTACACCGGCTCCCTGGGCTGGCTCGGCTTTTCCGGCGACATGGAGTGGAATATCGCAATCCGCACCATGATCGTCTCCGAAGGCGTGGCCCACGTGCAGGCTGGCGCGGGAATCGTGGCCGATTCCGTTCCCACGCGCGAGTATGAGGAGAGCCTGAACAAGGCCCGCGCCCTCTGGGCCGCCCACCAGCGCGCCAAGGACCTCTGGAAAACCCGCACCCCTCCCGACTGACCCCACCGATGCACGTCTGGCTCAACGGCAAAATCCTTCCCGCGGAAGACGCCCGCATCCCCGCCACCGACCCCGCTGTCCTCTACGGTGCCGGCCTGTTTGAGACCTTCCGCACCATCGGAGGACGGCTGCCCCCCAGCCTGCCGCACCACCTGCGCCGACTCCGGGAAGGCTGCGACCGCCTCTGTATTGTTTTTCCGGATACGCTCACGCCCACAACGCTTGCCGACGCCACAGCCGGGCTTCTCGCCCGCAACGGCCAATCCGAGGCCACCGTGCGCCTCACCCTCCTCGCGGCCCCGGCCTCAACCGGCCTCCCGAGGGGCCCCTTCGCGGCGCCCCATGTGCTGCTCACGCTCAGGCCGGCGCCTGCCATCCCCGCCGCGCCCGTGGACGTCCACCTTCTCACCACACGCCGCCCCCTGCCTGAGTCCGCGCCACGCCTCAAGACGACCTCGTGGGTGCCCGGAATACTCGCCCTACAGGAACTCGCCGCCCGCGCCGCAGCGCCCTCCGACCACGGCCTGATGCTCAACGAAACCGGCCACCTGAGCGAGTGTGTGACCGCAAACCTCTTCTTCTTCAGGCGCGGTCGCTGGCATACGCCGGGCCTCTCCTGCGGCCCGCTCCCCGGCATTACCCGTGCGTGGGTGTTGCGACATCTCCAGGACGCCGCGGAAGGCGCGTACACGCCCGCAGACCTCCGGGAAGCGGACGCCGTCTTCGTCTGCAATGCGGGCCAGGGCCTCGTTCCCGTCGCGCGCATCACCGAGCCCGATGGCGCGCCCCTCTGGTGCGATCCCTCAGCACCGCATCCCGCCTACCGCACGATTTCCGACGCCTACATGAGCAGCCTCGCCTCCGGCGCCTGCTGGGACGCCTGAACCGGCGACCTCGCACCTTTAGCACACACCCCGCTTAGGTTGTCGCATAAATAGCCGGGCCTTCTTCGCCAGCGCCGACGCCGAGCCCGCATTCCGAGCCGTGCAGCCGAAAGACTCGGCCCACGCCGGCGTGGTCGCCGCAACGTCGGCACAAGCGACAACGTGAAATCGAACGGCCCCTAGGTGCAAAACACACCGCGCGGATTCCGGGCCAAGCTCGACAACACTCGCGCTTCCCCACAAAATTTCGCCTCGAACCTCCGATGAAGCGGCAAACCGCAGGCAAGGGCTCCCTCATCATAACCATCCTTCTCGCCATCGTGGGTATCGGCGGGTTCGCCATACTATATTGGTGGGAGCTCAAAAATTCCCCCGAGATCAAGCCGCCCGAAAAAGTTGAGGAACGCGAACTGCCGAAAGAGCGTCCTCTCGTGCCGAAGCTCACCGGCCCCAGCGTCTTTTATAGCGGCATCGAGTCCTCCGTGTCCGTCGGAGCGGATTACACGCTGGCCCGCTCCGCGCGGGACAGCGAGCCCTGGCTGGCCTTTGATGAGGACCCGCGCACCGCCTGGCGCATCCAGCTTGGCCGCAACAGCCGAAACACCGCCGCGTTCACGTTCCGTTTTTTTGAGACCAAGGCCGTGTGCCGCGTCAGCATGAACGCCAGCACGACGATTCCCGTTCGCGCCTTTGTCATACTCCGCGCTTCCCCCGACGGTGAGCAGTGGCACACGGTGAAGACCTGGAACGCGGATATCGAGGAAACCACCACGATCATTTCGCTCGCCGTTGTCGAAAACGAGCATACCGGGGCCCCAAAGTCCCCGAGCCTGCATCACGCCGATCCGCATTCCGCTGCCGCGCCCGAGGCTGAAGCCGAGCCGGAGCGCAAATGCGAAACGGCCTACTTCTGGCGCATTTCCGTGGAAGTCACCACCGGCCCGCGGGACGCGGATCTTTCCATCGAGTCCCTACAGATCTCGGGCATTTAACACGCCCCTGATCGCTCACGCGCCCAGGTAGATATCGCGCACCCGTGCGTCCTCCAACAGTTCACGCCCGGTCCCCGACAACGCGATACGCCCGTTCTCCAGCACGTGCGCACGCTGTGCCAGGCGCAGCGCCTGATTCGCGTTCTGTTCGACGAGCAGCAGCGTAAAGCCCTCGGCGTTCAGCTCCCGGAGCACCGCAAAAATCTCCTGCGTCAGCCGCGGAGACAGGCCCATCGACGGCTCGTCCAGCAGCAACACCCGTGCGCCGCAAAGAAGCGCCCGCCCCATCGCAAGCATCTGCTGCTCGCCTCCGGAGAGCGTCCCCGCCGCCTGTTTCAGGCGTTCGCGCAGCCGCGGGAAGCGTGTGAACACCCGCTCATACTGCCGGTCGAGCTCTGGGCCCGGCTTCCGGAGCCACGCGCCCAGCCGCAGGTTCTCCTCCACGGTGAGTTCCGGGAACACCCCGCGGCCCTCCGGCACATGCGCGAGCCCCGCCCTCAACACCGCGTCCGGGGCCAGCCCGACCAGCGAGCGCCCGTTAAGCGCCACATCGCCTGTCGCCCGCACCATGCCCGACAACCCGCGGAGCACACTGGTTTTTCCGGCGCCATTCGCGCCCACCAGCGCCACAATCTCGCCCTCCCTGACGTCGAAGGACACCCCATGCACGGCCTCAATCCCGCCGTACGACACGCGCAGGTCGCGAACCTCCAGAACCGGCGCAACCCGCACGGCGCCTGCTTTAGACGTCTGCGCGCTCATTCCTCGTCCTCCTGTCCCAAGTAGGCTTCCCGCACGGCCGCATGAGCCTGCACCTCGGCCGGCGTCCCCTCGGCGATCGTCTTGCCGAAGTCCAGCACCTTGAGGCGCGAGCATACATTCATCACCAGCTTCATGTGGTGTTCAATCAGAAGGATCGCGCACCCGAATTCGTCCCGCACCCAGCGGATCATCCGCATCAAATCATCCACCTCCCGCGGGTTCATCCCCGCGGCCGGTTCATCCAGCAGGAGCAGCCGGGGCCGCGTCGCCAGCGCCCGCGCGATCTCCAGGCGGCGCTGTTGCCCATACGCCAGACCGCCTGCCGCACGATGCGCGTGCGCCTGAAGGCCGAACATTGCCAGCAGCCGCTCGCACTCCGCGATCACCGCCCGCTCATCATCCCGGAAACCCGGCAACCGCAGCAGCGCCCGGAACGGGTGACTACCCGCCACCGGCAACCGCGCTGCGCGCACGTTGTCCAGAACCGTCATTTCTCGAAAAAGCCGGATATTTTGAAAAGTCCGCGCCACGCCCATGCGCACAATGCGGTGTGGGGACAGGCCCTGCGCTGCGCGGCCTTCGATCGAAATCTCGCCCGCAACCGGCTTGTAGAGCCCGGTGAGCAGGTTGAACAGCGTCGTCTTTCCCGCGCCATTCGGACCGATCACACCCACGAGCTCGCCCTGGCGCAGTTCGAGGTTGAAGTCGCTGATCGCGACAAGCCCGCCGAACCGGTGCGTCAGACCCCGGACCTCCAGCAAGGGCGTCCCGCCTGCCGCCTGGTCGCTTCGGCTCTCCGAACCCGCACTTAGAGCCTGTTATGCACTTTGGCGAGGGAAGAGGGCCGAGAGTGTGAGGCAGG
>CAZQIE010000025.1:0-33482 GCA_964593675.1 uncultured Opitutales bacterium
TCAAACAGCTCGGTCACAATCTGTACAGTCTAAAATGTCGATTGGCCCTAGACCAGTGCACCCGTCGTACGGGTTGCGCCCCAGGCTGCACGGCTCGGAATGCGGGCTGTGGGGGCAGTATGGAGGCCCCATCCTCGCGGCGAAGTGGGCACGGGCGCGACATCAACCGCTGCGCAATTTGAAGGTGAGGCGGCCTTACGGCTTTTGCACGCGCAGGCGCAGGAAGCGGGGAGCGTTGTTGGCCACGGGGGTGCCGTCGCGCACGAGAACGGTCTCGGAGCCATCGCCGTTTGCGGCGGCTTCGAGCTCAACGGGGCCGGAGCTGGACCAGGTGGCGAGGTCGCCGCTGGCTTCGACGGTGTAGGTGAGTTCGGAGGCGAGGCGCGGCGGAAGCGCATGCCGAGGTAGCTGGACCCGGAGGCGTCCACGACCTCAATTGTGGGGCCGTTGACGAGGCCGCTGGCCTTGGGGTCCGCCAGGAAGGCGTATTCGAGAAGGTTGGGGCGGCCGTTGCCATTGAAGTCGCCCAAAATGCCCGTGGCGGTGGCGTCCTGCCTGTCCGTGGCGTCAAATGCGGTGAGGCGCCAGGCTTCAAAGGATACCGCTTGGGAAAGGTCAGAGGCGCCGAGGAATTTTGCGGTAAAGGCGCCGGCCCCGGCGTTCGCGCTGTTACCTTCCCACGCGACGGCGAGTTCATTGCGGTCTGCCGGGCTTGAAGGCTAGGTGCGGAAGTACGTGACCACGACCTTGTGCTTTCCGGCGCGCAGGCCGATCCAGGAGGTGGAGTTGCCCGAGTCTGCCTTGTCATCCGGGTCGGTGCCCCAGGACGGGGTGCCGTCGCGGTCAATGGTGAGGCTGTTTCCAAGGTACAGGCGCGAGCCGTTGCAGGAGCGTAACCAGAATTTATAGAACCCATCGACGGGAACCGTGATGTAGCCTGTGAAGCGGCAGCCGAAGAAGGAGTTGTCGGCAGGGGAGCCGCGACTGGCGGTGGTGAAGGTGGAGGCGGTTTCGGAAAAACGCAGGGCTACGGTGCCGGTGGGTGTGAGGGCGTCAAAGTCGGGCAGGACGGACTAGGCACCGGTGTAGTTGGGCCAGCCGCTGTGCGTGTTGTCGTAGAACTCATATTTCAGTCCCGGGAGTGTGGCCGAGGGCGCTTCGGCGGCACGCAGGGGGCGGTCCTGGATGGTGAGCGACGCACTGGTCTGGCTGCCCAGGTTAAAGGTGTATGCGGAGGTGAGCGTGAGCTGGACGGTGCGGCCTCCGGGGTTGACGCTAAAGTCGGCCACGGGGCAGATCTGGACGTCCACATAAGAGGAGCCTTCGGCGATGGTGGCGCTTCCAGACAGCGTATTGGCGTAGATGTCCCGCCCGTAGTTCACGCCATTTTGGGCGGTGCCCCGATACTGTAGTTTACAGAGAGGCTGGAGCCCGTGCCCGAGCCGCCCGTGCGTGTGATGCGGAAGCTGCCGTTCGTGGAGCTGCCGCCGACAGGGCCTTCCGCGGCGGTGTCGCTCTGCACGGCGATCGTGACTGTCGGCACCGAAGGATCCAGCAGAAGCATACTGTGGGAGGACGGGGCCCCAAGGGTGGCGCCGGAGGGCGTCTCCATCACCACGATAACTTCCTTGTTCGGTCCGGCGGGGCTGTCGCCGTTGAAGGTGATGGTGAGCGTCTCCGTGGTCGTGCCGGCGTCGGCGTCGACGGAGAGGTAGGCGGAAGGGATGGGCTCGCGCGCAAGGGCTTGGCGCGTGTCGGAGGCGGGGAGCTGCCAGGCGACGGAAAGATGGCCGTCCCAGGTGCCGTTGGTGAGCGCTTCGATGTAGTAAGACTGGCCAGCGGTTAGGGAGACGGTTCCTGTTTGTTCGGGGAAGGCGTCGTAGTTGCGGATAGCCGGGTAGTTCGCGGTGTCGGCCTGGGTTGGAACAGAGGCGACAAGGGCCTTTGTCGCGGCGGAGGCGCCCGTTCCGATGTAGAGCTTGGCTTCGCGTTTGGAGGTTATCCAAAACCGGTAGGTTCCGGTGACGGGGGCTGTAAGGAGGCCGCGCAGGCGCTGGGAATAACGGTTGCCAACGGAAGGCGTGGCTTCGAAGGTGGCCTGATAGACCCGGTAACCGGGAGTAAACGTCTGCACCCGCCGGTCGTCTTCTGTCCCCGACAGGTAGGAGCCGCCGAGTTCGTACCAGAGCTGGGCCTCGACTTTCCCGGAAGCGGCGCCTGCGGCGAGCACGGGCGTCGTCTTGAGGGTGCTGCCGCGATCCAGGAGCAGGCCGCTTTTGCCGGAAAGGGCGCGCCAGGTATCGAAGTGGGCGGCGGTGTTCGAGGCGTCGGCGAAGCCTTTGAAGGTGGGCCCGCCGTACGTGTTGTTTTCAGCGGTGAGCGTGCTGAGGAAAGCGGAATAGTCCGAGCCCGTACCGGTGATGTTCCAGAAGCGGTTCGTTGAGGTGAAGGTGGAGAGGGTGGTATTCTTTACCGTCCAGTTTGTGCAGCGCAGGTCAGCCCAAGAACGGACTTCCCCGGTGTCGGTTGCGGTGAAGGTGCCCGTCCGACTTTTGCCGACATCCACGTGGATCGCACGGGAATTCCCTTCTATCGTGCAGCCGTCGATGGTGACGTCGGTAGCTTCCGTGGACTCTATGCCCGCCCAGGTGTTGTGGCTCAGGGTGGTGTTCCGGACCACACCGCCGCCCTGGAAGATTTCGAAGAAAAGGCCGCCACCGCCTCGGTTAAAACTGAGGTTCGAGTCTTCGACGGTGACGTTTTTCGAGCCGACATCCAGCCACAGGCCTTTGGTGTCGTTATAGGTGGACGTGAAGCGCCGGAAAGTCGCGTCGTAAATGGAGGTGCACTTGATGCCCGCGACAATGTCGCCCGTGTAGTTCGAGTATTGGCCGCGCCAGTTGTTGTACTGCGCGGTGCAGTCTTCTACCAGGAAGTAGCGGCCCATCAGGAGCCCACCGGCCATGGCGTTGCTGAGGAGGCGGACATTGCGGAGGGTGGTTTTGTTGGTGCTGAGGCTAAGGCCATGTGCGCCGTTCCAGCGGGAGACAATGTTTTCGACGAGGATCTGCTCGGGCACGTATTGGCTCCAGCCGGAGATGGTGAGTGCGCCCGGAAAGGTCCCGCCTTCGGTGAGGTAGGAGGTATCGTGCTCGATGACGAGGTTGCGGACGACGAGCTTGTGTTTGCGCTTGATCTGGAGGGCAATCGAGCGTGCACCGATTTCGACGGTGGCTGTCGCCATGTTGGTGCCTTCCGGGGGGCGCAGGTAGATCTTGTCGTTCGCCTCGTCGACGAAAAAGGTGCCTGTGCTGAGGGCGGCGAGGTTGAGCGTTGGGCGCAGCATCTTCCCGTTTACCACGGCCAGTTCCCTGCGCAGAAGAAGGTCGCTTTCGGCCTGGGTGATGTGCGGCGGCTGCATGTAATCACCGGCCGTCGTTTTGCCCCAGTCATTCGTCCAGGCTTTCGAGTAAGTGCCCCCGCCTTCGTCCGTCCAGCCGCCGGACCAATCATCTGAGCCTCGGATTACGGACTCGGTCTGGCCGCCGCCGGGAGTGTTTTGGCCTTCGATCACGAGGGTTCCGGGCTCGATCGAACTGTTCGCAAACCAGCTCCAGTTGGCCTCGTCAAAATCTTTGGACGCCTTTTGCCGGTAGAGACCGGGGAGGACGACGACCTTCACGTTGTTGCGCTCGGTGGTCGAGTTGGTCCGCAGGATTTTGAGTTTCGCGTAGGCGAGGTCCAGGGCGCGCTGGAGCGTGACGGCGGTGCCGGAGGAAAGGCCGTCGTCCGTGGTGGTGCCGGTGGGGCTGGCGTAATAGGTGAAGTCGAAGGACGCGGGCTCGGTGAACGAGGCTTGGGCGTGCGCGTGCGTGCTGCCGAGAAAGAGAAAGAGCAGCGACAAAACAAAGGCAAAGCCAGACCCACTCTTTACGCGGCCGTAAGCGGGCGACGAGTGTGTGCGCGAGGGAGGACGGTTTGGAGTGAAACCGCGAGCAACAGGTTCGGAAAGGGGCATTTCCTGAGACCCGATTATGCCAGTTGCGCTCCTATGACGTCAAAGCCTGTGAGGTCCAACGGTTGAAGTGGCGGATATTCCGAAGCTTAGGCAAACTTGCGTTTCGCGTCATTCGCGGTGGAACGTCTTCAGGAGGGTCCGGATCACCCTTGTGAGGAAGGGCGGGTGGAGGGCCTGGGTGTCGCGCAGGGAGGCGTTTTCCGGGACGAGGGCGGAGCCGCGCTTGGGTATGCCGACGCGCTGGGCCTGATATATGCCGGAATGGCCGCCGCAGAAGTAGGCGATGAGGCAGGCTGTGGCAAGGTAGACGCCGTGGGTATTCCCGAAGAGTTCCAGCCCCATGACTGTGCAGGCGATGGGGGTGTTGCTGGCAGCGGCGAAGACGGCGACGAAGCCGAGGGCCGCGAACAGGTCAACCGGGGCACCGAGCAGCCAGCCGGCAACATTGCCAGCGGCGGCACCGATGAAGAAGAGGGGAGTGACTTCACCGCCTTTGAAGCCGAAACCGAGCGTGACGGCGGTGAAGAGGAGTTTCCACCACCAGGCCCAGGGGTGGACGTCTTGGGAGGTGAAGAAACCTGCGAGGCTGATGCCCTCGGTGGTAGGGGCTGTGACGCTGAGGCCGAGGTAGTCGGTCGTGCCGAGGGCGAGGGTGAGCGCGATCACCGCCACGCCGCCAATGACGGGGCGGGCGGGGGTGTAGGGGCAGAGCGCACGGCTGAGGCGCTGGACGCCGTGGGTGAGTTCGGCAGAGAGCTGGCTGATGAGGCCGAAGGCGACGGCGGCGAGGGCGACTTTTCCGAGAAGGAGCAGGTCCGTGTGGGCACGGACACCTTCGGGCGCGAGGTCGGCGAGAAAGGAGATGCGATAAACAGCGTGGGAAACGCCCCAGGCATGGCACGTCCAGTCGCCAACGATGGAGGCAAGGAAGCAGGGGAGGATGGCGCGGTAGTCAATGCGGCCGACGACGAGGACCTCGAGGGCGAAAATCGCGCCGGCCAGGGGCGTGCCGAAGACTGCGCCAAAGCCCGCGGCGACGCCGGTCATCAGCAACACACGGACGTCCGCGTCGGAGAGCTTGAGCGGCTTGGCGAAGGTGGCCGCGATGCTCCCGCCCATCTGTACGGCGGTACCTTCACGCCCGGCGGAGCCGCCGAAGAGGTGCGTTACGAGGGTGCTCAGGAGGATGAGCGGGGCCATGCGCCGGGGGACGCCACCGCCGGGGGCATAGATCTGGTCCAGAATGAGGTTGTTGCCGCCGTCCGAGCTTTTGCCGAAATAGTGATAGACGAGGCCCATGCCGAGGCCGGCGAACGGTAGGCCGTAGAGGAGCCACGGGTTGTCCCAGCGTGCGCGCGTGACCAGGTCGAGGCTCCACAGGAAAAGGGCGACGGCGGAGCCTGTGACGAGGGCGGAGGGGACGACAAGCAATGCCCACTTCGCGAGGGTGCGAAGCTGGAGGAGGGAATCCCTGAGAAGCGCGCGTGCGGGCATGGGCGTGCCCAGACATCTGACAGCGCTTCCGTTGGCGCAACGTTAAATGCGGGCGCTACGGGCAGCTCACGGGGGTGGGCAGGGCTACGCGGGGCGACGGAATGAACCAGTCGGGCATACCGGGGCGCCGGAGGAGCTTGGGCTGCGCGGCTTTCCCGTCCACGTACCAGTAAGAGTAGGTGACGCCTTCAGCGGTGACGCGGCCGAGCATCACGCCCCATTCGTTCTCGATGGCTTCGTGCTGGGTCCAGTCATACCGGGTGCCGTAATGGTCGGTGGCCCCTTCCTTCGGGCCTTTGAGGTGGAGGGGGGCGCCGGTGTTGCCGAGGATGAACTGGTTTACCTGAAACTCGGGGCGTTCGTGGGAGGAGAGCAGGCCGTGTTCGAAGTAATGCTCGTGGCCGCAGACGAAGGTATTCACGCCGTGGCGGGCAAAGAGCTCCATCGCGCGCTTGAGGCCGGCATGGCCGGTGGCGCGGGGGGGCTCTGCGGCGCGGGGAAGGCGCAGGGGGGTGTGGGCAAAGACGATCACGTGGGCGACGTTGCGCTCGTCGGCCTGCTTGAGGGCCGCGGAAAGCCAGTCTGCCTGAAACCCGGGATTACCCGCGCTGAGGGGGCCGGGCGCACGGTCGGGGTTGTCGTAATTGTCGGCCAGCACGAAGCAGGCGTTCTTATAATAGACAGAGACGTTGATGGCGGGTGCAGCGGCGGCGTCGCGATGGACAACGGCGGGTACCGTGCCGGAAGCAGTTGCCGGGTAGGCTTCTACGAAGAGCTTTCCCCAGGTGCTGGTCCAGGTCTTAAAGTCGGGCACCGGCGTCTGGTATTCGTGGTTGCCGCGGATCGGGAAGGTCGGGATGCCCTTGGAGGGGTTGGACGGCGTGCGCAGGTGGGGCGCTACGGCGGCGTCCCAGGCGGCGAGCTGGTCGGCAAGGGAGGGTTGGGGCGGTTTTGAGCCCTGGATGAGATCGCCGGTGGAAAAGACGAGCTCCGGGTTTACGTCGGCGAGCGCGCGCGAAACTTTTTCCATGGCCTCGCGGTTGCAGTCCTTTCCGCCACGGCTATCGCCAATGATGGCGAAGGTCCAGGCCGGGACGGGATCGGGCTGAGCGGGCTTGCCAAAAGCGAGGCCCGCAGTAGCGAGGGTGAGGGCAGGGACGAGGGCGGCGAGGAGGGGGCGTAGAGACCGGCTCATGGGGGGCAGGATGGTGGGTATGGCCGGGGCAGGCAATGCGGAAGCGTGAGGCGAGAACGCGCTGGACCGGCGGCGTTGCCCGGGCCTACGCTTGCGCTGGAATGGCACCTCAGCGGCGGTTCATTTTCTGGAAGGAGACCTGGGCGGCGGCGATGTTTGCGCTCCTGCCGACGGGAGGGGCGTGGGCGGGTGAGTTCGTGGTTTTTGACGCGGGGACGCCCGTTGCCGCGGTAAGGCTGCCCGTGGGCGCTTCCGAAGAGGAGCGCCTGGCTGGGGAGGACCTCGCGCGTTGTCTGGGCGCAATTTCGGGACAGGCTGCGCCGCGCGTTTATGAGGGCGGCGCCAGTCCGCAGGGGCGGGAGATTCACGTGGGGCAGACGGAGCGGGGGAAGCAGGCTCTTGAGGAGCGGCCGCTCGGGCCTGGCGAGGAGTTTTTGGTCAAAGCAGACGCCACGGGGCTTGTGCTGGCTGGGGGGAGCCCGGCGGGTACGGTGCGGGCGGTGTACGCGTTTCTCCAGGAGCGCGCCGGAGCCCGGTGGTATGCGCCGGGAACGGACGGGGAGGTGTTGCCGCGACGGGCAGCCCTGGTGGTGCCTGAGGGCGCGGTGGTGCAGGGGCCTGCCTATGTGAGCAGCATGTTTTGCGGGCTGCCGGATGCGGCGTCGGAGCTATGGGCGCGGCGGAATTTATTGAGCAGCCGCTACGAGGGCTGGGGGCACGGGATGGAGCGTGTTTTTCCGCGCTACGTGCACGCGTTTTACCCCGCGGGGTGGCTATCCTACGCGACGGGGGGGCGGGTAAACGCGGCGCGGGATGAGTTCCAGCCGAATTTCGCGCGGGAGGAGGTGGCGGAGTATGCGGGTGCCGCGGTGAGCGCGTATTTTAAGGCGTACCCGCAGGCGCAGTCGTACGGCCTTGGGTTGAACGACAACGTCATGTTTGATGCTTCGGCAGAGACCCGGCGCGTTGTGGAGCCGTTGCGCTGGTTTCGTCGGCGTCCGGACTTTTCGGGCTTGGTCTTTGGTTTCATGAACCGCGTGGCCGAGCGCGTGGCGACGGAGCACCCGCAGGCGTATCTGGGGTGTCTCGCGTATTTCTGGTGCGAAAACGTGCCGGACTTTCCCGTCCACCCGAACGTGCTGCCGTGGCTCACGGCGGACCGGTCGCAGTATTACGATCCGGCCTTTCGGGCGGAGGACCTGGAGCTGATCCGGCGCTGGGGGAGGTCGGGTTGCCGGACTTTTGGACTGTATGAGTATGCCTACGGGTATCCGTTCGTCGTGCCGCGCCAGTTTTTTGCAGCCCAGCAGGAAAGCCTGCAAGTGGCGTGGGAGGCGGGGGCACGCGCCTATGTGGCCGAGGCTTACCCGGAGTGGCCTTTTGACGCGCCAAAGCTGTGGGTGACGGCGAGGCTCCTGTGGAAGCCGCAGGCGGATGTTTATGGGCTGCTGCGCGAGTTTTGTCAGGGTTACTATGGGCCTGCCAGCGACCCGATGATGGCTTTCTTCAGGGAGTGTGAGGCGGCATGGGCGGCGCAGCCGGGGCGGGCTGTGTGGATCAAGCATTTTCACAGGGAGGAACAGGCGGTTGTTTTCCCGGAACCGACGCGGGCGCGGTTGCGCGGGTATCTTGAAGCGGCGAGGGCGGCGTGCCGGGCCGAGGGCGAGCGGGGGGAAGTGGCGCTTCGGCATGTGGAGGCCGTGCGTGCGGCTTTTGCGGTCTCGGAGGCATATGCGGCCTATGTGGAGGTTCGGAGGGGGCTCTCCTGGAACCCGTGCGGGACGGATGCCGAGGCACTGCGGGCGCTAAGCGACCTTAATCGTGCCGCGGCGGCGAGGGCGGAACTGTACAGGGCTAGCCGTGAAGCGGGCGGCTTTGGGGGCCACGCGGTGGCGAACCTCGACCGGGTGGAGGTGGCTGTGGGCGTGGCTTGGCGGGTGTTGGAGTATGCACGCCGGGCCGAAAAACTGGGCTATTTCGTCCCTGTCCTGAGGGAAGCGCTTTCGCGATTGCGCGACACGGGGTGGGCGGACGGGATGCTTGGCGCCTTGGCGTCGGTCGGCGCGGGAAAAGGGGAGGCGCTTTTGACGGAGGAACGGGCGGTCGACGCCAGACCCCAGGGCACGGAGGGGTGGATGGCCGTCGCGGACGAGGCTTTGCCGAAGGGGTGGTGGGGAAGCGCGGACCCGGCGCCCGGGCAGGTTTTGCGGACGGAGGGAGGTATGCTGGGTGTGGAAGGCGGGATGCGTGTTTACGTGGGTCGGACGGTGCGCGTGGTGCCCGGTAAGGTGCTCGTGCTGGTGGGCGGACTGGCGGGGCAGATGGAGTCCGGGGCGACAGCGACGTGGGAATGCCGTTTCAGCGGCAAGGCTTCGGGCGACATCAGCGAGGGCGTGCGTTCAAGTTTTGCGCCTGGAAAAGGGGAGCAGGTTCTGGTGGTTGCGGCTGCCGTGCCTGCGGGTAGTGAGGCCGCGCATGTGCGTTTTTCGGTGAGCAATCAAGGTGAACGGGAGGGGGTGTTTTGGACGGGATTGCGCGTGGTTCAGGTTGATGCGCAGGGAGATGCAAGGGTGGGAATGCCCGCAGCGCCCGGACGGCGGCAACCGAAGCGATAGGGGGCTGCCTGAAACCGGTTATTTCGGGTGCGAGCGTTCTTGCCAGACCGGGGGTGCGTTTTTTACAATTGGAAGCTGAAGACTGGGGACGCCGAAGTAACGGCGGTCGCAGTCGGCCTCAACCTGTTACCCTCCATGTCATCCCTAAAGCACAGGGTTGGCCCATGTGCGTATTGGCGTTTGCCCGTATGGGGCGGCGCTATGGCGGCGGCATTTCTGGCTATGGCTGGCGCCGAGGCCGCGGACTACCGGGACTGGGTGGGTTACGTGCAGCTCCAGACGGAATATGGGGGGGCGCTGCCGACGGCCAGTGGCGCGCAGGTGACGCAGGTGGAGGCACCGGACGGGAGCAGCAACTATTTCCCCGACACGACCGACCCGGAATTCGCGGGGCGCACGTTCACGGCCAAGAGCGGGGAATCGGGGCATTCCCCGCATGCGACAACGGTGGGTTACACGTATTATGGGAATTCGTCCCTCGCGCCGGGGGTGACGAGCATCTTCGTGTACAATGCGAATTCGTGGATTGGCTCGGGCTTCCTAAGAACGGGGACGTCTTTTTCGCCGCTGACGGAGACGTCGTTGGCGCAGTGCAACGCGTGGATTGGGACCACGGGGAACACGGCTACCGATGACGAGATTCTTGCGCGGTTGGACTACGCCATAACGACGAGCAAGGTCTTGTCTGCCGTGGGGGTGAATAACGGGGCCTCCAACTCGCTGCCGGTACTGATGGCGCAGGGCTACAACAGCATCGCGGTCGGGCTGACGAACGGGGACCATACTGCGGGGACGACAACGGTTGCGACGGCAGGGCGGACGAAGCCTGACATTGTGGCCCCGGATATAGCCACGAGCTACGCGACGGGAAAGGTTGCGAGCGCGATAACGTTGCTGCGGAGCACGGCGGACGGGAATGCGTCGCTGTCGAAAACGGCGGGCAATGCATCGCGGCCTGAAACGACAAAGGCTTTTCTGCTGGCGGGGGCGACGAAGGGGGAATGCTCAAACTGGAGCAACACGGCGACACAGCCCCTCGACAGCCGCTATGGTGCGGGGCAGCTCAATATCTACAACAGTTACAAGATCCTCGTTGCCGCGGAACAGGACCCCTATGAGACCACGGCGGCGTCGGTTCCGGCGGCGTGGGGGTGGGATAATGGGCGTGTCGGGGTGAGCACCACGCGGCATTATTATTTCGATGTGCCGACAGGTTACCACATGAAGGACCTGTCGATTGCGCTGTCGTGGAACCGCGACGTGACGATCACCGGGGGAACGCCCTCCACGACGGTGGCTGACTTCAGCCTGCGCCTTTGCCGTGGAGATGGGTATGTGGTGGGGACGGAACTGGCGTCGAGCAATAGCGCGGTGGACAACGTCGAGCATATATGGCGGACGGCGCCGCTGGGGCCGGGGCGCTACGTGATCCAGGTGACGCGGAGCGCGTCGGGCGGGGCGACAAACGTGAACTACGGTCTGGCGTGGCGCGCGACGGTGAGCAATGTGCCGACGACTTACGCGGCATGGCAGGCTCAGGAATTGTCGGGGGTGTCGGCGGCAGACCAGGAAGCGTTGGCGGACCCCGATGGGGACGGGCTGAAGAATCTTCTGGAGTATGCTTATGGCTCAAGCCCGACGTCCGCGGCGAGCGCGGCCTATCCGGGCGCGGGGGCCGCCACGGAAGCGGATTCGAAGTATTTGACAATCGCGTACCGCAGGCGCACCGGGGCGACGGACTTGACGTACACGGTGGGCACTTCGGGTGACATGGCGACGTGGGACGAGTCCGGCGGGACGGTCCAAACGGTCTCGACCACGGCGGACGGGACAGGGTTTGAGCGGGTGACGGTGAGGCGGACGTCCACGGTAAGTGAGGCGCCGCAGTTTTTGCGTGTGCGCGTGACGTCTAACTGAGGAGCGCGCCGCGGGCTCGAAGGCGCGGAATACGGGTCAGGGTTTTGGGGTGGGCGGCAGGGTCTCAAGGGAGCGCAGGAGGAGGTCGTCCACGGGAGGCGGTGCCGGGAGGACGGCAGGGAAACAGAGGGCCGCGAGGGCGTTTTGCTGGGTGGTGTGGAAGTCCAGGGGCACAAGACCACCGGTGTTGCGGGCGAGGATGCCGAGTGCCGGGCGGCTGTTTCGCGAGGAAAAGACGAGAGCGGGTTCATCGCGGGTGGGCGGCGCGAGCCATTCGCGCGGGCCTGTGCCGGGGCGCAGAAGGCGTTCAAGGAGGGCGGTGCGGACGTCCTTCGAGAGTGCGGGGCCGTTGTGCTCCACAGCGTAGTTGAGGAGGCGGGCTTCGGCCTGCGCGGCGGGGCGTGTGGCTGCGGCTTGGGCAAAGACGGCGATCACATCGCGCTCGGACGCGGGCACGGGCTGGTTGCGTTGGAGGCCCTGGAGGTTTTCCGCGAACCGGCGTTGTTCCGGGGTGGTCGCGGTCGCGGCCATTTCCGGGAGTGCTGCGTCGTCGCCGAACCACCAGCGGCCAAAGGCGAGGAGGTAGGCAAGGCCGCGTTCACGGCCGCTTCCGGGGGTGGTGGTTTGGCGGAGGGTGGCGGTAACGAGCAGGATGCGGTCGGCGCAGATGCGGGGGTTGCTGAGTTCGAGGCGCGTCCAGAAGGGGTGGATGAGGAAAGCGGGCTGGTTCACGCATTCAAGGGCCAGGGCCGTCAGGGCGGCGTCCTTTTTGCCTTGGCGCAGGAGTGCCTGGGCGAGCCCGAGATACACGTCGTGTTTGCGTGGTGCGTAACGGGCGGCTTCGCGGAAATGGTATTCGGCGCGGGCGGGGTCGGTGTTCAGGAAGAGCCAGCCGAGGTTGTAGTGACAGAACGGTTGCTGGGGATTCGCTGCCAGGGACTCCTGAAGGACGGCGATGCCACGGGCACGCCAGGCTTTGCGCTCGGGAGGCGGCGCGATGGCAGGGCCGAGTTCCGCGAGGCCCCAGCCGAGCTGGTTGAGGTAGTAGACGTTGCCGGGGTCGGCTTCGTAAGCGGTGCGGCAGAGGCGCTGGAAGGTGGGGAGGTCTCCGTCATCGAGCGCCTGGAGTGCCGTGTCGAAGTCGGACTGGGCACGGAGGACGCGGTAGCTGGCGGGAAGGAGCAGCAGGGCGAGCACGGGGAGAGCGAGTGCGGCATAGGTGGCGGAGCGACGCACAGGCGCCGGGGAAGGCCTGACGAGTGCGGCAAGGCCGACAAGACAGGCGAGATCGACCGCGAGCAGGAGGGCGATCTGGGGGACATCGAGCGCAAAGTCGAACAGGGCGGTCACGGCTGCGGCGAGGAGGCTGAGCCAGGCGGCGTGAAAGAGGGCTTGCTGAGGTTGGGGGAGGCTCCGGAAGGCTGGGGCGCGGAGGGTGCGGACGACGAGGAGGACGACGAGAGCGAGGGCGCTTGCGGTGGCAAGGAGGAGCGGGAGGCCGCCATCGGCCCAAAGCTGGATGGGTGTGGAATGAAGCTGGAGGACGTTTTCGAGCTGCGTTACGACCGAGCTGCGCACACCGTAAAATGCGGTGGGCGTGAGGGACGGACCTTGACCGAGCCACCAGCGGTCGGCGCCAAGCTGGAGGCCGGCTTTGAGGAGGGCGAGGCGGTCGCTGTCGCTCTCAAGGGAAGTGCTGAGGACGGCGCGGGCGAGGAGGAGGGTGACGGCGAGGGTGGCGGCAGCGAGGCTGGCATAGGCGAGGGCCTTGAGGAAGCGGTTTGCCCGGGACGCGAGGAGGCTGGCGACGATGGCCGCCGCGACTCCCAGGACAGCGCCACGGCTGCCGGTAACCAGAAGGGTGGCCACGTACAGGAGCACGCAGCAGAGGGCCAGTACGCGCCGCGGGAGAGAGCCTGAAGCCCAAAGTGGGAGTAGCCAGGGTAGGCAGACCGCGGCGAAGGCGGCGACGTAGTTTGCGTGCCCGAAGGGGTGCAGGGAAACGCCGGTTGATTGAAAGGCGCGGTAAAGGGCATCGTAGCCGGAGTGTCCGAGGGCGTCTTGAGCCGCGAGCGTTGGGAGGAATTCCGCCGCATAAGTTAGAAGGCCCCAGCCGCAGAGGAGGGCAGCGAGGATGGAGAGGAGGAGGGGCGTGAGGCGGCAGGCAGGCTCGGGCGTCCGCGAAAACACGGGGGAAAGGACATAGACGAGGGCGAGGGCGGAAAAGGGCACCCAGAGCGCGTGGAGGCTCTCAAGCCAGGGTACGGCGATGTCGCGGCCTGTGCCGCTGAGGGCGGCGGAAAGGAAGGCGCAGAGGGCCAGTGCGGCGAAGGCGTAGTCCAGGCCGAAACGGAGGGGCTGCACACGGTTTTCTTTCGGCGCAAAAACGAGGCGGGCGAGCAGCACCGCGGGAGGGAAGGCGAGGAGGAGGAGCCAGTAGGCGGACCATGGCCAGGCAAACTGGAGGCTGTAAGCGGTGGTTTGAAGGGAAAGGCCCGTAAAAAGCGCGCCGGCTGTGAGATAGAGCAGGCGGGGTGAGGGGGCGGAGCCGGCTGCCGGGGAGTCTGGGGACGCGGAGGACATTTTGCGGGATAAGGGAGGGGGGAGTGTTGGTTTTCGGGGGAGGAATTCCAAGACGAATGCGGGCGGCGTAACGGAAAAGGGGAAAGCGCGGACCGCGCGTTTTGTATTGAAGACGGGGCGGCGCTCTGTGATCTTTCGCGGCCATACAGGGCGCTACGGCCCTCCTTTGAATCCTTTCAGAAATGAGCACCGCCATAGTCGGCCTCGGGTATGTGGGTCTGCCGCTTGCCCTAACGTTTTGCGAATCGGGCGTTTCAGTTCTGGGTCTTGATATTGACCCGGCGAAGACGGAAGCGCTGTTGTCCGGGAAGAGCTATATCCAGCATATTCCGGCTGAGCGCGTGAAAGCGATGGTGGACGCGAAGCGGTTTGATGCGTCGACGGATTTCGCGCGTGTGCGTGAGGTGGACTCGGTGATCATCTGCGTGCCCACGCCGCTGAACAAGTACCGCGAGCCGGATCTTTCCTACGTGCTCAACACGGGCCGCTCGATTGCGCCGTACTTGCAGCGCGGCACGCTGGTCGTGCTGGAGTCCACGACCTATCCGGGGACGACCGAGGATGAGCTGCGCGAGGTGCTGGAGGCGGGCAGCAAGCTCAAGGCGGGGACGGATTTCCACTTGGCGTTTTCGCCGGAACGCGAAGACCCGGGCAACCCGAACAGCCAGGTGAAGATAATCCCGAAGGTTGTGGGTGGCTACACGGCGACGTGCCGCGATCGCGCGGTGGCGTTGTACGGGAAGGCGATCAAGACGCTTGTGCCGGTGTCGTCCTGCCGCACGGCGGAGGCTGTGAAGCTCACTGAGAACATTTTCCGTGGCGTGAACATCGCGCTGGTTAACGAGCTGAAGGTGGTTTACGCGGCGATGGGAATCGACATCTGGGAGGTCATCGACGCCGCGAAGACGAAGCCGTTCGGTTTCATGCCGTTTTACCCGGGGCCGGGCCTCGGCGGGCACTGCATCCCGATTGACCCGTTCTACCTGACGTGGAAGGCGCGCGAGTACGGCCAGCACACGCGGTTCATTGAGCTTGCGGGCGAGATCAACACGGGGATGCCGCACTACGTGATCCAGCGCACGGCGGAGGCGCTGAACGAGCAGTCCAAGGCGCTCAAGGGCAGCCGCGTGCTCGTGGTGGGGCTTGCTTACAAGGCGGACGTCGATGACATGAGGGAATCGCCGTCGTATGTGCTGATGGACGAGCTGAAGAAGCGCGGCGCGCAGGTGGCGTACTATGACCCGCACATCCCGGTCGTCGGCATGACGCGTGAGCATGCGCATTGGGCGGGTGTTAAGTCCGTGCCATGGACGCGCCAGGAGCTTTCGAGCTACGACGCGGTGATCATTTCGACGGCGCACAAGGCGGTGAATTACCGGGAACTTGCGGACTGGTCCAAGGTTATCGTCGATACGCGCAACGCGATGGCTGCGATCAAGCCGCTTCCGGACGGCAAGGTCTGGCGGGCGTAAGGGAAGCGCTAAAGCGGTGCGATTCGCCAAAGCAGGCGGGTTCTCGCGTTGACTCCCTTCTGTGCGCCGACAGACTTTCGTGCCTTTGAAGGAGCCTGCTGGCGGTGCTGAGTGAGACGACGTTTTTCCGCCGCAGGATTTGTTCTGTCGCCTGTGTTCTCCCCCGATTACCCATGTGCGGTATAGCTGGCTATTTTGGAAGATTTGAGCCGGGGCTTCTTGATCGCATGAACGCGATCCAGGCGCATCGTGGTCCCGACGACGCCGGCACCTGGCACGACGCTGGAAATGGCGTGGGTTTCGCGCATCGGCGGCTGTCGATCATCGACCTGTCTCCCCAGGGGCATCAGCCGATGTGGGACGTTAGCCGACGCGCGGTGATCTGTTTTAACGGCGAGATCTACAACTACCGGGAACTGCGGGCGGAGCTGGAGGCCGCGGGCGCGACATTTGCGAGTGCGAGCGACACCGAGGTCATCCTGAACCTGTATTTGAAATATGGGGACGCGTGCCTCGCGCGGCTCAACGGGATATTTGCGTTAGCGATCTGGGATCTTGAGAAGCGGCGCCTGCTGCTGGCGCGGGACGGGTTCGGGGTTAAGCCGTTGTATTATACCCGGACACCGAAGGGCGTGCTTTTTGCGAGCGAACTCAAGGCGTTGCTGATGACGCCGGAGGTGGACCGTTCGCTTGATCCGGAGGCCATTTCACATTTGTTGGCGTACCTGTATTGTCCGGCGCCGCGGACGCCGCTGCGTGCGGTGCGGAAGCTGTTGCCGGGGCATGGGCTGGTGCTGGAAGCGGGCAAGGAGCCGCGGGAGTGGGCCTTTTACCGGCTGCCGTTTGACCAGAAGATCCGGGATTGGACGGAGGCGGAGGCGGCGGAGGAACTGCGGCGGTTGCTGGACCAGGCGGTGCGGCGTCAGATGATTGCGGACGTGCCGGTGGGCGCGTTCCTGTCGGGTGGCCTCGATTCGAGTTCTATAGCCGTCTTTGCGCAGAACCACTTGCAGGGGCGGCGGCTGCAATGTTTCACGATTGCGATGGATGCGGCGGCGCTGGACGCCGAAGGTTATGTGGCCGACACGCCGTATGCGGAGCGCGTGGCAAAGCATCTGGGCGTGGACCTGCACACGGTGAAGGTTGCGCCGCCGGGTCCGGACGAGGTGGAGCGCATGGTTTTCCACCTGGATGAGCCGACGCCAGATCCGGCTGCGATCAACACGCGGTTCATCTGCAAGCTGGCGCGGGAGCTTGGGGTGAAGGTGCTGCTTTCCGGCGCAGGGGGAGACGATCTTTTCACGGGGTACCGCAGGCATGTCGCCGTGCAGGCAGAGCAAGCCTGGGCGTGGATGCCGGTTTTCATGCGGGCGGGGCTGCGACGTGCGACGCAATGTCTGCCGCAGGGCCATCCGCTCGGTCGGCGCGTCTCGAAGGCGTTCCGGTATGCGGATCAGGACGAGGCCCGGAGGCTTGCCGGGTATTTTCTTTGGATCGATCCGAAGGTGCTTCGGCCGTTGTATGGTCCGCAAATCCGGGAGGGCTTGAGGAATGCCGACCCGATGGCGCCGATGCTTGAGGCGCTCCAGGAGCTGCCGTCAGGCCAGCCGGCGATCAACCGCATGTTGTATCTGGATCAGCGGTTTTTCCTTGGGGACCATAACCTGAATTATGGCGACAAGATGAGCATGGCCGTCGGGGTGGAGGCGCGGGTTCCGTTCCTCGATCCGGATCTGGCGGCTTTCGCCGCGACGTTGCCGGTGGGGCTGAAGCAACGGGGCAAGATTGGTAAATGGATTTTCAAGCGGGCGATGGAACCGCACCTGCCCCACGACGTGATTTATCGGCCCAAGGCGGGCTTTGGGTTGCCGCTGCGGAGCTGGATGCACCGGGAGATTCGTCCGCTCGTTCAGGACCTGCTTGCTCCGGCGACGCTTAAGGCGCGCGGTCTGTTTGACGCGGAAGCCGTGGACGCCCTGAGGTCGCAGGACGAGCGCGGCATTGTTGACGCGAGTTACCCGCTTTTCGGAATGATCTGTCTGGAACTCTGGTGCCGCCGTTTCCTGGATTCCAAGGATATTCGCCCCGTCGGGCTTGACGCACCCGGTCGCTAGGGCTGCTATCAAGGCCACGATTATACATGAAGCAGATCCTGCAGAATTTGGGTTCCGGCGAAACGATGCTGGCGGAAGTTCCCGCGCCGTGCGTGCGTCCGGGCCACCTGCTCATTGCCACGCGTACCACGCTGGTATCTGCCGGCACGGAGAAGATGCTCGTTTCGTTCGGACGTGCGTCGCTGCTGGAAAAAGCCCGGCAGCAGCCTGAGAAAGTGCAGCAGGTTTTGCGGAAGGTGAAGACGGACGGGTTGTGGGCAACGCTTGATGCGGTGCGCGCCAAGCTGGACCAGCCGTTGGCGCTGGGTTATTGCAACGCGGGCACGGTGCTGGAGGTCGGTGCGGGAGTTGAGGGTTTTGCGCGGGGTGATGTTGTGGCGTGCAACGGGCCGCATGCCGAGATTGTGTGCGTGCCGAAGAACCTTTGCGCGAAGGTGCCTGCGGGGGTGTCCGCGGATGCGGCGTCGTTCACGGTTGTGGGGGCGATCGGGCTTCAGGGCATACGGTTGCTTGAGCCGGCCGTGGGCGAGACGTACGTGGTGACGGGCCTCGGGCTGATTGGCCTGCTGTCGGTCCAGATTCTCCTGGCGAACGGGTGCCGGGTGCTTGGGATCGACATGGACTCGTCGCGTTGCGCGTTGGCTCGCTCGTTCGGCGCGGAGACCTGCGAACTGGGGCGCGGTGAAGACCCGGTCATAGCCGCGGAAACGCTCACGCGGGGACGCGGTGTGGACGGCGTGCTGGTTACGGCGTCGACGCCAAGTGATGAGCCGCTCAACCAGGCGGCGCAAATGTGTCGCCAGCGCGGCAAGGTGGTGCTCGTTGGGGTGACGGGCATGCAGTTGAGGCGGGACCTTTTCTACAAGAAGGAGATTTCATTTCAGGTATCGTGCTCGTACGGGCCTGGGCGGTACGACCCGACGTACGAGGAGGCTGGCAACGATTACCCGTACGGGCTCGTTCGATGGACGGAGCAGCGGAACTTTGAGGCGATTCTCGACCTGATGGCGCGGGGGCGGATCCAGACTGAGCCGCTCGTGACAAACCGGGTGCCTTTTGACGTGGCAACGGAGGCTTATGAAGGCCTGCTGAAGGGCTCGAGCCTCGGAATTCTCCTGCAATACAAGGGCGCGGAAGGCGCTCCCCGTGCGGCTTCTGTGGCGCTGGCTGCAAAAGCCGGGAAAGCAACCGGCGCGGTTGTTGGCGTGCTGGGTGCGGGTAATTTCGCCGGACAGGTCCTGTTGCCGGCACTGGCGGCGACGGGTGCGCGCCTGAAGAGGATCGTTTCCGCGCAGGGCGTGACGGCCACGCATGTCGGCAAGAAACTGGGCTTTGAGGAAGCGGCGACGGACAGCCAGAGCGTGCTGAATGATGCTGAGATCGACGCCATGATCGTGGCGACGCGGCACGCCAGCCACGCGAAGTACGTGCTTTCCGGGCTTCGCGCGGGAAAGAAGGTGTTTGTGGAAAAGCCTCTCTGTCTGACGCTGGAGGAATTGGGGGCGATTGAGGAGGCCTACAACCAGCAGCGGGCACCCTTCCTGATGGTGGGCTTCAACCGGCGGTTTGCGCCGCAGGTGGTGAAGATGAAAGCTGCGCTGGCAGCCGTGCCGGGGCCGAAAACGTTTTTGTATACGGTGAATGCGGGGCGCATTCCGGCGTCACACTGGGCGCAGGCGGCGTCTGAGGGTGGGCGGATTGTCGGAGAGGCGTGCCACTTCATCGACCTGCTCCGGTTTCTGGCAGGCTGTCCGATCGTGCGTTTTTCCGCCGAAGGATTTTCGCCGCCGGACGGCGCGCCTGTGGATACGGCGACGGTGTTGCTGGGCTTTGGGGATGGCTCACACGGTGTGGTGCAGTATTTGTCGAACAGCTCGAAGGAGCTGCCGAAGGAGAAGGTGGAAGTCCATGCGCAGGGGCGGTCTCTGGTGCTGGACAACTATCGCGATCTCCGGGGGTATTCCTGGCCGAAGTTCAGTCGCGTGAAGCTTTCGCGGCTGGACAAGGGGCATCGGGCCGAAATGGCGGCTTTTGTGGAGGCGGTGAAGAGCGGTGCCCCGTGCCCGATTCCCGCCGCCGAGGTTTTTGAGGTGTCACGCGTGGCTATAGAAGTGGCGCGGTTGCTGGAACGTCCGGCTGGCGGCGCGAACAGAAACGTTGGTTCCTGATCCTGAACATGAAGATTCTCCACGTTGTCGGAGCTCGTCCGAATTTCATGAAGGCGGCGCCTGTGCTGGCGGCGCTGAAGGCGCATGCGAACGTGAGCCAGGTGCTGGTGCATACGGGGCAGCACTACGACAAGGCGATGTCGGATGTGTTTTTCGAGCAGCTTGGGATGCCGAGGCCGGACCACAACCTGGAGGTGGGGTCGGGGTCGCACGCGGTGCAGACGGGCCAGACGATGATTCGCTTTGAGCCTGTGCTGCAGGCTGAACGGCCGGACTGGGTGCTGGTGTATGGCGACGTGAATTCGACGATCGCGTGTGCGCTGGTCGCTGTGAAGCTCGGGGTGCGCGTGGCGCATGTGGAGGCCGGGTTGCGTTCGCGCGACCGCGGGATGCCGGAGGAGATCAACCGCATCCTGACGGACCAGATCAGCGACCTGCTTCTTACGCCGTCGGCTGATGGAGATGAGAACCTTGTCGCAGAAGGGGTGTCCCGCGAGAAGATCCGGCTGGTCGGGAACGTGATGATCGACACGCTGGTGCGGCTGCTTCCGAAGGCGGCGCGGCCTGCACTGGCTGGGCTGGCCGAGCGGTTCATTCTCGTTACGCTGCATCGTCCGTCGAATGTGGACGACCCTGCAATGCTCAAGAAGATCATGGACACGCTGGGTGACATCGCGCGGGACATTCAGGTGGTGTTCCCGATCCACCCGCGCACGCGGAAACGTCTTGCGGACAGCGGCACGGTGCTTCCCGGCAACATCCTGCTTTCCGAGCCGCTGGGCTACCTGGAATTTCTTTGGCTTCAGCAGCATGCGGCGTGCGTTGTCACGGACTCCGGGGGGATTCAGGAGGAGACGACATATTTGCAGGTGCCTTGCCTGACGTTGCGTGAAAACACCGAGCGCCCGATCACGATTACCCACGGGTCGAACAAGCTCATTGGCATGGACATGGGCCGGTTGAGGACGGAGCTTGCCGCGTGTTTGAGCGCGAAACGGACCGCGGGGCGAATCCCGCCGCTTTGGGACGGGCACGCTTCCGAGCGCATCGCGGCGATTCTGGCCAAGTAGTCCCACACGTGGGCCCTTTCAGCGGTTCCAAAATGCCCAAACAGCCACGACGCGGCGGTATTCTCGGGAAGGCGAGACGGATGGGGCTGGCCGTGCAGGCACTGGGTCTCGGTTGGCTGTGTTTCCGCCTGCGGTATGCTTGCCTGACACGTTCGGGATGGTTCAAGCGCCGCACGCCCGCGGTGGCATGGGAGGATGTGGAGCTTTCGCATATCCTGAAGCCTGGCTTGGCGACTTCCACGGAGGGTTGGTTGGCGTTGCGCAAGCAACGGGCGGCGCGTATTGATGCCTTGGATACGAGTTTGGGTGACTGGTTCGCGCAATGGGATGGCGAGGCCGAGGCTGACGCGGTGAGGCCGCTGGATGAGGTCACGGCGCTGCGTAAGGGCCGGCTTTTGTTCTACGAGGGTCAGTTTTTCGAGACGGGGTTTCCGCCGGCTTGGCACCGCAACGCGGTAACGGGTGAAACGTCGCCGGTAGACCCGCATTGGTCGCAGCTGCACGAGTTCGGGTTTGGCGACGTGAAGAATATCTGGGAGCCCGGCCGGTTCAGGGCGGCGTACCTTCTGCCGCGCGCGTGGGTTCGGGGCGTAGAAGATGCGCCGGAGCTGTTCTGGGGACTGCTGGAGGATTTTGCCGAAAAGAACCCGCCGAATCGGGGTCTCCAATGGAAGTGCGGCCAAGAGGTGGCGCTCCGGTTGATGGGGTGTCTGTTTGCGGGCGCGGTATTCCGCGGGGAACGGGCAACAACGCCCGAACGGGAATTGCTTCTCGCGCGGTTCGCCTGCCTTTCGGCGTCGAGAATCGAGGCGAATCTCGAATATGCGCTGAGCCAGAAAAACAACCACGGCATGAGCGAGTGCGTCGGGCTGATTGCCACGGCGCTCGCGTATCCAGAATTTGCGGACAGCGAGGGGTGGTACCGCAAGGGCATGGCGAGGCTGCTGGATCAGGTTCGTGAGCTGGTGTATGAGGACGGTGCGTTTTCGCAGAATTCGACGAGCTACCACCGGGTGATGGTGGACCTGCTGTGCTGGACGGTTTGGGCGCATCGTGACGCGGGACGGACGGTTCCAGAGGCGTTGCTCGGGGCGTTGTCGAGGGCGGGCCGTTTTCTTGGGCAGTTGACGCATGCTGAAACGGGACGGGCGCCGGTGTTTGGCGGGAACGACGGGGCGCATGTGCTGCCGTTATCCACAGGAAGCTACCTCGATTTCCGGTCGGCGGTGCAGGCTGCACTTTGGCTGAGTGAAGGAAAGCGCGCCTATGATGCGGGGCCCTGGGATGAAGCGCTTTTGTGGCTTGATGGGAAGGCCGCGATTTCGGCTGCGCCGACGAGTGAGGTGCTCTTCCCGGAAGCATGGCTGGCGAAGGCCGGTGGTTATGCGGGGTGGAGGGGGAAGGGATGGTCGGTTGTGCTGCGGGCAGGTGAGTTCCGGCATCGGCCGCCGCACGCGGATCTGCTGCATGTGGAGGCACACTGGCGCGGTTGGCCATTTGCCGTGGACCCCGGATCGTTTTCGTATAACGCGCCGAAGCCCTTCGACCATGCGTTCACAAGGGCGCAGTTTCACAACACGGTGACGCGCGACGGGGCTGACCAGATGGAGCGTGTGAGCCGCTTCCTGTACGCACCGTGGCCCAAGGGTGGCGTGGCGCTGGACCGGTATGCGGGTGAGGGCCGGTTGTTTTGGCGAGAGGCCTGGCACGGGGGCTACCTGAGGTCTGCTGACCCGTGCGTGCACCGCCGCGCGGTCGTGATGGTGGACGGTTTGCATTTGTTCGTCATCGACGCGCTCGACGGCCGTGAGCCTCACGACCTGACGCTCCATTGGCATCTGGCGGGCTTGTGCGAGGCAGACGCCGCGGGGCTGGGGGGCGTTCGGGGGCGGGTGGCTGGCGAGGACTTGCACTTCGCGTGTGGGGCTTCGGGCGCGGAGCAGACGCGCGTGGAGACGATGCGGGCGGACCGCGAGGGCCGGGGCGGTTGGTGGTCTCCGCATTATCAGAAGCGCGAGCCGCTGCTTACCGTGCGGTTGCACGCGCGGGCGGCGCAGGGGCGGCTCTGGTCGGTGTTTTCTCCGAAGCTGTGGCGGGTCACGGTTGAGGAAAGCTTGCTGCGTGCGGAAACGGAGGGAACCGTCGTGGAATTTTTCTTGGTTGAACCGGCTCCGGGCCGGGCTGCTTTCAACCAAAAGGGAGTTGTGCCGGTTTTGCGCACTATTAAGCTGAGCGACCGTTTGGGAGAGACGACGGCGTCCTTCTGACACTAAGCCTTTTTTGCACATGCGCGTCCTATATTTCCATCAGCATTTCACGACGCCGCGCGGCAGCGGCGGTACGCGGTCTTACGAGTTCGCGCAGGAGCTGATCCGGCACGGTCACCAGGTGACGATGGTGTGCGGCTCGCACAACACGGGTTCGACAGGCCTGACGGGGCCGGTGGTGGGCGGCATCCGGCGCGGCATGGTGGACGGCATTGATGTGATCGAGGTCAACTTGCCGTATTCAAACCGAGACAGCTTTATCAAGAGATCCATTACGTTTTTGCGCTATGCGCTGCGGTCTCTGAGGTTCGTGTTCAAGGAGCGCTACGACTTGCTGTTTGCGACGTCGACGCCGTTGACGGCTGCAATCCCGGGGATCGTGATGAAGCTCGGGTTGGTGCGGAAGCCTTTCGTGTTTGAGGTGCGTGACCTTTGGCCTGAACTGCCGCGGGAGATGAAGGTGATCACGAATCCGGTGGTGCTGGGTGCGATGAGCGTGCTGGAGTGGCTGGGTTACCGCACGGCTGATGCCGCGATTGGGCTTTCTCCGGGCATCGTGAAGGGAATCAGGCGTCGGAGCTCGCGGAAGCTGCCCGTCTCGATGATTCCAAACGGTTGCGACCTTGCTGATTTTGTTCCGGGTGACCGGGCGAAGCTGAAGATTCAGGGCGTCGGGCCAAAGGACCTTGTGGCGGTGTTCACGGGGGCCCACGGGATGGCCAACGGTCTGGACGCGGTTCTGGACGCGGCCGTGGAGCTGAAGCGAATGGGGCGGAAGGACGTCAAGTTGGTGTTTATCGGCGATGGCAAGCTGAAGCCGGTGCTCCAGGAACGCGCGCAGCGCGAGGGCCTCGATAACTGCCTGTTCCTGCCGCCGGTGCCGAAGAAGCAGTTGACGGAGATCGTGCAGTCTGTGGACGTGGGCTTAATGATTCTGGCGAATGTGCCGGCGTTCTATTATGGGACGTCCCCGAATAAGTTTTTTGACTACATTTCCACGGGGTTGCCGGTGCTGAACAACTACCCGGGCTGGCTGGCAGACCTGATCAAGCAGAACGACTGCGGTGTGGCCGTGCCGCCATCGGATCCGAAGGCGTTTGCGGAGGGGCTGGCTTACCTGGCAGACAATGCAGAGCGGCGGCGTGAGATGGGCCGCAATGCGCGGGCGCTTGCCGAGCGGGAATTTGGGCGGCCTAAGCTTGCGGGTGCTTTCGTTACCGCAATTGAGGACGCTTACCGCGCCTACTACGGGGCTCGCGCGCAGGTGAAATAGAGGACGTCACGCCACGCCAGAACACGCTTGCGGCAGCGCCGGCGTAAGCGGCAACTTAAAGCGAACCTGTTTTAGCCGGCGCGGTCGTAGTGGTGCTTCACCATGCGGCTGATCATCTCTTCCATCGGGACGGTATTGGTCCAGCCGAGGAGGCGCCGGGCTTTTTCCGGGTTGCCGCAGGTGGCGACGGATTCAACAGCGGTGAAGAGGGACGGGTCAGACTTCACGTAGTCTTCCCAGCGCAGGTCCACGGAATCGAAGGCGGCCTGGACGAGGTCGCGGACGGTCTTGAGGACGCCGGTGGCGAGCACGTAATCGTCAACCGGGTCGCAACTGAGCATGAGCCACATGCCGCGGACGTAGTCAGGCGCCCAGCCCCAGTCGCGCTTGCCTTGCAGGTTGCCGAGGAGGAGTTCCTTCTGGAGGCCGCGTTTGATGCGGGCGGCAGCTTGGGCGATCTTCGTGGTGACGAAGGCGGAACTGCGGCGGGGGGACTCGTGATTAAAGAGAATCGCGGAGCAGGTGCGGAGGCCGTAGGCGGTGCGGTAGAGGCGGCACATCTGCATTGAGAAGGCCTTGGCCGCGCCGTAAGGTGTGGTGGGATTGACGGGCGTGAGCTCGTCCTGCGGGGAGTGTGGCGGGCTGCCGTAAATTTCCGCGCTTGAGGCGTAAAGGAATTTCGGCGGGTGCGGCATGTCCCGGATGATCTCAAGGAGGCGGAGCGTGGCCATGCCGACGCTTTCTACGGTGGCTTCGGGGAGCTCCAGTGACAGGCGTGGGCTGGACTGGCCGGCGAGGTGGTAGAACTCGTCAGGCTGTGACTTCAGGATGACGCGGCGCAGGTGCGTGGCGTCCTCAAAGGCACCGGGGTGCAGGAAGAGGCGTTTGTCGAGGATGTTGCGGTCCTGAACGAGGTGGCCGATGTTGCTGCGGGCAACGGAATCTGGGCGGTGGACGAGCCCGTGGACGGTGTAGCCCTTTTCAAGGAGGAGCTCACACAGATAGGAACCGTCTTGGCCGGTAATGCCCGTGATGAAGGCCGTTTTCATTCAGTGTTTCGGGGATGTCGCGCTATGCGGGCGAGAGGAAAAGGTGGTGGAAATCGAGCGGCGAGCGTTGCGGTGCTATTTCCGCGCCATGAGGTCTTCGACGAGAGCGAGAAGGGGTTTGGCGCGGCGCTCGGGGGTAAAGTTTTTGAGCACATGGGCGCGACCTTTTTTTGCCAGGTCGGCGGCGAGCGCGGGGTCGCCGAGGATCTTGTTTATGGTGTTCGCAAGGTCCGCCGGGTCGTCACCTTTGGCGTAGAGGCCCGTTTCAGCCATGACTTCGGGGATGGAACCGACGGGGCTGCTGATGCTGGGCGCGCCGCAACTGAGGGCTTCCAGGAGGGCGAGGCCGAAGCCTTCGAACCGGGAGGGTTGGAGATAGACGCGGCAGCGTTGCAGCAGGCTCACCTTCTCGGCGTCGGACACGATGCCGGGAAACTCCACGGCGTGCTCAATGCCGAGTTCGGCGACGCGGCGTTTCATGTCCCCAAACCCGCTGCCCTGCCGCCCGACAAAGAGGAATTTGATGCCCGGGTTTTTCTTCAACACCGCCGGGATGGACTCGACGATGGTCATGAGGCTCTTGCGATAGACGCTGGGCGCCTCCATGGAGGCGATGGTGAGGGCGAAGTTCTCACGGGGGGTGTCCGAGGGCGTAAAGACGTTGGGGTCAACGGTGAGCGGGATCATCATCGGCCGCGTGACGTTGAGTTCTTTCGCCATGAGCTCGTACTCGTAGGTCGAGGTCAGGGTATTGGCGTCGCTGAAGCGAAGGGCGAAGCGCAGAAGGGCGCGCTGGTGCCACGGGCGGGAGAAATAGTCGGAGCCGGGAATGGGCCATTTGTAGTCGAAGACGCCGGTAATGAGAACGGGACGGCCCCGGAGCTTGGCTTTGAGGATGGGCTGGAAAGCGTAGCTCCACCACCAGACGAAGTAGAGGTCAGCGTCCCAAGGGATCTCTTTCCAGGATGTGGCGATGACGACTTCGTAGCCGGCACTTTCGAGGAATTCGAGGTCCTGCTTGTAGAAGCCCACAATGCGCAGGAGCTTTGGGTCGTTAATTTTGCAGAAAAAGCAGACCTTTTTGGCCATGGTGGTTGGACAAATGGGCTAGAGGGAGAGCAAGGCGATCGTTGTTAGAGGAGGCCCGGGGCGTTGGGGTGCGGGCTGGGGCGCGGGGGAGTCATTGGCATCGGCGGGCGCGGGCCGTTCATCTGCCCTGAAACGGTTTCGGTGGCGACCGTTCCGGCAAATGCAAGGGTCAGAAATATCCAGCACGCGTTCTGGTTAAGCTGGGCCCAATTTACGGTTATGAAGAATACCCAAAGCCCAACGAGGACGGGTGCGGCTTCTCGCGCCGCAAGAACCATTGGAGAAAGGAGCGGATTTACTCGCGCCAGATGTGGCGCGACCGGCGGCGGGTTTGCGAAGCGGTTTGAGTAAACGATAAAGGTGATCGAGCCGCCGAGGAGCAAGAACACGGCCCAGATCCCGTTTTCCTCGAGAACGATGAGCCAGGCATTATGCGCGCTCCAGTAACCGGTGCCTTCGCCCTTGCCGAGCGCCAGGCTGCTCGCGTTTAGTCCGGAAATGAGCTCCTGCATCATGCGGACTCGTCCGCCGGTTTGGTCTTCTTCGGAAGTGGCGGCTTTTGCAATGCGCTGGATGAGGGCTGGGCCTTCGTCGCCGCTGGAGCCTTGTAGCGCCTGCTTTACTTGAGAGAAGACGAAGAAGGCCGCGAGGGCAGCCACAGCCAGAGCCATGACAACAGAGATCCACTGGCCGGCCTTCGCTTTTTTCCAAAGCAGCCAGAGTCCGGCGATGACGAGGGCGACCATTGCCTGGCGTGAGCCGGTTGCCAGAACAGCCAGGAGGCCCAAAGCAAGTGCCGCAAACGCCCACGTGCGATGGCGTCCTCTTGCGCGAAGCACGTAGAACGACAGGATTGTCATCCACATGATGAGCACGCTGCCGGCGAGATTGGGGTCCTGGAAGGTGCCGATGATGCGATTGTCCGCGCCGGTGGGATACCAGCCCCCGTTAGTAAACTCGTCCACACCGAAGCTGGATGTGGAGAGCGGTAGGGGTGTGACGAAACCTCTAACCGTAAGCTCCGTATACTGAAAGACCATGATGGCTGCAGAGACGACCATGGCTCCTGTGACGCACCGGACGAACAGGACAAAAAGCTTGGGGTACTCGCGGCAAGCGGCGCTCAGCAACAGGAAAGATGTGATGTTTTCCGTGAACCAGAGAATCTGCGACGTCCCCCAGTCCTTACCGGGGCTGATGATGTAGGACATCCAACGCAAGCAAAGGAATCCGATGAAAATGCCCACAACAGCGCGGCTGAAGAGTGGCTGCACGCGGTTCGCGTAAAGGGGCAAGGTGAGCAGAAGGAGTCCTGTGCCGCAACGCATGAACGTCAACCGGCCGACCTGGGGGATTGGCGGGCTACCGTAAATGGAGAAGGCCAATGCGCAGCTAATAAGGAAGACAGCAAGGGATAGGAGGAACGGCGGCTTTGTCAGGAGGGCCTCGGTGCTGGGATAGCCAGGGGGAAGGCCAGGCCGCGGCCCGAAGGGTGCGGGCCTGAGGGACGACGGCTGAAGGTGCGGGAGCATTAGGCGGAGACGGTATGGATTCGCGGGCTGCGAGTCAGCCCAATAAGCGCGCCTTTCGCGATGGAGGCCACTTGAGGCCAGCGGGCGGCGGCGAGGCAGTACAGGCACGCCTTGAGGGCGCTGCAGGTAGAGAAAAACAGGGCGCGGGGCAGGCGCTTCCCGGCGTGTCTCCGCACGGTCCAGAAATGGTTGCGGTACATCAGGAAGTAGGCGCGGGGGGAGATGGGCGCTTTTTTCTTCCCTCCGGTGTTCTTGTTTACGCTCGCCGAGACGCGGTGGGTGAGCTTCGAGGCGGGCACGTAATACAAACGCAGACCAGACCTGGTGGCGCGCAGGCACCACTCGCTGTCTTCTGAGTACGCGACATAGTCGTCAACGAACCCACCGAGCCGTTTCCAGACCGTTGCTGGCACAAGCATACAGCAGCCTGAGACAAATTCCACGGGAACAGGTTCTCCGGAACCGTTCAGGCTGTCATCAAGGACGTGGGCAACGCCTAAGTCGCGGCGACGCCGCCGACCGCCGGCGTACCAGATGCGACCGGGAGGATCGACGTAAAAGATTTGGGAAGAGAGGGCCGCAGCGTCGGAGCGGGCTACGGCGGCTTTCAGCAGGAGCTCAAGGCAGTCAGGGGCGACGTAAGTGTCGTTGTTGAGAATCCAAAGGTATTCGATGCCTTCCGCTATGAGGACCTTAGCGCCCTGGTTGTTCGCCGTCGCAAAGCCTTCATTGCGGGCATTACGAACCAACAGGATTTCAGGATGGTCTACTGCAAGTTTTTCGGGGGAACCGTCTGTTGAGGCGTTGTCGACGACGAGGACCTTGTCGGGAACGACGGTGCCCGCGTAAAGGGTTTTGAGACAGTCCGCGGTAAATTCACCGCCGTTCCAGTTGACGAGAATGACGCCTACAGAAGGGAGCCCGAGCGCGCTGGCTTGCCGTGCGGTATGTTGCAGCGGTGCGTTCATGGAGTCGGTTTGGTGGGCCGGAATTGGCGAATCAGGTCTTGGATGTGGGCCCAGTCGATAATGCGCGCGGCAAACAGGGCGAGAACGAAAGCGGCAAGGGCCCCGCCTGCGATGAGGCCATCAGCGATCATGGTGCTAACGGGTAAAAAGGCGGCGAGCGCAAAAAAGGCGACGGCGAGCAGGCTCAGGCGCGCCAGTTTGGGAACGTCTGCCGGAATCGGGTTGCGCCGGAAGGCTGTAGCCGTTGCCGCCACAAGGCAGACGACAAAGGACAGCAGGGAAGCGAGGGCCGAGCCTTCGACGCCCCAGTGGCGTATCAGTATCCAATTGGCCACTACATTGATGATGGCCGTGGCGCCGGAAACCTTCAGGACCCAGCGCGTTTCCCCAACGGCGTAGATGTAGCCAATGGGGATGGTGGCGATCAGGTTCAGACATGATGCCCCGACGAGCATGGGCAACAGGTCCAGCGCCTGAATATAGTCTTTTGAGATGATGTGGGCTATCAGCCAGCGTGCGCCGAAGAGCACGGATATGCCGATGAGGACGAAGCCGGTTACAACGTACAGCGAGAGGACTTTCAGTTTTTGCTTTCCGTCTTCCTGTTTTGAAAGGCGTAGCATCATCGGATTCCACGCGAAGCTCAGGCCAGTGCCGAGGGTGGTCGCGATGTTGGAAAACTGGCTGCCGAGGGTTATGAGGCCCGCCGCCTGAAGCGTGAGCATATTTTGGATGAGGAACCGGTTTGCGAAACCGGTTACCCACCAGAGGAGCGAGTTCGGGACCAGGGGTAAGGAGAATTTGACGAGCTCCAGGACACGGCGAGGCCTGAACCGCCCACGGCCCCAGGCACGCATCATCGTGAACCCGCGCACGGAGGCGAACAGGGCGGCAGCGGAAAGACTGATGAAGACGGCGTCCACACCGCCGCCGAAAAACACGAGAAGGGCGATCGCGAGGATTGCGGCAATGACCGGATTCGCCGTGGTGATGATCAGGAAGCGCTTAGGGTCTTCGGCAGATTGGAAAAGAGACGCCGGGACCTGGAAGTTTGCCGAGACGAAGCTTGTGAGAAGAGCGAGAAGGAAGGTGGCGGTGGGGATTTCCGGGAACCACTGGGGCTTGTAGAGGGGCAGGGTGGCCGCAGCGAGAAGGTGGAAGGCGGCAAGGCACCAGAATTGGAGCCAGTAGATGGTCCAGATGATGTCGCGCCGGTCGTGTTCGGCCTCCGTATGGTGGTACCAGTAGTTGACGGAGACGTTGAGGCAAAGGGTGCCGAGTACCGTGGTTACGGCGATGAGGGCCAAAAGCGTGCCGTAGATGCCGTAATCAGCAGTGCTGAGGTAGGCGGTGTAGACCGGGATGAGGATGATGGACATCCCCCGGTTGAGCAGTTCTCCGAAAAGGAACTGCATTGAGCGCGACGCCAACCCTTTACCTTCGCTTTGCGACATCGTTAAGGGTCGGGTCAGGCGCGCTGGGCAAGGACCTGCGCGTAGAGGTCGCCGTATTGGCTCATCGCGCGTGCGCCGGTGAAGTGTTCATTCGCCCGCTTGATCCCCCGCAGGACCATGGCGGCGCGGAGGGTGGGCGAGCCCATTACGCGGGCGAGAATTTCCGCGAGCTTCTTTGAGTCGGTCGGGGGGAAGTATTCGACGGCGTCGCCGGCTATTTCAGGGAGCGAGCTGGAGGTGGACGAGATGACCGGAGTTCCGGCAGCCATGGCTTCGGCAGCGGGGAGACCAAAGCCTTCCAGTAGTGACGGAAACACGCTGACGGAGCAGAGGCTGAGGAGGGCGCGAAGCTCGGGTATGCTTGCGAAGCCGAACAGGTGCACGCGATCGCCGATGCCCAACTCTTGCGCCTGCTCGGCCATCTTTTTGGGCCCGTTGCCGCCTCCGGCTATCACGAGATGGATGTCAGGCGGGCAAGCCTTGAGCGCATCGATTATTACGCGCGTGTTCTTGCGGCGGGTGAAGCCGCCATAATACAGCACGAAACCTTTGCGGCCCCCGAGTCTCGCATTGCAGGAAGCAAGAGCGTCGGGTTGTGGCGGGGCGAAATAGGCGTCGTCGAGGCTGCACCAGATGCGGTGTATCTTGCCGCGCACCGCCGGAATGCAGCGGGAAAGCTCGCCAAGCGCGTGATCCGAAATCGTCACAATGGCGTCGGCACGGCGCGCGACGAGGTGCAGGAGTGCGCGAAGCCGAAGTTTCACGAGCTCGGCGCGTTCGTCGATTGGGTCGAAGGCGATGGCGTCGAGGAACGACGAGACCACGGCATACGGGACGGGAAAGATGGGGCCGCCGAAGTCGATGTTATGATAAAGGGCGACGCCGGCTTTCTTTAGGCGACGGGGCAAGGTGACCTGGTCGTGAAAGTCTCGCCTGAAGCGGTCCGAACGTCCGACGGTCGTCAGCAGGACGTCCGCGTACGGGGGCAAGGGCAAGTGGTCTGTCGGCAACGTGCCATCAAAAACAAGGAGGAACCGGAAGCGGTCCTTGAGCACGTTGAGGTGCTTGAGCATCTGTTGCCCGACGGTTGCAACGCCGACGCCGTCCGATTGCGCGGGGCGCAGGTCAAGCGCGATGAGCGGTTTTTCGGTCATGGCTTGCGGCTGGCAGCGGCGGTTTCCAGGTCAAGCATCAGGGCCTTCGCGTCAGGCCTTCTGCGTGCGAGGTATTGGCGGGCGAGCCAGTTCACGACGCCCTTCGGCGTGAGGCACAGGAGAATAACTTGGAACCTGAACGGGAGCGGCATCGGCCGTGCGGCCAGGTGCTCTTTGTACTGTGCGAACGAGAGGGCGCCTTTGGCCCGAAGCAGCACGAGTTCCTTGAAGTTGCGCCATGGTTCCTCTGGGGTGACGGCGTTCTTTGCGGCGGAGCTTATGCCTCCCAGGCTCCAGACAAGCATTGGCCAGTTAACCATCCAGATGCGGAATGCGCGGCGCGTCCACTGGCCGACACCGTAGCGGATGGAAATGTGGGGCTCCGCGAGGACGCGCAAGGTGCGTACGGGGCGCTCGCTGAAGAGGACGCCAACGTGGATGAACTCGGTTCCAAAAAAAGGCTCTTTTTTGCGCGCGTCCCAGAGGGCACGGCGTACAACCACGCCGCCAATGAAGGTGAGGTATGCGAGCGTGTCGCGTGCGAAATCGTCGAAGCGGTCCGGTCGGTAGGAGCGATCCTCGTTAAAGGCCAGACGCCGCGCTTCGAGGAGGTTGGCCATGGTGGTATCGCGGACTTCGGCGTTCACGATCACGCAGTCGGGGGCGTCGGCCAGGGCCTTAAGGACGGCGAGGACTGATCCGGGTTTCAGGAGGTCGTCGTCCGTGAAGAGCCAGCAATATTCCCCGCTGCTCAGCTCGACCGCCGCGGCGTAATCGCGATCCACGCCAGCGGGCTTTTGGCGCACATAGCGCAGGGCGGGAAGTTTTCCACGATAGCTTTCGACGACGCGCTCGGTGGAGTCGTCCGAGGAGCCATCGACGATGACGAGCTCATCCGGCACCGGAAGCTGCGAGGCGATGCTCTCCAGGGTCTGTCCGATGACATCGCCACGATTCATCGTTGCGATGCAGAGGGAGAGTTTCGGGGTCATGCGCCGAGGCTGCTGCTTTGTTTTTGGCGGAGGGAAGTCTGGGCGGCCTCGACCATCTTGCGGATCATTTCCTCGAAGGAGACGCAACGCCGCCAGCCTGTGAGGCGTTCGAGCTTGGACGGGTTGCCAATCTTCTCGGGTTGGCGCCGTGTAAGGATCTGGCTGTTTTCCTGAACATGGGGGCGCCAGTCCAGGCCCAGATGGCCAAAGGCGGTTGCAACGAGTTCCTCGACGGTATGGGCCTGGCCCGTTGCCACGATGAAGTCAGTGGGCTCTGTGGCGGCGAGAACGAGGCGGAACGCTTCGACAAAGTCTGGCGCAAAGCCCCAGTCCACTTTCGCGGAGAGGTTGCCCAAAACGAGCTTTTCGTCCGATCCGGCAGCGATGCGGACAGCGGCCTGCACGATTTTTTGTGACAGGAATTGCGGAGCGCGGAGGGGCGACTCGTGGTTATACAGGATGCCGACCGAGGCGAACACGCCGTGCTTTTCCCGGAACTCGCGGCACAGCCAGCCGCCTTGCGCTTTGGTGATGCCGTAGAACCCTTGCGGAGTCAGGGGCGTGGTCTCGTCCTGGACGGGGCCGTGCTCCCCGCTGAACACGAGGGATGAGGAAGCGTAGAACAGGCGCGCCCGTGGGGCTTCCGCCTGGATGGCGCAGAGGACGTTGAGCAGGCCGGTGACGTGGGTCTCCTGAGCACACAGGAAGGCCTGATCCAGAGGCTCCGCGTGGTTGCCTTGCGAGGACGTGTGGTAGGCCGCGAGGTAATAGACTTCGTCGGGCCTGAACTCCCGCATGAGCGTGTGCAGGGAGCAGGCGTCGGCGAGGTTGGGGCGCATGCCGGGCCGCCAGCCGTCGCTCGTATAGACGGAGGTGCGACCAAACCCGAGGACGGTGTAGCCGCGTCCTTCGAGGTTTTCGCGAAGGAGGGTGCCGTCCTGGCCTTGATGTCCAACGATGATCGCTCGCATTCGCTGGGGGAGGATGCGTGGTTTCGTGGCCCCGCGCTAGACGATCTCGATTTCGGGCATGGGGAAGATCATTTTGCCGCCGGCGGC
>CAZQIE010000026.1:0-4005 GCA_964593675.1 uncultured Opitutales bacterium
CTTTAAGTTGTCGCATGCGCCGACGCTGCGGCGAGCGTGGACGCCCCATCCTCGCGTCGGCGCGAGCGGAAAAGTGATTTAAGGAGGTGCGACATCCTAAAGTGGAAGTGCTCTAGTGGCGGCGGAGGCCTGAGGCGAGGAGCACGAGGGTGCCAAGCGCGGTTCCACTGATCGAGGTGGGAATGCCGGCGACGAGGCCGCAGACGAGGGCTTTGACGAGGCTTGAACGCCGGGTATTGCGTTCGCGGTTGCGCTGGATCGCGTAAACGCCGGCAAAGCTGATGAAGAAGGCGGCTGCGGAGGCGAACGGAATGGCGAGACCTCCGGTGATGGCCTCGGCGCCGAAGAAGGCGCTGTCGACGGCGAGCACGAGTGCGCCGCTCAGGGGCGAAAGGAAGGGAAACCCGCGAAGCAGTCCTCGTTCCTTTTGGGGTGGTTCGGGCGGGGATGCGTCGCGTGTCTCAGTCATGGGAGAAGTTTCGCCTCGGTAGGACTGCGGGGCAAGGGTTGTGAGCGGGTAAATCGCAGGCAGCGTCTTGCGCACGGCGTGGGCCGTTTCCTTCCGGCCGCACGGCTCGAAATGCGGCCCGTGGCGCGTTGCGACCGCCCTGATCTCTCGCATCGGCGCGGAGGGGAAATCCAGGCCGCTTTGTGCGACAACCTGAACGAGAACCGCGCTAGGGCACTTCTCCTTTAAGTTGTCGCATGCGCCGACGCTGCGGCGAGCGTGGATGGACCATCCTCGCGTCGGCGCGGGCGGAAAAGTGATTTAAGGAGGTGCGACATTTTAAAGTAGAAGCGCTCTAGGTTGTGCGCGCGGGGTCCTCGGTCTCGCTTTGGGTGAGTTTTGGCTGGAGGCGGGGGACGGGGTGCGCCTCAAGGAGATTGCTGAGGGGCAGGCTGGCTTCCGGCTGGTCGTGGAAACGGTCGAGCACGCCTAGGTAGAGGCCGACGATGGGGTCGGCGCGGTCGATGTGGAGGTTGTCGATGCCTGCCGAGGCACCGCCCCAGGTTTCGAGGTCCTTGTGGAACTGCTGGAGGGTGATTTGGTCGAGGGGCTTCGCGGGCTGGAAGCGCATGATGCGGTCGCCGTCCTCGTCTGTCTGCACGACGGAGCTGAGGTAGCCCATGTCCACGAGGCGGCTGATGCACTCGTTGAGGATGTAGCCGGCGATGCGCAGTTGTTCGCTGAGTTCAGCAACGCCGGGGGGCGTGGCGCACTCGCGGAATCGGCGGGCAACGAGCATGAAGGTGGCGAGGCTGATGGCGTGGCGCTCGCGGGCGCTTACGGTTTGCCAGAGGCGTTCGTCGGCGAGGAAGCCGGCGTTTTGGACGGAGTAGGTGATCTGGCCGCCGAGGAGGATGATGAGCCAGAAGATGTAGAGGCCAAACATCAGGACCGGGACGATGCCAATGGAGCCGTAGAGGCTCTGCTGGCGCAGCACCTGATGGATGTAGAGGAAGGAAAGGTAGCTGTTGGCGTTAACCAGCAGGGTGACGACGAGGCCGCCTGTTATCGCGGGACGCCAGCGGACGGTGGTGTTGGGTATGAAGCGGTAGAAGCTGGCAAGGACGAGAGCGAGGACGAGGGAGGTGAGGATTTGGGGACCCCAGCCGCCGAGGTGGAGGAAATCGAGGCCGAAGGGGAGGTTTTCGAAGAGTTTGGCGAGGGTGGAAACGGACAGGAGGGTGCCTGCGGCAAAGCCGAGGAGGGCGCCGAAGGTGAGCACGGCCCAGTAGAACACGATGCGGTGGACGAGGCTGCGTCCGCGCCGGACACCCCAGATGGTGTTGAAGGTGTTTTCGATTGAAATGACGAGGCGGATGCAGATGACGGCAAGGATGAGGACGCCGACAACGCCGACGGTGCCGGAGCTGGCGCTCTCGACAAGGTGGTTGATGAGGTTGACGAGCTGGGGGTTGAAGGCGTCGCCGGTGGTCCGGGCTGCCGGGGCAGCCTGGGACCCGGGTGCAGCTTGGGCGTCTCCCGCCTGAGGGGAGGGCGCTTGTGCGGGAGCCGGAGCTTGGGCGCTGGGCGCGGGCTGGTTCTGGCCTTCTTGGGGGGTGACAGCGCGTTGTTCGGCTGCGGTAAACTCGGCGGCGGGCGGCGCGATGAAGAGGATGAGCCGGTTGAGGCTCTCGACGGCCAGGTTCGGGCGGTCTTTCAGGACGTAGCCCGAGACCATGATCGCCAGCGCGACCATGGGGCCGAGGGCGATCAGGGAATAATAGCTGAGGGCCGCGGCCTGGCTGGGGATGTGGTTGCGGCCTACGCATTGCCACGCGGTTACGCAGACGCGCAGGAACGCGAAGAGGCGCCCGCGGGGGGTGCGATCCTTGAGGGTCGCGGGCTCCCAGATGTCACGCTTGAAGAGGCGTGAGGCGCGGTTGAGGGGGGACTTGCGGTGCGGCGTCGAGGTTGCGGACATGCGGACGGGCGCGAAGCGCCGTCAGCAGACGGTCAAGCGCCGATGAACGAAAAGTAGGCTAGCGCGCCCATGCCGGCAAGCCCGACGAGTGTCGCTGTGGCGACAAAGGCGACGTTGGCCGTAAGGGTGACGATGAAGGCGCCGAGGCTGCCAGCGGCGACGGCAATCAGCGTCTTGTGGTCGGAGAAGGCCCAGGCGAGGTAACAGAAGAAGCCAAGGCCGAGCATGAGACGGAAGCGCAGAAGGCCAAAGAGCTGCGTCGCGCCAAGGAACATGACGAGCGCGAGGAGGAGGTCGAAGATGCCAAGGACGAGGAGGGGCTTGGCGATAAGGAGGCTGTAATGGGGGGCGGAGATGAACTCGCGGATGGTGTCGATGTTCGGCCAGAGGTTGCTGACGGCGCTCAGGAGCATGACGAGGCCGAGGGCCGGGGTCATGAGCGCGGCGGCGCGGGCTTGCCATTCTTCCTGGCGCTTGAGGTGTTTGGTTTCCTCGGTCTTGCCTTCCGCGGCGGCAAGCATGTCGTGGACGGTCACGGAGGGCGCACCTTCGTCTTCCTTGTTCAGGAATTGGGAGGTGTCGGCCTTGGCGCGGAGCGAGAGTTTCGTGCGCTCGGGGAAGAGGGCCCGTTTGAGCTCGGGGTTCGACGAGACGGGAACCCACGCCTGCTGGGCTTCGTCGAAGAACAGCGTGTCCGGGGTGACTTGGTTGGCCTCGACGAGGGAGGAGAGTTTTTCGACGTCGAAGGGGCCGCGTGCGTCCTGGGAATCGGGTTGGCGAATGTAGTATTCTGCCATGGGCTTAGGGTCTAGAGAGATGGGGTTTCGGGCAAGTTTATTTGGCCGGGAAACGGAGGTTTCGGGGGCCTAGGGCAGTTCCGTTTCAAGGTGCCGCATCCTCGCGTCGGCGCGGGCGAAGGAATGATTCGGTAGCTGCGACATCTTTTGAGGAGAAGTGCTCTAGAGTCCTGCGTCGGGGAGGTTTACGCCGGGGGTGGTGGGGGAGCCTTTTTCGCCGCCCCAGGCGAGCTTGTTGCGCAAGACTTGGAAGTAGGACTGTTTGGAGGGGACGAGGAGGGGGAGTTTTTGCGAGTCCACGGAAATGTCGATGGGGAACACGGCTTCACTGCTGAAGCGGGGCTGACCGTCTATCGTGACGTGGGGGAGCTGGCGGTCGTGGTGCAGGCAGAGGACGCGCAGGCGCTGGTCGTGCGGGAAGATGACGGTGCGGTTGCTGAGCGTGTGGGGGCAAATGGGGGTCATCGCGAAGACTTGTGCCCCGGGATGGATGATCGGACCGCCGGCGGAGAGGTTGTAGGCGGTGGAGCCGGTGGGCGTGCAAAAGATGAGGCCGTCGCAGGCGTAATCGGTGACGAGCTCATTCTGGGTGAAGACTTCGAGGGTGATGAGGCGGGAGACGCCGGAATGCTTGATTACGATGTCGTTGAGCGCGAGGGCGTGCTCGCCGCCAAAGGTGCGGCAGGAGAGGAGCGCGCGGTGGACGATCTGATACTCGCCCGCGAGGACGCTGGAGAGGTGGCGCGTGATTTCGTCCGCGGAAAAGGTCGCCAGAAAGC
>CAZQIE010000026.1:4017-33080 GCA_964593675.1 uncultured Opitutales bacterium
GAGTTTGCCGCGGTTGATGCCGAAGACGGGCACTTGCCATGTGGTGCTCTCGCCAACGCAGGAGAGGAGGGTGCCGTCCCCACCCACGACGCAGCAGGCGTCCTGGTCGCGGAGGAAGTTGCGGGGGAGCGGGTAATCCGCGGTCGTGATCGTTCGCACGCCGAGCTGCTGGGCGCTTGCCGCGAGGGCGGCCGCGAGGTCGGCGGCGCCGGGCTTGGTTGCGTTTACGACGAAGGCAAGTTTCCGGATTGGGCTCACTCTGTGGGACGTTAGGGTGGTGTGCCGGCGTGGAGGGACGGGAGAGCTGTCCGCTCTATCTGGGGTACTGCGCCGCGCCTGGGCTGGCAAGAAAATCGGGCGGTTTGGCGGGCTGAATCAGGCTTAACTGGCTGTGAAGAGGAGGACGTGGGCTTCGAGCTCCTCAATCTTGAAGTGGAGAATCCAGCTTTGGGATGCCTGGCGCAGGTAGGAGAAGAGTTCGTCGCGGCCGCGGAAGGCGGTGGGCGGATACATGCGGCAGTTGAGGCCGTTTTTCTCGAGGACGTTGCGGACGTTGCCGCTGATCATGTTGATGCACTCTCCGGCGGTGTCCTTGAGCACGGTGCCCCCCGAGCCGAAGGCGAGGTGGAATTCTTCGTAGCCGAGCCACTCGATGGCCATGACTTTGGCGAGGGACTCGGGCAGGGGCATGCAGATGATGGCCTTGAGGGCGCCGCTCATTTTGACGTACCCGAGGTGGACGGGCTCGTTCATGGCGGCGAGGCGGGAGGCGAGTTCCTCGGGGGTGAGTTCGGCGGCGAGGATGACGCGGCGGTTAAGGTTGTGCTCGAGCGTATGTTTCACCGCTTTGTGGAGCATTTCCTTGATCGGCGATTCCTTCTTCGAGGGGGCAGCGGGGGCTGCGGGAAGCGGAGCGGGGATGGGGGCCGGCGGCTGTGCGGGCGCGGGCACGAGGTGCTGGACCGGGCGTGGGGCCAGTGGGGCGGCGGGCGGTTTAGGCGGCGGTGTGTCTGCGGGGGAATGTGGCACAATGCCCCGCAGATGAGGGGGCAACGGAAAATGTTCCTTGTTGGAACCAGGTTGGGTCACGATGGGGGAAGGAGATGGGGTTAATGGGCTGGCGGGTTGTGAAGCAGGGGTGCGCAGCCGCGTGCGTAAAATGGGCATAACGCCCACAAGACTAACGTTTTATTCAGTTTATCGGGGGGTGGTGGCGGTTCAACGCAAATCGGCGCGTGAGGCAAAAGCGGGATGCGATGCCGACGAAGGACTTTGGCCGGGGGCTTGCGGCGAGCCAAGGAGCGTGGTTCGTCTGCCAGCGGTGCCCTTGCGGTCGGGTGGCGGGGGCGAACAGGGGCTATGCCATGTGCGCTTCGGGGCGAAGCAGGCAGGGCCGTACGTGGGCGCGCTGTTGACGCGGCGGTGATGGGGCGCGCGCTACGGGCCGAAAAGGGGAGGCGGTGCTGTGGCCTACTCGAGGTGCACCTTTATGCCGCGGCGGCGGAAGGTGGGCACGTCGATGTCTTCTCCTTCGAAGAAGAAGCGGTCGGTGTGGTCAAAGAACCCGCGGTGCTCGTCGTCAGCCACGAAGGTGAATTCGCCCTGGCTGTCAGGGTCCGCGTGTTCTTTGGTCTTTGCGGCGGGGGCCTTGACGTTGTCCAGGCCGGCTGCGGAGGTCGCGGGCGCTTCCTGCGATGCGGGGGCGGCGGGGGGCGGTGTCTGGGCGGGCTTGGGTGGCAGGGCGATGGCGTGTTTGCGGGCGGGCTTGCGGTGGCCGATGTCGGTGGTGCCGATGACGCAGATCTCGAGGGTGTCCTGCATGGACTCGTCAATGACGGCGCCGAGGACGGTGTTTTCGCGGCTGCCAAACTTTTCCGCGACAAAGCTCATGATCTCGTTGACTTTGGCGAGGCTGAGGCTGGCGCCGCCAACGATGTTGACGACGAGGCTGTCCGCGCGGCGGGAGAGCTCCGGGGTGTGGAGGAGGGGGCAGATGAGGAGGTCGTGAAGGGCGTCCGCCACGGACTCCCCGGCTTTGGCGGTGCCGAGGCCGAAGAGGGTCTTGCCGCCGCGGTTGGTGAAGGCTTTGCGGAGGGTGGCGAAGTCGAGGTTGATGAGGCCCGTGTTGAAGAGCATGGAGCAGATGGAGCGCACGCCGCGATTGATCCAGGCGTCGGCCTGGGCAAAGGCGTCGAGGACGGTGGCGTGCTCGTCCATCTGTTGGAGGAGGATGTCGTTGGGAAGGGGGATGACGGCGTGGCAGACGGTGCGGAGCTCGTTGAGGGCGGCTTCCGCGGTGGCGTTGCGCCGGGTGCCTTCCATGGTGAAGGGGAGGGTGACGAAGGCGATGACAAGGGCGCCTTGCTGCGCGGCGATTTCCGCGATGACGGGGGCAGCGCCGCTGCCGGTGCCGCCGCCGAGGCCGGCGAGGAGGAAGACGAGGTCGGTGCCGCCGACGAGCTTGGTGATCTTGTCGCGGTCGATTTCGGCGGCTTTTTTGCCGAGGTCGGGCTCACCGCCGGTGCTGAGGCCGCGGGTGATGGAGCGGCCGATCATCAGCTTTTCCTGGACCGGGGAGGCCGCCAGGGCCTGGGCGTCGGTGTTGATGGCGGCGAGGTGGATGCGGTCGAGGTTGTCGAGCTTGAGGCGGTCAACGGCATTGTTGCCCGCGCCGCCGACGCCGAGGATCTTGATGCGCACGATTTCTTCGCCGAGGTCGCCTGAGAACATCTTGGAGGGGGTGTTGAAGTTTTCGCTCTGCATGGTGCCGGACTAGTGGGCGAGGCCGATGGCGGTCATGACCTTGCGGATGATGCCGCCTTTGCGGCCGCGGCGGGATTGTTCCTGGGCGTCCTGGCCGGTGAGGGCGTAGTTGAGGAGGCCGAGTGCGGTGCTGAGTTCGGGGCCGCGGAGGTTTTCGGCAAAGCGGGTGGGGTTTTCCCCGCGGCGGGCGGGAAGGTTGAAGACGCGGGCTGCGAGCTCGTCGATGTGGGGGAGCTTGGAGGTGCCGCCGGTCAGGATGACGCCTGCGGCGACGTCCTGGGCGTTGAGGAACGGCTCAATGCGTTTGCGGACGATTTCGAGGAGCTCTTCGACGCGGGCTTCGACGATCTGGTAGATGGCCTGGCGGGCGATGAAGCGGTCGCCGATGCTTTTTTCGCCGAGGAGCCAGACTTTCTCGTTTTTGTCGGTGGGGTCGATGAAGGCTTTGGCGAACTGGAGCTTGAGTTTTTCGGCGTTGGCGTGGTTGATGCGCAGGCCGTAGCTGAGGTCGTTAGTGAGGTGGTCACCGCCGACGGGCACGACGCCGGTGCAGACGACGCAGCCGCGGCGGTAGAGGACGAAGTCCGTGGTGCCGCAGCCGATGTCGAGGACGAGGGCGCCCATCTGTTTTTCGGCGTCCTCCACGACCATGCTGCCGGAGGCTATGCTGGAGATGATGATGTCGGCGACGTTCAGGCCAAAGCCGTTGATGACGTGGACGGAGTCGCGGAGTTTGCGCTCATCGGCGTGGACGGTCCAGTAGCCGACTTCGAGCTTGTGGCCTTCCATGCCCTGGGGGTCGGCGACGATGCGGCCGTCGAGGAGGAAGGGGTTTTGAATGTGGTGGATGCAGAGGCGGCCTTGCGGGAGCTGCTTCGCCTTGGCTTCGCGTTTGACGCGCTCAATGTCCGCGGCGCTCACGCGGTTGTCGGAGGACGTGACGTTGACGGCGGCGGTGTTGAAGAAGGCGTCGAGGTGGCTGCCGCTGTGGGAGAGGTAAACGTACTCGATCTGGGCGCCGGCGCTGCTTTCCGCGGCAAGGATGGCGGAGTGAACGGCGTGGCTGGCAGCCTTGAAGTCGTAGATTTCGCCTTTGCGGATGCCTTCGGCAGGGGTCTGCGCGAGGCCGATGATGTTGAGGCTGTGGCCTACGACGACTTCACCGATCAGGACGGTGATCTTGGAGGTGCCGATGTCGACTGCGCCTACGATGCGGGTCTGGCTCATGGGTGCGGGGGGCGGTAGCTGGAGGGATGACGCGGGAGGGAAAGGGTTAACGGGCGGGGGTGGCGGAGGGCCGGTTCGCGGCGCCGGAGGGGCGGGCCTGCTGGGACTGCTGCTTTACCGAGGCTCCGGTCTTGGGCTTGGCGGCCTGGGTGTATTTGACGGGCGCCTGATCGGGGATGGAAAGGTCGATGCGGTCGGGCGTGATGTTATTTTGCGCCAGGTTGGCGAGGATGTTGTCGAGGCGGACAAGCTGCTCTTCAACGTTGCGGGGCGAGAAGACGATCTGGCCGTAGTCGCGGGTGCGGAGTGTGTAAACGGCCCAGGGTGCGTTGGGGCGCCCGTCGAAGTCCTTGAGGTCGAGGATGCGGCACTGCGCGTAGATGGCGGGGGCGCGGGTGCGGAGTGTGTCGAGGAACTGCGAGGTGTTGGCCATGCCGGGCACGGGGTCGAAACCGGCGTCACGGCGGACGAGCTTGAGGCCGTCTGCGAAGGGGAGGCGGCGCAGGGCGGCGTCGTTGTAGAGGTAGCCGGGGTAAACGACGCCCGCGTTCGATATGAGGAGGATCTGGCGCTGGCCGGAGCGGTCTTTGACGCCGACGCGGAGGATGGGCTGCTGCTCCTTGAGGTCCACGCGCAGGGCGTCCGGGAAGACTTTCTCGACGGTGACTTCGCGCACCTGGCCGATTTTTTCGAGTTCCGCCTTGATGGCGAAGATGTCGACTTCGGTGAGGGGGAGGGTGGGGGAGATGTCGAGGGTGGCGCGGAGCCAGTCTTCGGTGAGCACGCCGTCGGTGTTGAAGAGGAAGCGGCGTACGGGCTCGCCGGCGACGTTGCGGTTGTTGCGCAGGAGGTCGGGGTTGCTCTTGAGGAAATAGATGCTGTAAGCGGTGAGACCGAGGAGGGCGACGACGAGGACGATGAGGCCGGCGGCCTTGTACGTGATCTTCCAGCGCCGCTGGCGTGCCTGCGGCGTGGTGACACTGCGGGTGCCGGTCTGGCTGATCTTGCGCCAGGAGGTGTCGTTAACGTCGAAGTTCTCGGGCATCGGTCGGCGGAGGGGCTTACCGGGAGGGGCGGCCGGTGCGTTGGCGAAGCTCGTTGAAGCGCTTTATTGCCGGGGCGACCATCTGGCGGGCGAGGGCGATGAAGTCATAACCGGAGCAGGAGGCGCTTTTGGGCAGGAGGCTGGTGGGCGTGAGGCCGGGAATGGTGTTGATCTCGAGCACGACAAAGCGGCCGTCGCGGGCGAGGATGATGTCAACGCGGGAGAAGTCGCGGCAGCCACAGGCGGCGAAGGCGCGTTCCGCGCCGCGGCGCAGGAGTTCCTCGGTGGGCCGGTCAAGTTCCGCGGGGAACTTGTACTGGGTCATACCGGCGGTGTATTTGTGCTTGTAGTCGTAAACGCCGCCTTTGGGGACGACTTCCACGATGCCGAGGCCGCGGCCTTCGAGGATGCCGACGGTGAATTCGCGCCCGTGGACAAATTCCTCGGCCATCCAGCGCCCGGGGGCGAGGCCGGTGAGGGCTTCGCGTACGGCGTCGCGGCCTTTGGCGAGGCGGAGGCCGACGCTGCTGCCCTGGTCCATGGGCTTGACGACGAGGTCGTCTCCGACGGCGGCGATGACGGCGTCTGCGGAGGGCGGGTTGGCGGCGTCGAAGGCGGTGTCGCGCGCCACGGGCAGGCTGGCCTGGGCGAGGCGGAGCTTTGTATCCACCTTGTTCATACACAGGCGGCTGGCTTCGGGACCGCTGCCGGCATAGGCGAAGCCGCGTGCCTCAAGGAGCGCCTGGATCTGGCCGTCTTCGCCAAAGGCGCCGTGCATGGCGGGGAAGACGACCGTCTGGGTGGGATCGAGCGCAGCGGGGAGTTCGTCGCGGTCGAGTTCGACGCGCTCGACGCGGAAGCTGTGGGCGAGGGCCTCGGAGATGGCGCGGCCGGAGACGAGGGAGACTTCGCGTTCGGAGGAGGCGGCGCCGCCGCAGAGGACTGTGATGACGGGGTCGTTCATAGGACCTGTTCCCAGGTTTTGCCGAGCAGGAGGACTTCGGGTTCGAGTTCGATGCCGCGCGCGCCCTTGACTTCGCGGCGGATGTCCCGGATGAGCGCGAGGATGTCGGCGCAGGTGGCGCCGCCCTTGTTGACGATGAAGTTGCCGTGGATGGGGGAGACTTCCGCGGCCCCGACGCGGCGTCCCTTTAGGCCGAGTTCGTCGATGAGCTTGCCGGCAAAGGTGCCTTCGGGGTTTTTGAAGACGCAACCGGCGCTGGGGTCACGGGGCTGGCTGCTTTTGCGCTTGCCGGAAAACTCGTCCATCCGGGCACGGATCGCAGCGGTCTCATCCTGACTGGGTGCGCGGAAGACTGCGGAGACGGCCACGGCTTCCAGGAGTTCCTGGCACTTGCGGTAGCCGACATGGAAGGCGTCACGCGGGACGCGGCGGAGGACGCCGTCGAGGGTGACGAGTTCGACTTCCTCGATGACGTCGAAAATCCAGCCGCCCATGGCGCCGGCGTTCATGCGAAGGGAGCCGCCGACGGAACCGGGTATGCCTTCGAGGAATTCGAACCCGGCGAGTCCGAGGGCGGCAGCGTGACCGCAAAGTTCCTTGAGGCGCACGCCGGCGCCGGCACGGAGGCGACCGCCTTCGAGCGGCGTGATCTGTTTGAAGCCGGGCGCATCGAGGCGCAGCACGAGGCCGGGGAAGCCTTCGTCGGGGACGAGGAGGTTCGAGCCGCGGCCAAGGATGAATTGGGGGAGGCCGAAGCGCTCGGCGGTGCGCAGGAGCGCCGCGAGGTCGTCCACGTTTGCGGGCTCGGCATAGAACCGGGCGGGACCGCCAACGCGCATGGTGGTTTTCTCGGCGAGGGGCTCGTCGCGCTTCAGGATGCCTGGGCCAGACAGGAGCGCCTGGACTTCGGTGGCGAACTTTTCCGCGGGGTCGGCCTGATGCTGGGGCATGACTTCGGCGGCGTAGCGCGCGGCCATTTGGTCAATGTCTCCGGCACCGATGAAAAGGACGACGGTCTCGGGCGAGCCGTTGGGGACGGCTTCGCGGAGCGCGCGGGGGAGGTCGGCGGGGTCCTCGAGCACGCGCAGGCGGTCGGGGTCCGCGGGCCACGCGCGGGCGATGGCGGCGGTGGTGCCTTCGGCGATCACGGGTTCGCTGGCCGCGTAGACGGGCAGCAGGAGGGTGAGGTCTGCGCGGGAGAGTGTGGCCGCGAAATCCTTGGCATATTGCCGGGTGCGCGTGTAGCGGTGCGGCTGGAATATGGCGATTTGGCGGCCGGGGAAGCAGGCGCGGCCGAAGTCGAGGAGCGCGGAAATCTCGGTGGGATGGTGGGCGTAGTCCGCGACGACCGAGAGGCCGGGTTTGCGGACGAGTACATCCTGGCGGCGCCGGATGCCTCTGAAGCAGCCGAGGCAGTCGTCCGTGCTGAGGCGCCCGCAAATGTAGTGGGTGACGCCGAGGGCGGCCTGTGCGTTGATGGCGTTGAATTTGCCGCCGACGCGCAGGTTGACGACGCGGGGGTCGAAACGGCCTTCAAGCTTGAGGCGGGCCATGCCCTGGGCCTGCATGAGGATTTCGGCGCGGTAGTCGCCGCCGAAGCCGAAAGTGAAGACGGGGCACTTGGCGGACTCCCGGGCGAGGCGGCCGAGGACCTCGCAGCCTGCGGGAATGAAAACGGCGCCGCGGGTGCGGGCGAAGAGGGCCGCGAACGTGGCTTCGAGTTCCTGGGGGGTCTTGTAGTAATCGGGGTGGTCCCAGTCGAAGTTCACCGCAACGGTGACTTCCGGGCTGAAGCGGTTGATGGTGCCGTCGCTCTCGTCAATTTCGGCAACGACCCAGGGGGACTGGTCGGTGTAACGGGCGGGCAGGCGGGCGGTCTCGGCGAAGAGGCCGCCAAGGATATAGCCGAAGGGGAAGCCGGCGGCGTCCAACGCATGGACGAGCATGCCGGTGGTGGTGGTCTTGCCATGGCTGCCGACGACGGCGACGAGCTTGCGGTCCGCAACGGTCTCGGCGAGCAGCTCGCCGCGGCGCAGGAGCCGGAGCTTTTTCGCGGAGGCGGCCTGGCGGAGGGGATGCCCGGGCGCGACGGCGCTGGAAAAGGCGACGAGGGGGAACCCGTCGGGAATGTCCGCGTATTCCGCGGGAGCGATGCCCTGGCTTTCGAGGACGCGCTGGACGGGCTCCTGAAGCCCGTCATCCTGGCCCGCGAGCTTCCAGCCCGCTTGGGCGAGATAGACTGCGAGCGGGCCCATGCCCATGCCGCCGATTCCTATGAGAAATGCCTTTTCCTGGCCGGTCATGGTTTCGCGGCGGCTCGCGGAGCGGCCGTGCTGGAGAGTGTTGTAGTTGAAAAGTTCATACGGTGGCTTGCAGTTCCGTGGGAGCCGGGCGGTTCTCGGCGCAGAGTTTCTCGAGGTCGCGGATGATCACATCGAGGCTGTTCTGGCGGTCGAGGCGCTCCAGGTTCCGGCGGAACTTTTCGAGGAGCCAGTCGTTAAAGACGAGGTCGCTGACTTCGGACCGGAGGGAGTCGAGCTTCTTGGCATCAACGACGATGCCGCAGCCCTGGCGCTCGAAGCAGAGCGCGTTTTCCCACTGGTGGTTGTCTGCCGCAAAGGGGTAGGGGACGAGGACGGCGGGGACGCGGCAGCGCACGAATTCGGCGATGCTGCCGGCGCCGGCGCGGGAGACGACGAGGTCTGCGCTGGAGAGGAGTTCGGCCATCTGGTCGCAGAAGGGCGAGAAGTAGGCTTTTACGGGGCGGCCGTCGAGGGACTCACACTGGATGACGCCCTGGCCGCCTTTGCCGAGGCCGGTGACGCAATAGACGCTGATGCCATCGCGACCGAGGGCTTCGAAATTCGCGGTCACCCAGTCGTTGAGGGCGGAGGCACCCTGGCTGCCGCCGAGGACGACGAGGAGCCTGCCGGGGATATCGACGCCGAGGCGGGACCGTGCGGCCTCGCGGTTTATGCGGCGGATTTCGCGGCGGACGGGGAAGCCGCAGTAACGGACCGTCTGGGGCGGAACGCCCTTGAGGCGCACACCGGGCGGCAGATAGATGCGGCGGGCAAAGCCGCTCAGCATGCGGATGGCACGTCCGACTTTCCGGTTGGCTTCGTGGAGGACAACGGGAATGCCGAGCAGGAATGCGGCAAGCGTCATGCCTGCGGTGAGGAAGCCGCCGAAGCCGATGAGGGCGTCCGGGCGGGTGCTGCGCAGGAAACTTAGGGCAAAGGCGAGGCCGCGCGTCTGCGCGATGGCGAAGCGCAGGAAGCGCAGGGGGCGGAGGGAGAACGGCGCCCCGGGGGCGCGGACGAAACGCAGGTCCGAGTATTTGATGAGGAGGCGCGAATCGACCTCCTTGTTGCTGATGACAAGGGTGCACTGGTGGCCTTTTTCGATAAGGCCTTCAGCAAGGGAGATCCCGGGGGAGAGGTGGCCGCCGGTTCCGCCGCAGCAGATGACAAAGGTGCTCATAGGTCGCGGGGGCGGAAGCGGGCGGGGCCTTCCCAATGGCGCAGGCAATTGAGCATGAGCCCGACCATGAGGAACATGAGCACGAGGTTTGAGCCGCCGTAGCTGATAAAGGGCAGGGACATGCCTTTGGTCGGAAGCATGCCGGTTACGACGCCCATGTTGATCATGGCCTGCATGACGATCAGGAGCAGGCACCCGGAGAAAAGGGAGAACTGGAAGAGGTTCGGGGCGCGCCGCACGGCGTAGATCCCGGAGATGAAAATGATGGAGAAGAGGATGACGACGGTGACGGTGAACAGGAGGCCGAGCTCTTCGCCGATGATGGGGAAGACAAAGTCGGTGTGGGCTTCGGGGAGGAAGGAGAGCTGCTGGCGGCCTTTGCCGAGGCCAACGCCGCGGGTGCCGCCGGCGGCAAAGGCGAGCATGCCTTGCCAGAGCTGGTAGCCGCTGTCGGCCTTGTGGGCTTCGACGTCGAGGAAGGAGGTCACGCGCTTGATGCGGACGGGGTCGAAAATGACGAGCACGGCAAAGCCGAAGACGGCGACGCCGAGGATGGGGAGGAGAAAGACGAGGCGGGCACCGGCGAGGAAAAGGAGGGTCATGCCGACGGCGCCGGTAAGGGCGGTGGTGCCGAAGTCGGGCTCCTTGATGATCAGGCCGCAGAACAGGCCGATCATGGCGCAGGGAATGACGAAGCCGCGAACGGCGTCCTTGAGGTAGCGCTGGTTGAGCGCGAGGTAGTGGGACAGGAGGATGACGAGCGCCAGTTTCGCAAACTCGGAGGGCTGGAGGCGCATGGGGCCGAAATCCAGCCAGCGGCGGGCACCGTTTACGGTGACACCGATACCGGGGATGAGGACGAGCAGGAGGAGGAAAAGGGTCACCAGCGCGATGGCGGGAGACCACTTGCGGAGCTTTTCGAGGTCCACGGTCGCCCCGACCACGCCCGCACCCAGCGCGATGGCCAGCCACATCAACTGACGCTTAAAGATGAAATAAGGGTCGCTGTTGAAGGACTGGCCGGCGCTGCAGAGCACGACGAGGCCCAGGAGCGTGAGGCTCAGGACCGAGAGCACGATGGTCAGGCCGGGGTTGAATGTCCGGAAGTGACCGAGGTGTTCTTTGAGGCGTGCTTGCATTGGGTTGCGTGGCGTGGGAGGGGATCGCGGAGGGCCGTATTAGCGGGCAGCCGGCGCCGTGGTCACCTCAACGAGGGGAAGCTCCTCGAGGTTATCGGCGGGAGCCGTCGCGGCCGGGGCGGTCGCCGGGAGCGGCGGCGTGGGAGCCGGCTTGGCGGCCGTTGCCGCGGGTGCGGCAGGGGCGGCAGCAGCCTTGGCAGCCGTAGCGGGCGCAGCCGTAGCGGCAGGCGCAGCGGGAGCCGCGGGAGCAGCCGGGGCCTTGGCGACGGCGGGTGCGGGGGCCTTGCCGTTGGCGCTCGGGACCTTCTGGTCCTGGCCAGCCTTGACCTTGCGGGAGGCGGTCGGGGCCGTCGAAGTGGCGGCAGGGGTCGTCGCGGCGGGCGCGGCGGGCTTGACGGCAGCCTTGGAAGCCGGAGCTGCGGCGGCAGGCGTCGCGCTCGAGGTGCCCGGGAGGTTCAGCTTCTGGCCGACGCGGACGGTGTTAGAGCTGAGGCTGTTGGCGGCCTTGAGGGCGTTGACGCTCGTGTTGTGCTTGCGCGCGATCGTCGTGAGCGAGTCACCCTTCTTCACCGTGTAGCTCTCGCCAGAGGCGGGGGCGGCGGCAACGGGAGCGGCTTCAGCGACAACGGCCTTTACGGCGGCGGGTGCGGCCTCCGAAGCGGCGGCGCCGGGGACTTTCAGTTCCTGGCCAATGCGCAGGGAGCTGTTTTTGCTCAAGCCGTTCGCTGCGGCGAGTTCGCTGACCGTGGTGTGGTGCTTCTTCGCGACCGTCCAGAGGGAGTCGCCCTTCTGCACCTTGTAACTGGCCGTCGAGGCGGCGGGAGCGGACGGCACAGGGGGAGCCGTTACGCCGCGGGCCTTGGAGGGCGCGGGTGTGAGCGGGGGCAGCGCGTTGATGTCATTGTTCACGTCCGAGGGCGTGATGACGTCGGTGTGCGCGGTTTTGTCGGACATGTCCCACGACGGGCGGGTGGGGGTCATGCGTTGTTCAGCGGGCTGGGCTTCACCCGTCGGCTGACCGTCGGGACCTGTGGTCGAAGCGGTGGTGTCTTCCGACGCCTCCGGTGTGCTTTTGCATCCCGGCTGGACCAGGATGACGCCAACAATACATACGTGCAGGAGGGCAACTACTGCGACGGTTACGGGCCACTTGCTTTTCATTGGATTCAAGGGTTCAGGGTTTCTACCTATTTTCCGAGGGGGACGCCTTCAAACTCAAAACCGCCCGTTCGAAGGCAGTTCCGCGATCGGCGTAGTTCTGAAACATGTCGAAACTGGCAAAGCCGGGGCTGAAGAGGACGACGCCTTTACCTTGGGTTTTTTGGGCCGCGGCGAAGACGGCATCCTGCATGGAGGGATAGAGGGTGGCGGGGACTCCGTGGTTCTCGAAGAGCGTGACGAGGCTTGGGCCGGTCTCGCCGATCAGGAAGGCTTCGCGCACGCGGGGTGCAATTTTGCCAATGAAGCCCGGGATGTCACCGCCCTTGGGCTTGCCGCCTCCGATCCAGTACACGGGCTCCGGGAATTCCTCGAGCGCCGCGTAGACGGCGTGGAAATTGGTGGCTTTGGAGTCGTTCCAGAACGAAAGCTCGCCGATGTCGGCGACTTTTACAAGGCGGTGGCGGCGGGGTGCAAAGACACCGGCGGCTTCTTCGAGGACTTTGAGGGGGAAGCCCTCCATGAGCCAGAACTGGCGGGCGATGAGGTAATTTTCCTGCTGGGGGTAGGTGCAGAAGCAGGAACCCGGGGGAATGAGGTGGGCGTCCGCGCGGGTGACGATGACCGCGTAGGAGGGGAGGGAGAGCCCGAAATCCGCGGCGAACTGGGCGACGCTGGAGCCGACGACGAGGCGCGGACGGGTGAGGCGCTGGATGAGCTTCCACTTCGCGAGGAAATACTCGCGCAGGGAGGTGTAGCGGTCGAGGTGGTCTTCGTCGAAGTTCGTCCACAACACCGCGTGGGGGCGCATGTGGTTGAGGTCTTCGGACTGGAAAGAGGAGGTCTCGCAGACGGCGAACATGCGCTGCGTGCGGGTGAGCTCGTGGAGCTTGGAGAGGGGGTAGCCGATGTTGCCTGCGGCCACGGCGTCCATGCCGTTGCGCCGGAGGGCGAAGGCGAGGAAGTCGGTGAGCGTGGTCTTGCCGTTCGTGCCGGTGACGCCGATGACCGCGCCTTTCCAGAAAAGCGAGGCAAAATCCATCTCCCCGAGGCAGCAGCAACCTGCCGAGCGGGCGCGAAGGAGCCAGGGATGGTTCTGGCGGAAGCCGGGGCTGTAGACGATGAGGCCGTGGCGCTGGGCGTCCTCGACCCGGAACTCCGTGTTCACGCCTTCCGCGACCTTCTCGTCGTACGTTTCGTACGTGAAACCCGCCGCGCGCAGCAGACCGCCAGCGGCCTGGCCGCTTACACCCCACCCAAAGACGGCAGCAGGGCGTGCCGCGTAGGGTCTGAGTTGTGCGGGAATTTCCATGGAAGAGGGGCTACCGGAGTTTGAGGGTGCTCAAGCCGGCGAGCGCAAAGATGAGGGACAGAATCCAAAAGCGGATGACGACTTTGCTTTCGTGCCAGCCGGAGAGTTCGAAGTGGTGGTGAAGCGGGGCCATGCGGAAGACGCGCTTTCCGCGGCTTTTGAAGGAGACAATCTGGATGATGACGGAAAGCGCCTCCATTACGAAGATACCACCGATAAGGATCAGTGTGAGGGGCTGGTGCACCATGAAGGCGATGGCGCCGATGAGGCCGCCGAGGGCCAGCGAGCCTGTGTCGCCCATGAAGACTTCGGCGGGGTGCGCATTGTACCACAGGAACGCGAGACCGCCGCCGACGAGGGCGCTGCAGATGACGGCGAGTTCGCCCACGCCGGGGACGTGGCCGATAAAGAGGTAATCGGAGATGATGGCGTTGCCCGCCACGTAAGCCATGACGGCGTAGGTGAGGGCGACCGTGATGGTGCAGCCGATGGCGAGGCCGTCCACGCCGTCGGTGAGGTTGATGGCGTTGCTGGAGCCTGCGACGACGAAAAAGAAGAAAATGAAGGCGACCGGGAGGGACATCTGGCTGACCACCGGGTGGTTCACGAAGGGGACCCAGAGTTCCAGCATTTCAAAGTGGCCGGTGCCGGCGAGGGAGTCGTTCCAGAGGAGGATGGAGAGGCTGACAAAGACGAGGAGGGTCTGGCCGATCAGCTTCCAGCGGCTTGAGAGGCCCTTGCTGTTCTTTTTGCTGACCTTCAGGTAGTCGTCCATGAACCCAATGAAAGTCAGGCCGGAGTAGACCACGAGAGCCACAATGACGAAGGCGTTGAGCCTTGCCCAAAGCAGGGAACTCGCCGTGACGGCGGTGAAGATGATGAGGCCGCCCATGGTCGGCGTGTTTTTCTTGCCCGCGTGCAGGTCGGCGAGTTTTCCGACTTCGGAGGCGTCACGGAAGGACTGCTTGAAGGAGCGGAGCTTCCGGAGCATCCAGGGCGCGACGAGCAGGCCGAGGAAAAGGGCCGTGGCCGCCGAGGCGGCGCACCGGAAGGTGAGGTACCGGAACAGGCGCAGCGGGCCGAAAAAGTTCTCTAGGTCTGCGAGATCTGGGAGCATTTTGGATCAGTGGCCGTGCGTCTGGAGCGCGGCGGGCAGCAGGCGTTCAAGCTTGTAGGCGCGGCTGCCCTTGAGCAGCACGGCACCGGAAAAGGTTTCGAAAACGGGGCGGATTTCCTCGACGTCCGAGACGACGGCGATCTGGGCTGCGGGGGTGCCGGCGTCGCGGAGGCCGGTGGCGAAATCCTCGGCCTGGGCGCCGACAACAAAGGCGCGGTCGGCGGGGCGCAGGCGGAGCCTGGAGCCGCAGTCGCGGTGGAGTGCGGGTGCGGTGGGGCCGAGTTCGGCCATGCACCCGAGGACGTAGAGGCGGGGGAGGGCGGCGTCGGCGAGGCGGTCAAACGCGGCAAAGGCGTCGATCATGGACGCGGGGTTCGCGTTATAGCAGTCAACGTACAGGAGGCGGTCCCCGGCGCGGTGGAGTTCGCCCCGGTGTTGGGACGGGCGCCACTGGAGGATGCGGTCCGCAAGGAGGGCGGGCTCGATGCCCAGAAGGGTGGCGGCGGCAAGGGCGAGCGCGGCGTTTCCGGCCATGCCGGGGCTGACGGCGGGCAGGGCGTAGCGGGCGGGCGCGGTTCCTTCTGGGCCGAAAAGGAGGGTCCAGCGGGCGTCCTGCGTGGGCTCAAGGCGGAAGCGGAAGACACGCTCAGCTTTCGCGTGCGGTGGCAGGGAGGCGCCTTCCGGCAGGACGGCTGCGAGTTTTTCGGGAAGCGTGTGGAACGGTGAAAAAGCCAGGCAGGAGGCGGGCAGGACGGCCCAGCCACCGGCGCGGACGCCGCGGGGAAGCTCCGCTTTTTCCCGGGCGACGTTTTCGATGGTGCCCAGGCCTTCGAGGTGCGCCGGGGCGACGAGTGTGACAATGGCGAGGTCTGGCTCGATCAGGCCGGCGAGCTGGGCCATCTCGCCGGGTGTGTTCATGCCGGCCTCGATGACGGCGGCCTCATGGCGGGCGGGATCAAGCGCGGTAAGGGTGAGGGGGGCGCCGATAAGGTTGTTCAGGTTCCCTTCGGTGGCGTGCGTGTGCTTGCCCAGAAGGAGCGCGAGGAGGTCCTTGGTGGACGTCTTGCCGCAACTGCCCGTCACGCCAACTACAGGCCCTTTGAAGCGGCGGCGGTTTTCACGGGCGACCGCATGGAGGGCCGCGAGGACGTCCGTAACCTGAAGCTGGGGAAGGGGCGCGGAGGCATCCGGGCTCTCGACGAGTGCGGCGGCTGCCCCGCGGGCGGCGGCCTGGTTGACGTAGGCGTGGCCGTCGCGTTTGTCCGTCCGCAGGGCGAGAAAGGCCTCGCCGGGGCGGATCTGGCGGCCGTCAAAGGAGAACCCGCGGACGGTGAGGCCGGGGTGCGCGCGATGCCAGGTCCCGGAGGTCCAGGCTTGGAGCTGCTCTGCCGTGTAGGAGGGCATCGTGCGGGTGATTCAGGTGAAGGGGGGGCGTTACTCGGGGCGAATGCGCTTGAGGGCGAGGAGTTCCCGGGCGACCTGGCGGTCGTCGAAGGGCACCACGGTGTCGGCGAATTCCTGATACGTTTCGTGACCCTTGCCGGCGATGAGGACGCAGTCACCGGGACCGGCGGCGTCGAGCGCGAGGCTGATGGCGCGGCGGCGGTCCTCGACGAAGCGGATGTGGCCGGGGGCGCTGACGCCGGCCTTCATGTCGTCGAAGATGGCCTGAATGGTTTCTTTGCGCGGGTTATCGGAGGTGGCCCACGCGAAGTCCGCCCAGCGCTGGACGGCGGCGGTCATGAGCGGGCGCTTGCCGCGGTCACGGTTTCCGCCGCAGCCGAAGACGACGAAGAGGCGGCCGGGCGTGATGTCGCGCAGCATCGAGAGCGCATGGTTGAGGGAGTCGTCCGTGTGGGCGTAGTCGACGAGCACCTGGAAAGGCTGGCCGGCCTGGACTTTTTCCATGCGCCCCGGAACGCCCGCGAACGGGGTGAGGCGAGGGGCGAGGGCGGCGATATCGAAGCCTGCGGCGCGCGCGATGGCGAGGGCGGCGAGGACGTTGGAGACGTTGTAGCGGCCGGGGAGTCCGGTCGAGACGTCCGCGCGGCCTTCCGGCCAGACGACGGTGAAGTCACTGCCGTCCGGGCGCAGGCGAATTCCTTCAGCGTGGACGGCGGCGGTGGAATCGTCGCAGGACACGGTGGTGATTTCCACGCCGTCCGGGATCATGGCGACGAGGCGGTGGCCGTGCGGGTCGTCAATGTTGATGACGGCGGCGCGGGGTACGTGGCCGACCGTGCCGGTGAAGAGGCGGGCCTTTACTTGGAAGTATTCCTCGATCGTGTGGTGGTAGTCGAGGTGGTCGCGGCTGAGGTTCAGGAAAGCGGCAACCTCAACATTCAGGCCCTGGACGCGGCGCTGGTCGATGGCATGCGAGGAGATTTCCATGACGGCGCCCCGGCAGCCGGCGTCGCGCATCTGGTCGAGCATGGCGTAGACGTCCACGGATTCCGGGGTCGTCTTGTAGGAGGGCAGGCTGCGGCCGCCGAGGTCGTAGCGTACGGTGCCGATGAGGCCCCAGGGGGCCTTAGGCTCCTGGAGCAGGTGCTGCAGGAGGAAGGAGACAGTGGTCTTGCCTTTTGTGCCGGTGATGCCGAGGACGCGCAGGTCGCGGTCGGGGTTGCGGTAGAAACGGCGGGAGACTTCGGCAAGCGCGGCCCGGACGTTTTCGACCTGCACCCAGGCGACGTGGCGGTTGGAGGCCGGAGGGGGGGCTTCGGAAACGATGCCCACGGCGCCGCGGAAGATCGCCTCGTCAACGAAGCGGTTGCCGTCCGTGCGCAGGCCGCCGATGGCAAAGAAGAGGGCTCCGGGGGAGACGCGGCGGCTGTCCGTGATGATGCTGGTGGCGCGGGCGCTCCAGTCTCCGCGGAAGGCAGGAACAGTCAGGCCTTTGAGGAGGGTCCTAAGCGTGAAGTCCATGCGCGGGGTGCGGCGCGGGAGGCGGGTGGGCGCCTGGGCCACGCGGGCCGCTTTATAATAAGGGTTATGGCAGAGGGTGTTTTCGAGGTTGGCGAAACCGATCACGGCGCGCCTCCTTTCCAGGCAAGCATTGTCTTGGTTTCATGCTCGGGACGGATCCCGAGGTAGCCGATGATTTGTTCGGCAACGTTGTGGAAAGCGGGTGCGGCGACGATGCCGCCGTAGGCGAGGCCGCGGGTGGGGCGCGCGTCGTCGACGATGACCGTAATGAGGATGCGCGGGTTCCGGGCGGGGAAGAAGCCGACGAATGAGGCGACGTGGTGGGCGCTGGAGTAGCGGCCGTCGATGAGTTTCTGCGTGGTGCCGGTCTTGCCGGCGACTTCGAAGCCTTCGATGCCGGCGCGCTTGGCGGTGCCTTCGGGGCCGACGACGCCGACGAGCAGCTCGCGCATGGTCTCCGCGGTCTGGGCATTGATGACGCGGCGCTTGGCCTGCGGGTAGAAGGACACCACGGTGGCGTTGGAATCGTCGTAGACGCGGCGGACAAGCTGGGGCTGCATGAGGACGCCGCCGTTGGCGACGATGCTCATGGCCTGGTGAACCTGCATGGCCGTGGCGCTGACGGCGTGACCCATGGGCAGGCGGCTGATGGTGAGGCCGTCCCAGCGTTTCACGGGGTGGAGAACGCCGTCCACTTCGCTGCCGAGGATGAGGCCGGTGCGTTTGCCGAAGCCGAAATCGTGGGCGTATTTGTAGAGGCGGTCGGAGCCGAGCTTCGCGCCGAGTTGTGCGGCCCCGCGGTTGGAGGACTTGGCGACGATCTCGCGCACGGAGAGAATGCCCATGTGCTCGTGCTCGGCGGGCAGCTTGATCTCGCGCCCTTCGTAGCGGAGGACGGGGTTGCCGCAGTCGAAGCGGTCGTCGGGGCGGGTGAGGTTTTCGTTGATCGCGGCGGAGGCGGGGACGATCTTGAAGGTCGAGCCGGGCTCGAAAACGTCCGTCAGCGCGCGGTTGCGCTGGTTTTCCATCGGGCCTTCGCCGTAACGGTTGGGGTCAAAGGTCGGGTAGTTGGCCATCGCCAGGATGAAGCCCGTGGAGGGGTCGCTGACGATGATGGAAGCGGACTGCGGGTTGTAGTCGGCGGCAATGCGCTGAAGCTCTTTTTCCGCCATGTGCTGGATGGCGAGGTCGAGGCTGAGCTCGACGTTCAGGCCGTCGGCGGGGGGGACTTCGCGGGTGCGGAACTGGGCCATCTCGCGGCGGCGGCCGTCTTTCTCGGACTCGCGCCAGCCGAGCTGGCTGCGCAGGTAGAAGTCCATGGCCTTCTCGATGCCCATGGCCGGCTGCTCTTCCTTGTTGGTGTAGCCGAGGACGTGGGCGGCGAGGGTGCCCGATGGGTAAGTGCGCTCAAAGCGGCGGTTGCCGTAGATGCCCTTGACGTTAAGGGCCATCGCACGCTGGTAGGTGACTTCGTCGAGGCCTTCGCAGATTTTCAGCCACCGGACGAGGCGGACTTCGTGGCCGTCGGGGCCGTCCACTTCGCGCACCTTCTGGTTGAGGCGGGCGCGCAACTCGCTTTCCGGAAGGTTGAGGAGTTTGGCGAGGTGGGGGAGTTTGCCTTCGTCCTTCGGGTCTAGGGACTGCGGGTCCACGCCCAGGTCGATGACGGGGCGGGTGGCGGCGAGGAGGTTGCCCCGGCGGTCAACGATGCAGCCGCGGCGCCCGTAGATGATCTCGAACTTCTGGCGGTTGCGCTCGACGAAGCGCAGGAGCCGGTCCTGGTCCCAGACGTGCAAATAGAAAAGGCGGCCGAGGAGGCACGCCAAAAAGAGGAGCACGGCAAGGGCAATAAGCCCGAAGCGGCGGCTGGATATGAACGCCTGGGTCATCAGTTCGCGTTGGGCCTTTCTGCGTCAAGGAGCGCGAGTTCGAAGGAGACGGCAAAGGGCGCGGTGAGGTCGCCGTTGTTGCGGCGCGGCACGTTGTGCGTCGGGCGCACCCAGACGACCTGCTTGTCCTTCGGGGCGGCGAGGGCCGTGCCCACGCGGGCGCGCAGGAATTCCGGGTTATGGGCCTGGGCGACTTTGGCCGCGAGGTAAGCGTTCTTGCGGTTGCTTTCGGCAAGGTCGCGCTCGACCGTTTTGATGCGGTTGGCGCTGCGGGTGATCTGCTGGCGCATCCACACTACGCCGAGGGAGCCGGCGCCGGCGGTCACGATGATGAGGGCGACAAGGGCGGCACAGGTGCAGTTGAACAGCGTGTTGTGGGTTTTCATTGAGGCGCGTCTTCCTTGCGCAGGGCCCGCAGTTTTGCGGAGCGGCTGCGCGGGTTGCGGTTGATCTCCTCTTCTCCGGGAACGATGGGGCGGGTGCCCAGGAGGTCCGCGCGGCGGACCCGGTCTTGGGCGGCAGTAGAGTCTCCGGCGTGTTCGGGGCGGCCGGCCATCCGGCGGAAGAACCGCTTTACGATGCGGTCTTCAAGGGAATGGAAACTGATGACGGCGAGGATGCCGCCAGGGGCGAGGGCGTCGAAGGCCTTGGGGAGGGCGGTCTCGATGCCGGCAAGCTCGTCGTTTACGGCGATGCGGATGCCCTGGAAGGTGCGTGTGGCCGGATGGATGCGGCCGGGGCGGCCCGGGCGCTCGCCCACGGCTTCCGCAACGAGGGCGGCAAGGGAGGCGGTGTCGCGGAGCGCGCCCGTGCGGCGGGCCGAGAGGATGGCGGTCACGACGCGGCGCCAGCGGAGCTCTTCACCGTAGTCGCGGACGGCGCGAATGAGCTCGGACTCGGGGGCCTGTTCCAGGAAATCGGCGGCAGACCAGCCTTCGAGGGGGTTCATCCGCATGTCGGCAGGGCCGCCGGCACGGAACGAAAACCCGCGTTCGGGCTCGTCGAGTTGAAAGGAGGATACGCCGAGGTCGAAAAGAATCCCGGCGTATCCCCCTGTCCCCAGTTTGTCGATTTCCGCGTAGTTACGGGAAAAGAGACGAAAGCGTTCGCCAAACTCGGCCTTGAGGGAGGCTGCGCGTTCCACGGCGGCAGGGTCGCGGTCAATGGCGTCAACGCGGACGTCCGGGCCGGCCTGGAGGATGGCGCGGGTATGGCCGCCGCCGCCAAACGTGCAGTCCAGGTACGCGCGCCCGTTTTCCGGCCGGAGGACAGCCAGCACCTCGTGCAGCATCACGGGTTCGTGGCTCGTGCTCATGGTCGGGAGCGGGGCGGGTTCCCAGCTAGCGTTGGCAAAGTACATGGGCGACCGACTTCCAGGCTCCGGGGTCGACGCGGAGGCTTTCGTGGGTGCGGGTTTGGGAAAGGGTTTCGTCGCGCACGAGGGCTCGGGCGAGCCACTCGGTGCGGGCTTCGGCGGAAAGGGATACCGCGACTTCGCGGTGCGTGGTCGGGCTTTCGGAAAAACGGATAGGCAGGAGTGAATTCATGCGGTGGTTCTCCGATTACAGACCGAACTCGGCGAGGGCGCCGGGGGTGTCGGCGAGCTCTCCATCGGCGCGGTTCATGAACGCTTCGTAACGCTGCGGGTTCCAGATGTGGAAGTGGCTGAACGAGCCCACGAGGGTCGCTTCCTTCCCGAGCTCGGCATGCGCGATGAGCTTCGGGTTAAGGGCTATGCGGCCCGATTTGTCGCAACCGAAGCGGGCGCCTTGGGAAAACACGCGCATGAAGTCGCGCAGGGTCTTCTGCGCCCCAAGGGGCCCGACTTTCTGCACCCGCTCCATGACTTTCGCGATCTCGGCCGGCGGATACAGGGTGATGCTGCCGTTGGGGTTGGGCAGGGCCAGGTACGCAGTCTCCCCTTCGTCACCCTCGAAGCGCCAAGAAGCCGGGATGGTCAGTCGGTTCTTGGCGTCCAGCGAGTGAGAAAATTCGCCTACGTAGAAGATCTGTGCCTGCGCGGGCAGCATGAAGCAGAATAGGCGAGCCGAGCTCGCCATTGCGCCCCACTTCACCCCACTTCGCCCCACCTGTCAAGAATTTTGGCCCACGCTTACGCAGGGAAACGGGGGTGCCCTCGCCTTTTTCCGGTGCATCTGTAAAAATTTTGTAGGCATCAAGATATCAGGCGCTTGCGTAACGCGGCGTGTCATGGCCGCAGGGGTACGTTCGGGAAAGCCTGGTGTGGGGAGCTTTGCGGCTTGCTGCGCGGAAAACGGGTGTGTTTTTTGATGCAAAGGGACGATTTTGGGCCGGGGGGTATGTCAAAACGTGGAAAAGGTGCGAAAAAAACGGGCGGATGAGGCGCTTGTGGCGCAAGGGCTTGCGGCAAGCCGTGCGCAGGCGCAGGCGCTGATCCTGTCGGGTAAAGTGCGCACAGGCCCGGACGCGGTGGTGCAGAAACCGGCGCAGCTCGTGCCGGATGGGGTGGCCCTGATCGTGGAGGCGCCGCCGCGGTTCGTGAGCCGCGGGGGTGAAAAGCTGGAGGGATTTCTGGAAAAGTTTGCGGTGGAGGTGCGGGGCTCCCGGGCGCTGGATGTCGGTGCGTCAACGGGAGGCTTTACGGACTGCCTGCTTCAGCGCGGCGCGGTGGAAGTCACGTGCGTCGATGTGGGGCGCGGGCAGCTCCACGCCAAACTGCGCGGGGATGCCCGCGTCACGAATTTCGAGAAAGTGAATGCGCGCGAGCTGGAAACGTTCGCTTTGCCGCATCCCGATTATGACGCGGTCGTGATGGACCTTTCCTTCATTTCCCTGACGAAAGTCCTGGGTCCCGCATGGGCGAGGGTCCGTGCGGGGGGCTGCCTGATTGCGCTCGTGAAGCCGCAGTTTGAGGCTGGGAAAACGGAGGTGGACAAGGGCCGGGGCGTGATCCGCGACGCGGAGGTGCATGCGCGCGTCTGTGCGGAGATCCGGGCTTTTGCGGCGGAAAACCTGCCGGGCGCGGTGCTTCTTGGCGAGACGGAGAGCCCGATACACGGTGCGGATGGAAACCGCGAGTTCCTGATGGGGTGGCGCCGCGGCGCGTGAGCAAAAGCGTTCGGGAGCGTGTCGTACGCACGCGCGCCGGGGCTACTTTGAGGCGGCTTGTTGCGCCTGCTTTTCTTTTTCCTTCTCCGCTTTTGCCGCTTCCTGTGCGGCGTGCGCGGCTTCGGCCTCAAGTTTTTCAAGCGAGGCCATGAGCGAACGGATGGAGGTTGTGTACCACAAAATCTTTCCGCCCAGTTTTTCCTCCCAAAACTTAATAACAGGCTTGGACAGGTGGTAACACGTCGCGACCATCGTGAAGTCCTCGACACGGTCGAAGGGGAGGGTCCACGTCACCCAGCTCAAATTGAGGTCGGTATTGAACTGGGAGAACTTTTTGATCGGGTAGTTGCGCAGGTCGATGAGCCCGATGCCTTGTTCTTCGACGGCGGCCTCAATGACGGCTTCCTCCTGCACGGCGTTCATCTCAAACACGAGGATGTTGAGAATGGCGGCGCGTTTGTAGTCTCCCGCCTGAATGTGCTCCAGGAGCTTGTCGTTGGCGGCCTCCAGCTTTTCCACGGGCACGAGGTTTTTCTCCACCAAGGTGGAGCCTAGCATGCGGTTGCCGCGCATGATGAGGGACCGGTGCTCTTGAAGGACGCTCACGGGTGCGGAAGGCTAGGGCACGGGCGGGAGATTGTCCAGCGTGCGCGGGAGGAAAAGCGCGTCATGGCAGAATTTCCGCCCAGAGGGTCATGCCTGGGTTGGCCGGGGGAGGCGGGATTTCCCGGGACAGCGCGTGCCAGGCGGGATTTTTGCGAAGGCGTGGGTGTTGGAGAAGTTCCGCAACGGGGATCGTGACGAAGGGGCGCTCGCGCCAGCGCGGATGCGGGATCTCGAGGTCCGGCGTCCGCAGGTGTTCGTCACCGAAAAAGAGGATGTCGAGGTCGATGGTGCGGGGGCCGTTGCGCAGCGTGCGGACGCGGCCGAGCGTCTGCTCAATCGCCAGGAGTCCCATGAGGAGGGTTTGCGGGTCCAGGACGGTTTCAAGCGCCGCGGCCATGTTCAGGAAGCGGGGCTGGTCAACGTAGCCCACCGGGTCGCTTTCATAGACCTGGGATTCCGCGAGCAGGGATGTGCCGGGGAGCGTGGCGAGGGCGCCCAGGGCGCAGCGGAGCGTGGCTGCGCGGTCGCCGAGGTTTGACCCGAGGCCGATGAGGACTTGCGTGGTGCGTGTTTCTTCGGGGCTCACCGCTTGGGCGTGCGTTCGCGGCGGATCTCAACCGTGACGCCGCCGAAGGGGACGGGCACGGGAGGATGGGGCTTGTGAAGCTCAACCGTGACGGCTTGGACGGGGGGGAATTTTTCAAGCACGCCGGCGGCGATGTGCTCGGCCACGCTCTCGATGAGTCGGCGCGGTTTGCCGCCGACGATTTCACCGACGAAATGGGCAACGTCGGCGTAATCCACGGAGTCGCGGATGTCGTCGCTCAGGCCAGCCTTGAGGGTGTCGAGTTCGAGCGTGAGCGAGACGCTGAAGCGCTGTCCGAGCTTGGTTTCTTCCGGCTTTACGCCGTGGTAGCCGAAATACGTGAGGCCGGTCAGCTTGAGCTTGTCCATGAGAGGGCGGTCGTGAAGGCGCCGCACGCGGCGCTAAAAAGTTTCTTTAGGCTGGCGGGGCGGTCGCCACAAACAAAAAGGCGTGCGCGGGGCGCGTCAACCGGCCTCCTCAACGCTGTGCGTTGGGGAGCAACGTTCGGTAGAGGCGCGGTGGATTGGTGCTTTTGAAATGCGCGTGCCGAGGCGTGGGCAGGCGGGTGTGACCGGAAAAAACTTGTTTCCCGGAGCGGAATTCTTTCAGCATCACCCTTTACGCGTGCGGACGTGCGTGTGTTTCCGCAGACCTTTTCTGGAGAGATTTTGCCATGGCTAAAGTAGATCTGGAGCTTGTTAAGATGGTGCTTCAGCGCAACGAACTCGACGTGCGCGTGGTGTCGCAAATCATTGAAGACATCAACGTGGAGCTTGCGACGAGCGTGGACGAGGAGAAGCCGCCGGCAGTGAAGAAGCAGTTTGTCGTGATGGTGTCGGACCCGCTCGGCCAGTTGAAGGGGAAGGACTTCACGGCGTGGGTGCTCCAGATCCCCGAAGAGGACAGCGTGTACACGACGGAAGAGCGGCTGTTCCGGTCGGCCTACGACTTCAACCAGACGCCCAAGGGACGCCGTCTGCCGCTGAAGACAATCGCAGAGGTTTGCGAGCATGTGCCGACGCGGGTATCGAAGGAAAACAAGGTGTGGATAAAGACGAAGGAGCCCGTGCTGGTGCTTGCGACGTCGAACAAGATCCCGATGCAGGCAAAGCAGAAGGATTAACGCGAAACAATAACCCATTTTCAGCAATGTGGGCGCGCTTCCGGGTTCGGGGTGCGCCCGCTGCGTTTCAAGCGGGGCCGACGCGCCTGTCTACAGGATGAGCATGGCGTCGCCGTAGCTGTAGAACCGGTAGTCCTCGCGGATGGCCTCGGCGTAGAGCTCCTTGAACCACGCGATGCCCTCCGTGCTGCCGGGGGCGAGGAAGGCTGAGACGAGGCACACGAGCGTGGAGCGTGGCAGGTGGAAATTGGTCAGCAGGGCATCCGCGGCGTGGAAGGTGGCGGGCGGGTGCAGGAAGAGCGCCGCGAGGCCGTGGTAAGGTTGCTTGGGCGGGGGCGGGTGGAGCTGCCGGGCGTAGTCTTCCATGGCGCGAAGGGTCGTCGTGCCGATGGCAAGGCGCGGACCGTGGGGGCTGCCGGGCTTGGGCGGGTGGGAGAGTGCGGCGCGGGTTTCGGGGGGAAGCTCGTAATGCTCGCGGTGGATGACGTGGCCTTCAAGCGTGTCCGACTGGATGGGCCGGAACGTGTCGAGGCCTACGTGGAGGGTGAGGTCGTGGAGCTGAAACCCGCGTCGTGCGAGGTCGGCGAGGATTTCCGGGGTAAAGTGCAGTCCCGCAGTCGGCGCGGCTGCGGCGACTTTGCGTGACGGGTCGGCGTAGACGGTCTGGTAGCGTTCGCGGTCGAGGTCCAGGAGCTTTTCGGCTTCCGGAAAGTTGCGGCGAATATAAGGGGGCAGCGGGATCTCGCCCACGCGCTCGGCTACCGCGGTCAGGGCCTCGGCGTCGTGCGTGCGGAAGGCGACGCGGCAGGGGCCCTCGCCCGACTTCTCGCGCACGACTGCCACGAAGGCGCCGGGGTGTTCAAACGTGGCGCCAGGCTCCAGGCGGCGTCCGGGCTTGAGGAGGCACCACCATTCCTCCTCGCCCTGTGGTGCGGGGCGCACATGGCCGTCGTGAAACTGGGGGACGTGGGGACGCAGAAGCAGGCACTCGACGGCGCCGCCGGTGGGGCGCTGGGCGCGGAGGCGGGCGTGGATGACCGCCGCGTTGTTGCGGAAGATGCGCGTATGAGGAGGTAGGAGGTCCGGGAAATCCCGGAAGCGCAGGTGCCGCACGGTGCGCGTGGCGCGGTCGACGAGCATGAGGCGCGAGTCATCCCGGCGCTGGGCGGGGGTCTGCGCGATACGGTCGTCTGGGAGCGGGTAATCGAAAAGGGCGGTGTCCACGGCGCGGCGGGCGGAAGGTGTGCAGCGGGGATGGTTGTGCGGGCAGGACGGAGCGTCCAGCGGAAAGTCGGGAAACGGCAGGCTGCCGCCGGGGCGTGGACCTCGTTTGACTGGGGGCGAAAAAGCGGTTGATTTAGGAGGGAAAACCGCTTCTAGTCGTCGGCTGTTTCCAGCAACAAGGTGGGAACGAATCGAGCCATGATCGACCAAATCTCCAAGCTGCTCGGCGACAAAGCCGACTACTTACTCAACCACAAGTGCAAGACGATCTCGAAGGAGTCTCTGCACCTGCCGTCGTCCGACTTTGTGGACCGCATTTTCATGCCGACGGACCGCAATCAGCGCGTGCTGAACAACCTGAACTGGATGTTCAACACGGGCCGTCTGGCGGGCACGGGCTACCTGTCCATCCTCCCGGTCGACCAGGGCATCGAGCACTCCGCGGGCGCCTCGTTCGCGAAGAACCCGATCTACTTTGATCCGGAAAACATCGTGAAGCTGGCGATCGAAGGTGGCTGCAATGCCGTTGCCTCGACGTTCGGCGTGCTGGGCTCGGTTTCCCGCAAGTACGCGCACAAGATCCCGTTCATGGTTAAGATCAACCATAACGAGCTCCTGACGTACCCGAACAAGGCCGACCAGATCATGTACGGCTCCGTCAAGGAAGCCTACGATATGGGCGCTGCCGCGATTGGCGCGACGATCTACTTCGGCTCCGCGAATGCCAGCCGCCAGATCATCGAGGTTTCGCAGGCTTTCCACCAGGCCCACGAGTACGGGATGGCGACGGTCCTGTGGTGCTACCTGCGCAATGACGCGTTCAAGAAGGACAAGGACTACCACGTTTCGGCCGACTTGACCGCCCAGGCGAACCACCTCGGCGTGACGATCGAAGCCGACATCATCAAGCAGAAGCTGCCCGAGAACAACGGCGGCTACAAGGCTGTGCAGATGGGCGACTCGTCCTACGGCAAGATCGACAACCGTGTTTACACGGAGCTCAGCAGCGATCACCCGATCGACCTCTGCCGCTACCAGGTGGCGAATTGCTACATGGGCCGCGCCGGTCTGATCAACTCCGGTGGCGCCTCGGGCAAGAACGACTTCGGCGAAGCCACGATGACCGCCGTCGTCAACAAGCGCGCGGGCGGCATGGGCCTGATCTCCGGCCGCAAGGCGTTCCAGCGTCCGATGGCCGAAGGCGCGCAACTCCTGCATGCCATTCAGGACGTCTACCTCTGCAAAGAGGTCTCGATCGCCTAATAGACTCGGCGATTTGTTTCGAAAGAAGACCGGTTCCGCGAGGAGCCGGTCTTCTTCGTTTTCCGGGGGCGCGGCGGGGGCCGCCGAAAGGAGCCGCCTAAACAGGTGACCCTGTAACCAGAAACCGGATACAGCCTGGGAAGGGCGGGACGCTGCGCGGCGCGGCTACGTCTGGAAGTAGCGCCGTTGTTTCTCGGAGACGGGGAGGCCCACGCGTTCCATGACCTTGAGCATGTCCTCCCACACAAGGCGCTTGTGTGCGTTCGACTGGTTGTGGAGGAGATACGAGGGATGGTAGGTGGGCATGAGGGGCGTGCCCATGAAATCGAACCACTGGCCGCGGATCTTGCCCATGCTGCGCTTCGGGTCCGGACCGAGCAGGCCGGTGACGGCGGTGTTGCCGAGGGCGACGATGACCTTCGGTTTCACGATGGCGAGCTGGGCCTTCAGGTAAGGCAGGCAGAACGCCATTTCCTCTTCCGTGGGCGGCCGGTTTCCGAAGTCGATTTCGGGCCGCCAGTTCATGATGTTGCCGATGTAGACCTGTTCGCGGCCCAGGCCCATCGCCTGAATGATTTTGGTGAGGAGCTGGCCGGCGGCACCAACGAAGGGTTCGCCCTGGATTTCCTCGTCCGCCCCGGGAGCTTCTCCGCAAAAGAAAATTTCGGCGTCGAGCGAGCCCACGCCAAACACGACCTTCTTGCCCTTGCGCACGTGCTGGGAGCACACGGGGCAGCCGAGGACGCGGTCCCGCAGCCATGCCCACTGAGTGGCCTTGTCTCCCGGTGGCAGTTCGAAGGCGGGGGGCTTGGGGATGGGCGTGATGCCCGCGGGCGTTGGCGCTGCGGCGACCTTCCGGCGCTCGGGCGCAACGGGCGGCGTTTGCGGGGTTGGCGAAGCCGCAACGGGCTGGGCCGCCTGTGCTGCGGCTTGCGGTGAGGGGCGGGTGGGCGCGGTCGAGGGCGGAGGCGCGGCGGGCTCGGGTTGGCGAGCGGGCGTTGCGGCATCGCGCAGGCGCAGAAGGGTGTCGTCGGACAGGTACACGCGGCGAAGGCCTTCGCCTTGCATCCGGCGCAGTTCCTCGATCACCGCTTCAAGCGCTTCTCGCATGGCCGTATTTAAAGTCACCGCACGCCGTTTGTCGACTAGAGCAGTTCCATTTCAAGTCGTCGCGTGCGCCGACGCTGCGGCGAGCGTGGATGCCCCATCCTCGCGTCGGCGCGGGCGGAAAAGTGATTTAAGGAGGTGCGACATCTTAAAGTAGAAGTGCTCTAGCGCGAAGCAAGCGCCTGCATGACCGCCTTGTGCAAGGCAGGGTTCGCGGCAACGGAGGACGTCCCGCGCGCGGCGTCCGCGCCTTGCCAGTCGGTGATTGTGCCGCCCGCGCCGTTGATGATCGGGATAAGCGGGAGGAGGTCCCACGGGTTCATGACGGGGTCGGCCATGATGTCGGCTTTGCCACAGGCGACGAGAAGGTAGCCGTAGCAGTCGCCCCAGGTGCGGAGCATCTTGGTCGAGGCGACGAGCCGATCCCAGCCGGTGCCGTCCTGATGGCGCGCGGGGCTGGTGGTATCCGTGGTAAGGAGAACGGCGTCCTCAAGGCGCGTGACGTTGCGCACCCGCACGGGCTTGTCATTGAGCCACGTGGTGCGGTTGTCGCCGATGCAAAGCTCCCCGAGGACGGGCTGGTTGATCGCACCGAGAATGGGGCGGCCCTTGTGGAGCAGGCCAATTAGCGTGCCAAAGAGGCAGACTCCCGTGACAAAGGACTTGGTGCCGTCGATGGGATCGAGCACCCAGACATATTCGGCATTTTCGCGCTCGTGCCCGAACTCCTCCGCAATGATCCCGTGGTCCGGGAACCGGGCGAGGATGCGTTTGCGCAGCTCCACCTCGGCTTCACGGTCCGCCGCCGTGACGGGCGACTGGTCTTCCTTCTGTTCCACCGCCAGGCTGGCGTCGCGGTAGTGGCGGAGAATGATTTCGCCGGAGGCCTGGGCGAGCTCTTTGACAAACGGGATGAGGGCGGCGGTGTCCATGTTGGCTAGATCTTGGGCAGCACAGGCGGGAGGCCGCAAGCTTTTGGGCCGGCCCGCCTAGAGCCTGTTATGCACTTTGGCGAGGGAAGAGGGCCGAGAGTGTGAGGCAG
>CAZQIE010000027.1:0-32617 GCA_964593675.1 uncultured Opitutales bacterium
CCGGGGGAGGGGGAGCGGGGGGGGGGGGGGCGGTGCGGAGGGTGGGCACAGGGGGATGCGTCATTGTGGGGGCGGTTAATCCCCTAGGTTCGGCTAAGGCCGTTCGATCGGGGAAACTCCGGGGGGTTGACAGGGGAAAGGCGTCCGGGTGCAATCGCGGCATGACGAATGGTCCTGAGTCCGGGGCGGCACCCGCGTTCGTGTTTTTCCACTACGGTGGCATACCGCGGTATTTGCGTGCGTCCGTGGAGAGCGTGCGGTTCTCGAACCCGGAGTCGCGGATCATTCTGGTTTGTGACCGGGAGCCGGGGTTTCCGAAGTCCTGGTCTGTGGAAGTGTACCCGCTGGAAAAGTTTGAGACGCCGGCCTTGGAGGCGTTCCGCAAGGCGTATGTGCACATTTCCGTGTTTCGGGAGCGTTATGAGCGGTTTGTGCTGGAACGCTGGTTCCTTTTGGACGAGTTGCGGCGCCAGCTGGGTCTCGGGCTAACGGTGCTTTTGGACAGCGACATCATGGTGTTTGAAAAGATCGGACCGCTGTTTCCGCAGACGCCGGATCTGTCGTTTTCGACGAGCGGGTGGTCTCCGCACTTCACGCTGATCCGGCGCGGGGTGGGCGGGTTCCTGGACCACATCATGGCGCGGTATCGTGACGCAGCGTACGTGGCCGCGGCCAAGGAGAAATTTGCGAAGGCGCGGGCGGCAGGGGAGCTGAAGAACCTGGGGGAAATGGAGTTTATCTGGGAGCACCTGAGCGCCGGGAAGGACGCCGCGCCGTATGAGCGGCGGTTCCGGGAGGGGTATGTGGATATCAATATCCACCTGCCGGACGGTTTTGACGCGGTGAAACTGCGCCGCCGGGAGCGCAAGCGTGTGTTCTGGAAGTTTGAGGCTGGCACGTATAAGCCGTACCTGCGCGACGCGGAGTCGGGGGCGCTTTTTCCGGCGGCGGTGCTGCACTTCCAAGGGAGCGGGAAGGGGCTGATGCGCCGTTTCAACCCGCTCGGCAGGAAGCCGCTGCTTCCGCCGGCGCTGCGTTGCGCGTGGCTGAACTGGACGTTTAACCGGTCTTTCGAGGCGTCATGAAACTGGGCATTCCAAAAAACGGCCTGCGGTTGCGGGAGAATTTTTCGCGCCTGGCGTGGAAGGCCTTGCTGGCGCTGGACGGTGACTCGGGACACGATTTCCAGACGAATGGCGAGCTGGCGCTGGTGACGGCGCTTGTCCGCCGCTGGAAGGCTGAGGGGGTGGAGCGTGCGATGGTCTTTGACGTGGGCGCGAATCAGGGGCACTGGTCGGTGTCGGTGATGGAGGTGGCGGGGCGCGAGGGACAGGGCGTGGATCTGCACCTTTTCGAGCCCACGCAGGCCGGGCAGGCTGCGATCCGGCAACAGGCCAGGCTGTCGGGGTGCAGGCTCAATGCGTTCGGGCTTTCGGACGTGGCAGAGTCCCGGGAGATCTTTTTCGACACGCCGTTGAGCGGGTTTGCGTCGCTGCATCAGCGGTCCGTGGATGTGAACCTTGAGCGCACGGAGCGCGTGCGACTGGACCGGTTCGACCGGTATGTGGAGGAGGCGGGAATTAAACACGTGCACTTGCTGAAAATGGACATTGAGGGGCACGAGCTTCAGGCGTTGCGCGGGGCGGGCGAGAAGCTGTCGCCCGAGTTTGTCGATTGCGTCCAATTTGAGTATGGCCGGTGCAACCTGGATTCGGGCACGAGCCTGCGGGATATTTTCGGGTTGCTGGAGAGCCGGGGGTTCCGGATGGCAAAGGTGCTTGCGCACGGGCTTTCCGGGAGGACTTACAAGCCGTGGCTGGAAACGTATTCGCACGGGAACTTTGTGGCGCTTGCGCCCGCGCTGGCTGAGTCATGCTGATCGAGCTGAAGCCGCGGGTGTCCTCAAGTGTGGAGTGTCCGCACGGGGGCGGGGTGGTGACGCCTGAGCGTGTGCTGTGGCATGGGCTGCACGTATGCGCGGAGGGGCGAAGCGCCAAGACGGGGCGGAGGTTGGTGTGGGACCTGGAGGTAGGGCAGGCCGTGTATACACCGTACGTGGTGGATGTGGAGACGGGGGAGTTTTGGGGCGCGGCCAACGCGAGGGCGTGGTTTGGCGCGCCGTTCGCGGAATCGTTGCGCAATCCGAGCGGTGAGGCGATCCCGATGGCGGTGGAGGTGAGGCGCTCGTTCAAAGGGGCGGTTGTCCTAAACTGCATAGATTACGTTTTCGGCCACGCGTTGCTGAAGCTGCTGAACGCAGGCGCGTTGCTCCGGGACCGACCGGAAGGGACGGGTGTCGTGGTGATCGTCCAGAAGCCGCTGCGGTGGCTTGTCCCGGAGGCGGTGGATGAGGTGTGGACGGTGGAGCTGCCTTTCGGGCGGGCGCGTGCGTTTTATCCGGACTTTGACCGGCAGGTGTCGGAACAGCTCAGGAGGTTTGAGCGCGTATGGCTGAGCCCGGCACATTCGCACCCGGCGCAGTTCGATATCGCGCCGTTCACGGGCGTAAGGCCGCACGGGTTCGGGACCGGGCCCTACCGGATAACGTATGTGTGGCGTGCGGGCCGGGCGTGGCGTCCTGCCGGGGTTTCCAAGGCGTTCGGTTTCAGGGACGATGCCGCGAGGCAGCGGTGCGGCGTGATGCGCGTGTTCGAGCTTTTGCGTAAGCGCGTGCCGGAGGCAAAACTGACCGTGGCTGGGATTGGCCGTGCGGGCGGGGCGTTTCCCGCGTGGGTAGAAGACTTGCGGGTGGAACGCCCGACCGAGGTCGACGAACGCGCGTTGTGTGCTGCATATGCGGAGAGCCGGCTGGTTATCGGTCCGCATGGTTCGAACATGCTGCTGGCGTCTGCGCTTGCGGGCATGACGCTCGACTTGATGCCGCCCGAGCGGTGGGGGAATTTCGCGCAGGATGTGCTTTACCAGGCTGTGCCGGAGGAAGCGGGGCACCCGGCGGTGCGAAGCTGGCGTTACCGGTTCATTCCCGAAGAGACGGCCTTGACGACGATTGCGGATGTGGCGGCGGGAATGGTTACGAAGTGGCCGGAGTTCGTGAACAATATGGTGTACACGAAGCGGTGGGAGGCGTAGCGGGGCGAACATCAGCCGCGCTTCAGGCTGCGGCGGAGGAGGTAGGTGGCGAGGCGTGCGAGGCGCTTGGGGAGCGGCGGCGCGGGTAGCAGGTAGGCTGAGGCGACACGCCGGCCGAGGTCCTCGTCGGGGGCGAGCGTGGCGGGAGGGAGCACGAGCGGCGCGGGTTGGGAGGCCGTGCGGGTGGAGGTCGGCGCGGCGGGGCAGTTTTCACCGCTGCCGTCGAAGCCGGTATTCTCGATGAGGGAGTGCGGCGGGCAGACCTGGAGCCAGTTGCGGTGCAGGCAGAAAAGGGCGACGAGCTGGGCCCAGGTGATGGGGCGCTTGCCGAGGCGGTGGTCGCGGAGCGCCCAACGCAGGTCCGTGCCAGCCCAGGCCGGGATGTTCCAGTAATGGGCGTAGGGGGGAGTGCGGGCGAGGACGTCGTTGCGGATGAGGCGCCAGCGGTCGGCCCAGGTGGCCCAGCCCCAGCAGAGGAAGCGGGGGCTAAGGAAGCCGTTTGCGGCGGAGGGCGGAAGGGTGTCGGGGTTGAGGGGGTGGTAGGCGCTGATGCCGAAGACGTCTGCGCGGGCGCGGAAGGAGTCGAGGCAGCCGGTGAGGAAGGGGAGGCAGTCCGGGGAGGGAACGACGTCGTCTTCCAGGACGATGACGGCTTCGTGGCGGGAGAGGACGGCGTCGATGCCGGTGGTGAGGTTGCGGAAGAGGCCGAGGTTGGTTTCCCGCAAGGTGTATTCGCTTTTTAGATACGCGCCATATTCGCGGGCGACGGCGCGGTTGGCGTCGCAGGCGGCGTGGTCCTGGGCGTCGCGCGGGCCGTCGCAAAAGTGGTAGACGATGGGGACGCGGTGGGCCTGGGCGCGGAGGGCCTCAAGGACGCCACGGAGTTTTTCCGGTCGGCGGAAGGAGAAAACGGCTACGGGGACGTCCATGGCAGGCTGGGGCGGTTCCGTTTCAAATTATCGCGGGCCGGCGCTGCGGCGAGCGTGGATGCCCGATCCTCGCTTCGGCGCGGATAAAATGAAGGATACATGGCAGGTGCGACAACGTGGAAGGAATGTGCGCTAGGTGCCGGGGCGGACGGCGAAGACGTTCAGGGTGAGGTCGAACTGGCCTTCGGTGCCGACGGCGCGGGGCGCGAAGGGGTGCTTCTGGGCGACGAGTTCCTGCGGGTAGCAGCGGAAGCCGGCTTGCTGGAGGATCTGGAAGACTTCCCAGTAGGCCTGGGGTTCGTTGAGGTAGCTGTGGATCTCGACGAAGCAGCGGCGGACGTTGGCGAGTGCGGGGCGGGCCTCGCGGAGTACATCGAGCTCCGCGCCCTCGACGTCGATTTTCAGGAGGTCAACGGGGCGGTCGAGGAAGCGTGAGAGCCGGAGGGTTTGGACGGTGAGGAGCCGGGAGCCGGCTGCTGGAGCGGTTTCCGCGACGACACGCCCGCCGTCCGCACCTTCGGCATGGAAGGTGGTCTGGCCGTCAGCGGAGCCTGCGGCGGCCTGATGGACGTCCACGGCGGTGCAGCCCCAGGCGTTGAGGTTCTGGCGGAGGACGTCGCAGATGGCGGGATCGGGCTCGAAGCAGACGCCGGTAAAGGAGCGGTAGCGGCGGCGGAAATAGAGGGCGGCCAGGCCGATGTTTGCGCCAACGTCGACGAGGTGGGGGTTGGCGACGTTGCCGATGTCGTAGATGCGGTTTACGAAGATCTCGTCGAAGGCGTTGAGGGCGCTTGGCGCGTCGACGTAGCGGACGGGCAGGCCGGCGTAGTCAAAGCTGCCGGGGACGAAGCGGGGGGCTTTGCGGAGGCTGCGGTGGAGGCGCTGGAGGGCGCGATAGTCGCGGTCCCGCAGGAGGCGCTTGAGGTGGGCCTCGATGGGACGGGTGGCGCCTTTTACGTACCCGCGGGGATTGTAAGGTGTCATGGGGCGGAGTGGGCGGCGAGGCGTGAGACGCCAAAACGGGCGCACCAGGTTTCGAGCAGGATGAGCCGGTATGTGAAATCGAGGGAGCGGTTGGAGGTCAGGATGGACCGCAGGAGGGCGTCGAGGCCCTTGCGGCTGAGCACGCCTTCGCGGGCGAGGACGCCGGACGGGAGGCTTGGGGCGTGGCGGTCCGCGAGGGCGCGCATCCACTGGATGCCGGGCGGGGAGAAGCCGCGCTTGCGGCGCGTGAGGACTTCGTCGGGCAGGTAGCGCCGGAGGACTTGCTTGAAGAGGTGCTTGGGGGGCAGCGCGTGGTCAGGCTTTGCGCGGCGCAGGCCGAAGACGGTGTCGATGAGGGTGGGGTAGAGGAGGGGGAGCCGGAGCTCGACGGCGGAGGCCATGCTCGTGCGGTCGCTGAGGGCGAGGCAGTTCGAGGTTAGCCAGTTGCGGAAAAGGGTGTCGCAGATGCGAACGGGGATGTCGTGGGTGGGTTCGAGCGTGAGGCCGCTGGCGGCGCCCACGTGGTCGGCGCCGAAGGTGCGGGCGAAGGCGGGCGCGGCGGCGAGGCGGAAGGCTTTGGCGGCGCGGCCAAAATTCTCGTCGCAGGCGTCGAAGACGAGGGCCGCGGGGTGAGCGAGGTCCATGTCGTGGAGGTCGCGCGCGCTGTTGGAGAGGCGGCGCAGGGCCGGGGGCATGCGTTTGCTGCGGCGGAGCTGGCGGAGCGGCCAGAGGTGGGCGGCGTGACCGGCTGCGCGGGCAAGGCTGCGCGGGAGGTGGGTGTTTGCGAGGGTGGCCTTGCGTTCGCTGAGCGCGACGGCGCGGCGCACCCATTCGTAGCCCCAGAAAAGCTCGTCGCCACCGATGCCGGAGATGAGGACCTTGACGCCGCGTTCGCGGGCGGCGCGGGCGATGGAGAAGTAGCCGTAGGCGGCGATGTCGCCGATGGGATCGTCCATCATGCGGATGAGCTCGGGAAACTCGTCAACAAAGGTGTTGGCGGGAAGCTCTACGGGGTGGAAGGGCATGCCAAGCCTTGCTGCGAGGGCTTTGGCGTGGGCGCGCTCGTCGTTCTCGGGCTCGCCGGGGTAGCCGACGGAGAAGGCTTGCAGGGTCTGTTTGTTGTGCGCCTGCGCGAGTACGGCAAGGGCGCTTGAATCCAGACCGCCGCTCAGGGAGATGCCAACGGGGACGTCCGAGCGCAAGGTGCGGAGGGTGGCGCGTGCGAGCTCGCGGTCAATGGCCTCGACGGGATCGGGGGCGTCGCAGGGTGGGACGTCCCGGAGGCTCCAGAACGGGATGGGTGCGGGGAAGGGTGCGCCGGGGTGGAGGAGGAGGGAATGGCCCGGGGGGAGCTTGTGGACGCCGTGGAGGATGGTCCGTGGCTCCGGCACAAACTGGTGGTGGAGAAACGCGGAGACCCCTGTAGGGTCGAGGGCTTCGCCACCGGGGCTTGGCGCGAGCGCGAGGAGTCCTTTGAGTTCCGAGGCGAAGGCAAAGCGTTTGCCGAGGCGCCGGTAGTAAAGGGGTTTTTCGCCGCAACGGTCGCGGGCGAGAAAGAGGGTGTTTTCGGAGCGGTCCCAGACGGCGAAGGCGAACATGCCTTCAAACCTGGGCAGGCAGGCCGGGCCCCATTCCGCGTAGGCGTGGAGGAGGACCTCGGTGTCGGTCGCGGTTTCGAACGAGCGGCCTTTGGCGCGCAGCTCTTCGCGCAGTTCGAGGTAATTGTAGAGCTCGCCGTTGAAGACGAGGACGTGGCGGCCGTCCCGGCTGAGGAAGGGCTGGTGGCCCGCGGGGCTGAGGTCGATGATGGCGAGGCGGGCTTGGGCGAGGAAGATGCCTGGGGCGGACCAGCGTCCGCGGTCGTCAGGGCCGCGGTGGCGGATGAGGTCAAGGGCGGGGCAGTCCTCCGGCCAGGAGGAAATGGTGGGATCGAGGATGCCGAGGATGCCGCACATAACGGTTTGCGCGGGCGGCTCGGAGTCGGGCCGGGCGCGGATCTGTTATCGGTATGGCGCGCGGGACCGTCAACGCCGGAACGTGCCGGGAAGCCGGGCTATTTGGCGCGGGTGAGTTTGCGGTGCCACTTGCGGACGCGGAAGCGGGCCTTGTTGGCGAGCCACTCGGCGATGAGGCGTGGGTCGCGCAGCGAGACGGATCGGAGCATGCGCTTCTTCGCGTGGCCCTGGAAATGTACGGCGCCGAAGGGCACCCACACGGGGTCGGAGCGTTCCGGGGCGTAGAGGCCGTGGGGGATGTGGTCCTGCCAGCGCAGGCGTTTCATCCCGCGGTGCATTTGAAAGCCGTCGGCGGAGAGCATGCTGTGATCGACGGCGAGCCCGGAGATGGGCGCAAAGTTGTTCAGGACGCGGTCTGGGAAGCGCTCAAGAAGGAGGGCGAGCGCGGCCATTTCTGTGATGCCGTGGGTGGTGGAGCGACCTTCATCGGAGGCCTCGCGGATGCGGCGGTTGAGGTCGGTTTCGCCGAACATTTCGCGCATGAGGTCGGCGAGGTCGCCGAGGATGCGGGTTCCGGAGACGTAGGTGGCGTGGCCGCTGGCGGCGAGGAGGTTTTTGTCAGGCAGGCAGACGGTGAGCTCGGCGTTGCCGTAGGTGGCGGCAAGGCGCTCAGGGGGCATGTAGACGAGAACGTCCGAGTCTATGACGAAGCAGCGTTCGATGCCTTCGCGCTCCATGAAGCGGCGCAGGAAGATCCACTTTTGGAAACAGAAGAGGAGCCAGTCATACTGGTGCGCCGCGCAGTTGTAGTGCTTGTATACGCCGGCAAAGGCGGCGGCTTCGTCGAAATAGGCCGCATAAGGGAAGAAGCGGGTGCCGCGGTAATGGCGGTTGCCGTCGTCGCCGAGAAGGATGGGCTTTTCGCTGCCGCAGGCCTGCCGCGCCTGGGCGATGGTGTCCGCAAGATAGAAGCTGTCGCCTTGGTGGATGATGACGATGGGCAGGGACATGGTATCAGGCGATGCGGGGGCGGGCTGCGCGGAGGGCTTGGGTGAGGACGTGGTCAAAGTGCGCTTCCGGGTAAGACCAGTCGTCGAGGTGAGAGGCGGTGGGCGAGCCTGCGGCGCACGTCAGGGTTTGGTTGCCGCCGATGGAAGCGAAGTAATCAAAGAGGAGGGCGCACTCGTAGAACGGGTTGGCGAGGTCCGCGACGCCGGAGACGAGCTGGATTGAGAGCGTGTTCTCGCAAAAGAGGGTGAGGTGGGTGCCTTGGCCGTGTGGGCTGATGAAGACGGGGGCGCCCGCGACGGCGCGGAGTTGCTCGTGGAACGGCATGCCCGAGAGGGTGATGCGGCGGAGGCCAGGGATGCGGCTGGCGGCGATTTCGAAGAGTCGGTCCTCGTTCAGGAGGCGCCGGTCGGGGGCATCTTTTCGCGAGAGGAAGATGGGCGCACGGTCGAGCGGGAGGCCGGCAAGCGCGTTACGGCGGAGTTCCAGGTAGTGCCTGGGTTCGCCGACGAGGTTGAAGACGGACTTTCCGGCGATGGGCACGTAATACAGTTCTTTGCAGAAGAGGGTGCCGAAACTGGATTCGAGGAGGTCGCGGACGCCACCGGCGTGGAGGTAAGGGGGTTGCCAGCGGGTTTGCCCACGGTGGATGAGGACCTGGGTGTCCGCAGGGAGCCGGGAGGCCGCGATCTGGTAGCGTGAGAGGTGCTCCATGACGAGATGGGCGCGGCTTACGCTGTTGCCGGCGAGGTGGAATACGGGGCGGTCAATGCGCCGGGCGAGGCTCGGTATGGGCCGTGAAATCTTGGCGGTGCGGAGGCCGTCGAGGGCGTTGTCGGGGCAAAAGTATTGGTCGGGTTCGGGATAGAGGTAGGCGTTGTATCCGGCGAGCCAGCAGTCCTTCAGCCGGTACAGATCTACCTTTGGCTGGAGGATGTGGACCTCGGGGGCCGGCACGCCCACGGCGTCCTGGAGCGCGCTGCGGAAGGGGATCGCGGGCAGTTCCGGGCGCAGTTCCCCGAGCAGTTCAACGCGCGGATGGTTTACGGCCTCGCTGGGGAGGTGGCCCGCCCGGGCAAGCACGCTGCGGTGAAGCTCGTGCAGTAGGCGAATCATGCCTAGGGGGTGTTGCGCAGGACGAACACGGGCTGGTGGATGGTCTGCGTGCCGTCGACCGTGGCGAGCTCCGATTCTTTGAAGCCGAAGCTGGAGAGAACTTCCCACCCGTTATGCAGCAACGGGAGGCGCTCGCGTCCGTAGATGCGGTGGAGGTTGAAGACGAGGGCGTCGCGACCGATGGGGACGGCGAGGAAGAGCAAGCCGCCGGGGGCGACGAGGGTCTTGAGTTCGCGCATGGCCGTCAGGTCACCGTCGGGGTCGAGGGGGTCTCCGTAGCGGCCGAGGCCGGAGTGCTCGTAGGTGGAGAGTGAGATTGCGACGTCGAAGGTGCGTCCGGTGCCGAAGACTTCGGAAGGCTTGAGGATTTCGAGGCGGGAGTCGTCGGTCGTGATTGTGGAATACTCGATGGTCGTGGGGCGCGCGCCATGGGCGAGGCAGAAGGCTTCGTAGCGGGGCCGCTCGGAGCCGATGACGGCGACGGTTTTCCCGGCAATCGGGTGCGCCTTTACGGCTTCGGCGAGAAAGCCGTCCATGGTGCCGTACTCAGTGGTCTGGCCTTTGCGCGCCTTTTCCAGGTAGGCGTCCACTTCCTGCGTGGTGTAGTGGAGGTTGCGGCGACGTGAGGAGTCGTCGTAGGCGTACGTAACGGGGACCTTGCCGCCGAGGGTGTAGCGGGCGAGCAGGGCGGGCGGGATGGTGCGCGGGGGGCGACGCCCGAGGAGTCTGGCGATGGCTTCCTGAAGGCAGCGGAAAGGTTTCATGTGGGCAAGGGCGCGCAGGTGAGGCGTGAAAAACGGGCGCTAGAGCAGTTCCATTTCAGGTTGTCGCTTACGCCGATGCTGCGGCGAGCATGGTCGCCCTATCTTCGCGTTGGCGCGGGCGAAAGAGTGGTTTCAGTAACTGCGACATCTTTTAGTAGAGGTGCGCTAGGCGGTCCGCCAGAGGATCATGCGGTCGTGCTCGAGGACGTGGCGGACGTTCGCACCGCCGAAGGCGGCGAGCAGGCTTTCACGCGTGATGAGGCTCCAATCCTCGTTCAGGCCGTCTTTGGGGGAGTGGCCGAAAAGGCTGGCGTCGTCGATGATGATGAGGTCGCGGTAGGGGCGCTTGCCGAGGATTGCGAGTTCCCGCAGGAGGGGGACGTCTTCGGGGCCGCGGGCGGTTTCGCCGCCGGAGAAATGGGCGTCGAGGTAGAACGCGGCGGGCTCTTTTATGTCGCGGGCGAGGCGGGGTAGGACTTCGGCGGAGTCGCCGAGTTCAAAGTGGATGCCGGTATGGGCGAGCCGGCCGGAAACGGCGGCGTGGAGGGCGGGGCTGAGCTCGATGGTGTAGTTATGAGCGAAGTATTTGCTGGCCGCTTCAATGGTTTCGCCTTCGCAGGTGCCTGTTTCAACGAACGTGCGGATGGAGGCGGCGAAGGGTTCGCGCTGGGCGAAGGCGCGGATCTGGTCAACCACCGGGATCTTTCCGCCGTAGATGAAGGCTCTTTCGAACCCAGGCTTCTTGAGTCGAAGGAGTTTGCGGAGCTTGTTCTTGAGTTGCTTCATCGGGCGAGCGGTGCAGTGGGGTAGGTATTGGAAGCGGGGTTCGTCGTCAACTTCAAGCTCGGCGACGCCGTGGGTGCGCGAACCGTAATCCGCGTCGGGAAGGGCGGTGAGGATGGTATGGGCGTCGGAGAGCCAGCTCGCCCACCAGGCAAAGCTGCTGGGGGCCTGGACGATGGTGTGTGCGCGGCGGAGGAACTCGAAATCGTGGAGGGGGTCCTGATTGTGGACGACGATGGGCTTGTAACGCGCCATGGCGCGGAGGTGTGCCTGCGCGCGCTGGGGGTCGCTCACGAGGACGTAGAGCTTGTCGAAGGAGAGGCGGCGCAGCGCGTAGCTGTAGAAGGCCGGGCGGACGTTAAACTGGGCCTGCACGTACGCGACGACGTCGCGGGGGCCAGGGCTGGCCGGAATCTGGATGTCCGTGCGAAGCCACGCGTTGCGGAGGCGATCTTTCCAGGGCTTGTAATAGCTGTAGCGCTGGAAGAAGCCGGCGAGGGCGAAGTGGGCCTGGGGGTGGACGCGCAGGAGGGCGTCGAGATCAGTGCGGGGCTCCTTCGCGCCGTTGAGGTTGTCGTGGGTGTTGTTTCCGGGGAGCCAGATGAGGGGCTCCGTCACGGTGGGACCGTCGAGGGGGGCGTTTGTGGCGGGGAAGCCGGCCAGGGTGAGGGAGTCGCGCTGGATGAGCTTGCCCGTAAGGTGCTGTGTGTAGCGGGTGGGGTGGACGCTTACGCGCAGGCCGGTGCGTTCGTGGAGGATTCGGGCGAAGGCGTATTGGAAGAGGGTATTGCCCAGTCCGCCGTGGTAGGAGAGCTCGATCATCGCTTACTTCAGGGTCTGCTTCTCGACGAGTTCCCGGTAATAGGGGTCGCGGGCGATGAGTTCGGCATGGGTGCCGACGGCGACGAGTGAGCCGTTGCGCATGACGAGAATCTGGTCGGCGTGTTGGACGGTGCTGAGGCGGTGCGCGACGACGACGAGGGTGCCGCGGAAGCGGCGGAGGGCCTCGTAGATGAAGTGTTCGCTTTCGGCGTCGAGGGCCGAGGTGGCTTCGTCCAGCAGGAGGATGGGGGCCTGACGCAGAAAGGCGCGGGCGAGGGCGACGCGCTGTTTCTGGCCGCCGGAGAGGCGGTCGCCGCGTTCGCCGACGCGGGTGTCATACCCGTTTTCGAGCTTCTGGATGAACTCGTCGGCGAAGGCTTCGCGGGAGGCGCTGCGCAGGTCTTCCGGGGAGGCGTCGAGGCGGCCAAGGCGGATGTTTTCGGCGACGGTATCGTTGAGGAGGACGGGCGCCTGGGGGACGATGGCGAGGTTGCGGCGCAGGTCGCCGAGGGTGAGGTCGGTGAGGTTGTGCCCGTCGATGAGGATGGAGCCTTTCTGGATGTCGTAGAAGCGGGGAATGAGCTTGATGATGGTGGACTTGCCCGCGCCGCTGGCGCCCACGATGGCTGTCGTCTTTCCGGCGGGGATGGTGATGGAAAGGTTGGAGAGGACGGGGAGGTCGCCATAGGCGAAGTCCACGTTGCGGAACTCGATGTGGCCGGAGAGGCGTCCCACGCGGGTGGGTTTTTCCGGGTCTTTGATGGAGATGGGGAGCGAGAGGACTTCCTCGACGCGCTGGGCGGCGCCGGCGGAGCGGTGGAACTTGTTGGCGAGGGTGGCGAGCTTTTTGATGGGATCAAAGAGCATGAAGAGCGCGACGCCGATGGCGGTGAACTCAGCAAAGGTGATTCCTGCGATGAAGGCGTAGAGGAAGGTGACGGCGACGACGATGGCCGAGATGACTTCCATGATGGGCTGGCGGAGGGCGTCGTACTTGAGGAGCTTGAGGTAGCAGTGCGAGTAGGCCCGGAGGATGGTTTTCATCCGCGAGGACTGGCGTTGCTCGAGGCCGAAGCAGCGGATGTCCTGCGTCGCGGCAAAATTCTCGGTGAGGAAGGCGGTGACGTCCGCGGAGGCTTCCTGGACCTGGAGGCCGCGTGAACGGAGCTTTTTTCCGATCATGCGGATGGGGAGTATCCAGAGGGGGACGGTGAGCAGGAAGACGAGGAAGATGAACACGTCGCTGCTCTGGAACGACAGGTAGGCGAGGTAACCGATGGCGGCGAGGACCTGCAAGGGCTGGCGGAGGAGCTCCGTGGAGGTGTCGAGGATGAGGCCTTCGACGACGCCCGCGTCATTGTTGGCGCGGCTGAGGAGGTCTCCCGAGCTGTGTTGCTGGAAGAACTGCATGGGGAGTGCCTGGAACTTGTCGAAGATGTCCTGCCGCAGGCCACGCATGACGTGCTGGCTGCAGAAGTTCATGCAGTAGGTTTGCCCGAAGCCGGCGAGGGCGCGTACGCCGAGGGCGACGGGGATGAGGAGGGCGGCAAAGACGGCGTTCCAGATGCTTCCGGAGTCGGCCGTGCGGGCGACAAAGAGGTCGCTGAGGACGTATTTGATGATGGCGGGCAGGCCCGCGCCGCTGCTGGCCGCGAATAAAACGCCGAACAGGACGCCGAGGACGCAGATGCCCCGTACGCCGTTGAGGTATTTCAAGTATCGCAGCAGGTCTTTCACAGGGGCGCGACGTTAGCGCGGCAGGCTTCCCCGTGGCGAGAAAACAAAAAGTGGGCGCCAGGGCGGAGGACGGCGTGCAGGGGGGCTCGAATCGGGCGGGGTTTGCTTGGCTGGCCGCTTGACAGAGGTGTTGGGCACGGGGATGCTCGCTGGCACCGTTTTCACCTGATACAACCCTCCCCGATGGCCGCACCCGAACTCGATTTGAGCATCGTTACGCCGTGCTTCAACGCGGCGCGGTACGTGCGGGCCTGTATCGAATCGGTGAAACGGGCGTGTGCAGGGCTGAACTACGAGCACGTGATCGCGGACGGCGGCAGCACGGACGGGACGCTTGAGATTCTCAAGGGCAGCGGGGAAAACGTGCGGTGGTTTTCGGGGAGGGACGGCGGGATGTATGACGCCTTGAACAAGGCGGTGGCGGCCGCGAAGGGGCGATGGATCGGGCACCTGAACACGGATGAGCAATATAACCCGGCGGGCTTGCGTGCCGCGCTGGGCGTGCTCCAGACCGGGCAGGCGGACGCGGTGCTGGGGCCGACCGTTATGGTCGATGGGGCCGGGCAGTTCCTTCAGCTTTTCAAGCAGGTGATCGTGCCGCGGCCGGTCGATGCGCTCTGGTGCATGCCGGTGCAGTCGTGCTCCTTCCTGTATCGACGCGGGCTGTGGGAGCGTTGCCCGTATGACACGCGCTTCCGGCTGGTGGCGGACCATGTGTGGTTCCGGGCCCAGGTTGAGGCCGGGATGCGCATGGCGGCAATCAGGGAACCGATTGGTATTTTTACGTGGCACCCGGACAACTTGAGTAATACGCTTGGGCTGCAAAAACCGGAAGACGCTCTGCCGGACGTGAACCGCAGGGCGCTGCGGTTGCAACTGGCAAAGCATGTGTACCGGCTCAGGAAGACACTGGCAGGCGGGTACTGGCGGGCGCCGGTGAGCTACGAGATTTTCCGGGAAGGTCGTTTTGAAACCGTGCGGGTGGAAAAACCCGCGCTGAAACTGAAAAGGGAGCGGTTGACGTGAGCACGGCAGCAAAGACGGGCGCAATTGCGCTGCTGACAGACGTAACGACCGGCGGGGCCGGGAGGGCGGCCGCGGACCTTTTCCAGGGGTTGCGAACGCGCGGGGACGAGGTGGAGCTTTGGCAGGTGATCGGGAAGGCCGCCCAGCGAGCGGTGCTCCTGGACAGGGAGGAGCGCTTTTCCGGGTTTGAGCGGCTGCTGAAAAATGTGGCGCCGCAGTTGGCGCGGCGGCTTCGGCATGGGCGCCAGACGCGGTTGCTGCGGGCGGCGGTTCACGCGCGGCGGCCGAAGCTGCTGCATGTGCATGGGCTGCATGCATGCGGTCTGAACCACGACAGCCTGCGGTCGCTCCCGACATCCCTCCCCATCCTGTGGACGCTCCACGACCAGTGGCCGCTCAATCCGCACCCGTTCATCTACGAAGACCGTGGCGCCGAGATACGGTTGGGAACGGATGAGGTGGACATGGCGCGGGCCGAAGCGAGACGGCAGGCGTTCTTTGGTCGCGGGAACATCGCGTTTGCCGCGCCTTCACGGTGGCTGGTGCGCGTAGCGCGGGCGGTCCTGCCGGAGCGGGTGCCGGTCCACCAGGTGGAATTGGGCGTGCCGTTTGAGTCGTTTGCAGCCGTGGACCCGGCTGAGGCCCGTCGGGAACTGGGCCTTGAGGAAAAGGTTTTTTGGGTGGGATTCAGTTCCGCGGGGTCGGACCGGCGTAAGGGGTTGGACGTGGTAACGGAGGCGTTGGCCCGTTTGCCCGCGGATACGAAGGTGGGGCTGCTTTCATGGGGGAGCGTGGTGCCGGAAGTGCCGGCGCCGAACGTGCGTGTCCGGCATCTGGGTTATATTCGTGAGCCGGGGCGGTTACACAAGGCCTACGGGGCGTGCAGCGTGTTCCTCTGCCCGAGCCGTGCCGATAACCAGCCGCTGGCGATCATTGAGGCCCTGAGGGCCGGCACGCCTGTCATTGGCAGTGATCGCGGCGGCGTGCCCGAGCTGGTCACGGGCGTGCATGGCGAGGTGGTTTCCGCCGAGGACAACGAGGCATGGTCCCGCGCTATCCAGGCTTGGGCCAATGAGCCTTGGGAGGCGGTGGCGCGGAGGCGGGCCGAGGCGCGTGCGATCGCGGTGCGCCGGTTCAGGTTGGAGCGTCAGGCACGGGATTACGCGGCTCTGTACGAGGCGCAGACGCGGCACGAGGCCTAAGAGGCCGGACGGAATTCGGGGGGGGGCGTGGCTTCGATGGCGATGGCGCGGCCGTCCCGGTCTGTAAACGCGAGCTTCCAGGCGTGGAGCATGAGGCGGGGAAACTTGGCCTGGGCGGCACGGTCGCCGTAGCGGACGTCTCCAACGAGGGGGTGTCCGATGGCGTAAAAGTGAGCGCGGATCTGGTGGCGGCGGCCCGTGTGAAGGCGCACCTCGACGAGGGTGGCTTCGGAACGGCGCTCAAGCACGCGATAGGTGGTGAGGGAGGGCTTGCCGCGGGCGGGGTCTGCGCCGATGCGTCCGGAGCCGAATTCGCGGAGGGGCACGTCTATGCGTCCCTCGTCCGCAGCGATGGCACCATGGGCGACGGCAAGGTAGGTTTTTTCGACTTTGCGTGCGGCAAAGAGGTCGTTGAGGTGTTTGTGGGCCTTCGGGTTCTTGGCGAAGATGATCAGGCCGCCGGCTTCTTTGTCTATGCGGTGCACAACCCAGAGGCGGGCGCCGAGGGCGCTTGAGAGTCGAGCCTGGAGGCACTCGGGGTCGCCGGCGCGTTCGGGGATGGCGGCGAGGCCTGTGGGCTTGTCAACGGCGACGTAGTTGTCGTCCTGATACAGGAGGGTGGCGGGAAGGGCGTCCATGCTGGGCGGGGTGAGAGAGGGAGGGTCGCCGGCGATTGAAGCGTGGGGAAATCGGGCTGGCAAGCGGCATAGAGCGTGGGCGCGGAGCGTGTCCTGCTTGCTGTTTGGGCGGGGGTGCTTAGACTGGGGCGAGAACGGGGGAGTGCACAAAGAATGACAATCAAGTTTATCCGTTGGCTGAACCGGCGTGGGGTAAAGCGCTCCGCGATGAGGGGGACGTTGGCTCACAGGATTTTGGGCGAAAGGCTGTTTTCCCAGGACCTGTGGAGGTTCAACCGGTCGTCGGTGGCAAAGGGGTGGCTTGTCGGGTCCCTGGCGGCCTTCAACCCGTTCCTGGGTTTCCAGATCGCGATGGGGCTGCCATTGACGCTGCTTTTCCGGGCGAACTTTTTCGTCGTGTTGGCGTTAATCTTCACGACGAACCCCATCACGATCGGGCCTTTTCTCGTGTTCTGCTATTGGATTGGGGCTTTGCTGACGGGTGAGACGGGGACGTTCAACGAGGGTTGGCAGGACATGACCTTCATGGAATTCCTCAAGGAAGGCAGCCTCGCCTTGGGGATCGGGTGCGCCGTTTTCACGCTGGTGGTTGGACTCACGGGTTTCCTGCTCATTCACCTGCTCTGGAAGGAGCGGGCGAAGCCACAGGGCGGCTCGGGAACTGGGACGGAGCGGGGGAGCGAACCGCCGCCTCCGGATGCAACGGTCGTCCCGGGAGAAGCGTCGGGGAGCCGCGAAGCGAGAGCGGCCGCCGAGCGTTCGACGGTGGCGCGGTTATAGAGCCGTTTCACTTCAAGTTGCCGCTCGCGCCAACGTTGCGGCTACCACGCTTTCCGGTTGGCGACTTGAACTGAATGTGCGGGCCCGCGTTCCGGGTGCGGCTCAGGGCTGGTCCTCAACGAGGATCTTTTTTGCCGCCGCAAGGCCGAGCGAAACGGTGCGGCCGCCGGGCAGGGAAAGGACGAGGGCCTGGGCAATGGGGTTGTTCTCGAGCACAGAAACGTTTGCGCCAAGCGAGAGGCCGCTGCTTTCGACGAACTGGAGAAACGCGGGTTCCTGATTTGCGACGCGCACGATGCGGACGGTTTGCCCGGGCTGACAGTCGAGCAGGCTTCGGCGTTTGCGCTCTGCATAGGCGCCGGTAGCGCTGGGAATCGGGTCCCCGTGGGGATCGACATCGGGACAGCCGAGCAGCACGTCGATCTTTTCAATGACGCGGTCTGAAATGGCGTGCTCCAGGGTCTCGGCTTCCTCGTCCACTTCGGACCAGTCCATCTTGAGGACCTGGTGCAGGAAAAGCTCCACAAGGCGGTGGCGGCGGATGACGCCGAGGGCGAGCTTTTCGCCTTCCGGGGTGAGGCGCACGCCGACGCGGGGCTCGTATTCCACGAGCTTGGCCTCCGCGAGATGCTTTACCATGGTCGTGGCTGTGCCCGGTACGACGCTCAACAGCGCGGATACGCGTCCCATGGGCACGGCTTGCCCGTCGAGCTCGTGCTGCTCAAGAAAGATGCGCTTGAGGTAGTTTTCGACGGTAACGCTGGGCATGACGGGACGGGCGGGGTGACAGCGGGCAATGCCATGGGTGCGCCGTGCAGTCGAGAAGTTAGTTTCAGGAAGCGGGACCGTCAACGACGTGCTTGGGGCGTCGATATTAAGGGAGCCGCGTTTTTTGCGGGGCGGATGGCAGGCGTGGCACGCGGCTCGAGGGCGTGCACCTGGTGGGCTGACGTGGGGTTGAGCGTGAGCGCCCCATCCTCGCGTCGGTGTGGGCCAGGTCGTGCTGTCGAATTGTGCGGAAGGCTGAACTGGAACGGCTCCAGCCTGGGCTTGCCGTTTGAGCGGGGTTTCCCAAGAAAAAGTGGAATGAACAAGGTCCTCCCCCTTACGGCGGCTTTCGCTGCGGCGCTCGTTGTCCCTGCACAGGCTTCAAAGCTTTTTACCGCGACGGCCACGCCCGTTGTCGGCGCGCCGGTTTCCGCGGAAGGCTCGTCCGTCACCGATCTCACATCGAACCTGTTGAAAGCGCAGAATCAGTTCGCGTCGTTTTCCAACACGGCGTGGACGGGCAATCTGGGGCTGTTTGGCGTGTCGAACGCGCTGAATGTGAGCTCGAATGCGACGGGCACGAACGTGCGTTTGACGAGCCCGCTTACCGGTCTGGACCGCACGTTCACGGGTTCAAGCCGTACGGACGTCGAGACACAGGTCGTGAACTGGCTGAAGACGGAAGGCGGCGATCAACTCGCTGCGATCCAGAAGGAGATCACGAAGCGGTCTGCGGCGTCGGTGACGGACGGTGCGCCGGCATCGGCAACGGCGCTTTCTGCAAACGCCGCGTTTGACCTGTATGGATTCAGCACGACAGGGCCGTCCAGCCTGGCGCAGTCCGTGGCGCCGGCGTCCACGCAGGACGACCTTCAGGGGCTGGGTATGGGGCTTGGTTTGAACGGCGGGAAGTTCAAGGCGAAGGTTAACGGGCAAACTTACAACGGCGAGAAAATGGCCGTGACGCTGCCACTTTCGCTGAGGCTCAATGAGACAATCACGCTGCTCGGCGCCGTGCCGCTTGATTACACGGACATTGAAGGAACGCGCATTTATGGGGCCGCTGGCACGATCGGCCTGAACTGGAAGATCCTGCAGCTGTCGGAAACGAGCGATTGGGGATGGCAGGTCACGCCGTTTGGCGGGGCGACGGCAAAGGGGTCTGTTGACGCGGCCACGGGCGCGCTGCTGGGCACCTACGGCGGCACGAGCGCCGTGGACTACCGCGTGAACGAGTGGCTGATCGTGTCAATGGGCAATCAGGTCAGCGCATATGACTCGATTCCCGTGACCGTGAGCGGTGTAAAATACGACTCGAATATCGAGCAGCAGATCCTGAAGAACGGCCTGAAGCTTGGATCGCCGCTTACGGACCGCTGGCTTGTGGAAACGTATGGCGTGAACACCTGGTTTGTGCAGCGCGCGGCTGTGAGCAATTACTGGACGGCGGGCGCGGGAATTTCGTATCGGCTCATGAAGACGTTCTTCGTCGGGCTTAACGCGAACTACGATATTGGGCAGAACTTCCAGGGCTACAGCTTCGGGCTGTCTTCCAACTGGAACTTCTGAGACCGTTCAGCGTCCGCCGGTTTTTTCGAGGACGGGCTACAGGCCGCTCTAAGAGCGGGCTGGCGGGCTTTCACGCGCCGCGGATCCAGTGGTTGGCAGGGAGGGGCTATGCCAGATGATGCGGGCGCCGCGGCGGTAGGTTGCGTATGAGTAGAACCATTGGAGGAAGACGGCGACCTTGTTGCGCAGGCCGATGAGGAACACGAGATGGATGGCGAGCCATGCGGCCCAGGCTGGGAAGCCCGAGATGCGTAGGCGTCCGCGCTCGGCCACGGCGGCAAAGCGGCCGATGGTGGCCATGGAGCCGCGGTCCTTGTAGCGGAACGCGGGGCGGGCCTCCGGTGCGCGCGGGTGGTCCAGTTCGGCACGCAGGAGCGCGGCTGTGTGCCGGGCAGTCTGGAGCGCAGCCTGTGCGACGGCGGGCACGGGCGTGCCTTTGGGGTCGGTGAGGAAAATGAGGTCGCCGAGAGCAAAGACGTTCGGGTGGGCTGGCAGGCTGAGATCGGGCAGGACCTTGAGCCGGCCTGCGCGGTCTGCGGGAACGCCGAGCGCACGGATGACGGGTGGCGCGCTGACTCCGGCCGCCCATAGGATCGTGCCCGCCGGAAACGCGTACAGCTCGGTGCGGACCGTGCCCGCGCTGATCGCGGTGACGCGGCAGTTTGTCCGGACGTCCACGCCGAGGCCATGGAGCTGACGCTGGGCGCTGGAGGACAGTTCGGCGGGGAATTGCGCAAGAACACGCGGTCCGCCTTCAAGGAGGACGACATGGACTTGGGCGGGATCTATGCGACGGAAGTCCCGCACCAGCACGTGGGTGCTGAGCTCGATGATCGCGCCGGCGAGCTCAACGCCGGTGGGGCCGCCACCGACGATAACGAAGCGCATGAGCCGACGGCGTTCCTCCGGATCGGTGGAGGATTCGGCGCGCTCGAAGGCGGAGAGAATCAGGGAGCGCACGTGCAGCGCGTCGCCGAGGTCCTTGAGGCCGGGCGCGTGCTGCGCCCACTCCGGGTGGCCGAAGTAATCGGTCTGCACGCCAAGGGCGAGCACGAGGTAGTCGTAGCGCAGTTGAAGCCCGGAAAGGTGGAGGGCGCCCGCCGCGAGGTCGATCCGCTGCACCTCGTCCATGGTGACGAGGATGTCGTCGCGTTTGCTGAGGATGGACCGCAAGGGTTGGGCGATTTCGGGAGCGGAGAGTCCGGCGGTGGCGACCTGATACAGGAGTGGCTGGAAAAGGTGATGGTTCTGGCGGTCAACGAGGGTGATATGCGCGCCGGGCGCGCAGAACCTTTTGCAGAATTCAAGGCCGGCGAAACCGCCGCCGAGCACAACGACCTCCTTTGGCGTCTGCGTTGCCATGGACTTCAGGCGCTGGCGTGAGAGGGGCTGGTTACCATGGCGCTTTTGGAGCGACTGGCATGCCGGAGCAGCACCCGGCGTCAGGGCTCAGTTTTCGGCGCAGGGCGGGCTCGGTTATTGCCGGGGAGCGGGCGACTCTCGCGCAGCTTGGTTGCCCGTCGATGGGGCGCGCCTTTGCGTGCGCAAGGGGTCAGGCGGGCCGCGGGCGGGCGGTGGTACCGTCCATCCAGACACCGCGAATGAACACCTCGTGGGCGCAGGAGGGGACGGAACGCTCGTTGCGGGTGAGCTGGTCGATCACCATCTCCGCGGCGGTTGCGCCGATTTCTGCGTCACGTGGGTCAATGCCGCTCCAGTTTTCGACGTCCCCGGCGAGCGCAAGGTGAGCGAGACCGAAGGCGGAACCGACGCCGATGCCGAGTTGGGAGAGGGAGCGGAGCACGTCGGCGTTCAGGCAGATCAAGGCGTCGAGCCGGTGTTTCCTGACGTAAGAGCCCAGGGGGGAGACGTGGGCGGGGTTATCCGCGGGGCCTTTCAGGAGGAGGGGAGGGATGTCCGCCCCTGCGGCATTGTCGGCGACGATGAAGCCGGCCCGGCTCATGCCGTCGCTGTTCCAATCCTCCCAGTCTGTGGAGAAAAAGCCGATGCGCTTGTAGCCGCGTGCCTGGAGGGACACGTAGGCGTTCCGGGTGTTGCGGAAATAGTCGCGGTCGACGAGGTGATGGCGCACAACGGGGCCGGAAGTCAGCTCGTGTTTGAGCAGACGCTTGTGGCTCCCGAGGAGGACGACCGCCATGTCCGGCCAGTCCTCGAGCGCATTTTCCCAGTAGTAGAGTTGCGGAAGGATGACGCCGAAAACGCCGCGGTTGCGAAGCACGCGTTGCATCTGGGCGACCGTGGTATGGGCGTCGCGGTCGAAGGGCATGCGCACGAGATCGACCTTGTAGCCGAAAGACTCCGCGCGCGTGCGTGCGCCTTTAAAGAAAGGAATTTTGTAGGGGAGGGAGGTCCACCCGCTGCCGGAGGGCGCGTCGTCTATCCAGGCGATGGTGGCACGGTAGCGGCGGGTGCGGCCTGCACGGACGTGGGCCTGATACGCGGAAACCAGGGGGTTCTGGTTGTAGCCGAGGCTCGCGGCGACCTTCTGCACGCGTTCCCGCAAGGACGGCGAGACGGAGGGCTGGTTGCGCAGTGCCATGGAAACGGCCGCTGTCGAAACACCGAGTTTCTGGGCGATCTGTTTCAGGGTAACGCGCGCCATGCGAGCACTCTAGCGGCTGCATGGGGTCCGGCAATGCTTTCTTAAGTGGTTAAGCAAAGCGGAGGCCGAAGGGCGTTTGGTCAGCCGAGGAGAAGCCCGGGAGGAAGGCTGTCTCCGAAGAGGCTCACGCGGTCGGCTTGTTCGAGCGGGACAAACTCGCGCACCTGTTGGATGAGGCGTGGGCGGGCTTCGGCGGCGTGAAGTTTTTCCAGCACGACGTCGCGCAGGTCGGCGGGGACGTTGTGTTCGCGGATGGGGCTGATGCGGCAGGCGTTTGCGATGGCGGCGGGCGCGGCGTCCCAGGCTTTGCGCGTCCAGTCGGCATCGCGGAGGACGTCCCAGGCCTCAGCAACGAGCGCCGCAGGCAGGACGGCTTCGGGGCCAGCGTAAAGTGGAACGCGGCCTAGGATGCGGCCTAGCGCCCACAGAAGGGGTTCAGGTTTTTCTTCCGCGGGGATACGCTTGAGAAGGAAGCGGAGGGCGTCGAGCTTCAGGTCCGAAGGCAGGCGTTCGAGCGCGCCCACGAGGCGGACGAGTTCTGCGGGCGAGGGTTTCTCCTGCTTCAGCACGTTTTGCCACTTTTTGTAGAGGGCGGCCTGGCGGGGGGCGTCAAGGCCGCCTGTCACGCGGCGCCAAAGCACCCACGCCTGCTGGCGTACGCGAGGCTCTTTGCCATGGGCGAGGCCAATGTCGTTGAGGCGCCAAAGCTCGTTTATGCGGTATTCGTCGAGCTCAACGCCCCAGCCGGGACGGAGGACAAAGCCGGCGAGGCTGAGCCAGGCGACTTCGTGATCCACGGAGCGGTTGCGGCGGGTGAGGGCGCGGTTGAGCGGCGGCCAGAGCGCGCGCAGGAGACTGGGTGGCCAAGCGTCGCGCTCAAGTTTGAGGATGTCTTCGAGATCGGGAACGAGGCGGCGCGGCTTGGTCTCTGTCGCAGCCTTGCTGAAGAGGGCGTCGATATGATCCGTTGCGGCAGAAAGGGCTTCGGGGGGGGCCGGCGCCGCGGAACCCGCTGGTGGTGCGGTCTGCGCGGCGGCAGGCTCGTTGCGGACGCGAAACTCAAGCTGCCAGTGCAGGTCCTGTGCGGCGTCCTCGGCGGCGCAGGCCACACGGAGGAGCCCTAGGGCGTTGAGGCGGGCTTCGAGGCGCACCTTGAGAAGGTCGTTTGCCGGGCGAGGCGTGCCGGAAGGGATCTGGAGGACGGTCTGCAGGGGCGGGAGCGGGAGCAGGTCGGCGGCGTCGGCGGGTATGAGGTCCCCGGCGCGGTCTTCGGGCCGGTGATGGGAATAGCGGACTTGGAACTGCACGGGCTGGTTTACGCGGGCGCGGAGGTTCTGGCCTTCAGGCGAAACCGGGTGCTCCGAAGGCGTGCCCAGAGGGAGAACGCAGAGCCAGTTCGAGGTTCCTGCGCGGCGTGCCGCGACTTCAATATAGAGCGACTGGTTGGAGCCGCTTTCAAAGGCGGCGCCGGCGGGTGAGCGCAGGGCCCAGGCGTGCCAGGCGGCGCCGCGGGCGACGGCGAGGTCTGGCTCGGGGTTGTCCAGCACGGCAGGGAGGCGGCCGTCCTGCCAGGCGGCAAGCTGGTCCCGCAGGCGGTCCTTGATCATCGCGGGGGCGAGGGCGCCGCCGTTGAAGAGGACGGCGTCCACCGGGCGGCCTCGCAGAAAACCGGCGAGATGCCGGGGAATGGCGCTGTCTGCGGCATAGGGCAGGCCGATTTCACGCAGGCCGCTTTCGTGGCGGGAAGGGCGTTCGTCGCGTCCGCAGAAAGGGAAGAAGCCGTCGAGGATGAGCTCCTGTATCCGGTTTGCGGGTACATCAGCGCGGAGCATCGCGCCGACGAGGCGGGAGCCACTTGCGGCGGGAATGGCGACGGGGAAGAGAACGTCGGAGGCACGGGGCTCCGACAAGGCGCGTTCCTTGAAGTCGCGGCTGCGGGCTACAAGGTGACGCCAGGCGGTGGGCGGGAGTTCGCCGGAAGACAGGAGAGGTTCGAGGGCGCGGGCGACGGCGTGATCCATGTTGTCGCCGCCGAGCAGGATGTGGTCGCTGACGGCGACGCGGCGGACGCTGGCGGGGAGGCCTGGGCTTTCAGGTGGGGAGATCTCGAAGAGCGAGAAATCGGAGGTTCCGCCGCCGATGTCGCAGACGAGCACGGAGAGGGGGCGTCCGTCGGGGCGCGCTGCGAGCAGGCTTGCGAGGGCTTCGGCTTCGCCGTGGCGTTCAAGCCAGTGGTGGAACGCGGCCTGCGGTTCCTCCAGAAGGCGGACGGAAGCTGGGTAGCGGGCGTCTTGGGCGGCGTCGAGCGTGAGGCGCTGGGCCACGGCGTCGAAGGAGGCGGGGACGGTGATGGTGACGTCCTGAAGGTCAAAGCGGGCGCTGGGGTCGGCGGCGCCGACGGTGCGGTCCCAGGCGTCGCGGAGGTAGAGCAGGAGCTCCGCGCTGGCGGCGATGGGCGAGAGTTTGTCGGCGTCAGGGATTTCATCCGAGGCCCACGGAAGGATGCGGGCGAGGCGGTCCACGCCGGCATGGCAAAGCCAGGATTTTGCGGAGTGGATGACGCGCTCCGGTGCGGTTGCGGCGAGGTTCCGGGCGACGCGCCCCAAGGCAAGCTTTGCGCCGGAGGCAAGCTCACCGGCCCTCGGGTAATACAGGAAGGAGGGGAGGGTCGGGAATTCGGATGCTGTATCGAGGCGCTCGAGCTGCGGGATGGGCAGGACGCGCGAGCGCGGGAGCGCTTCGGTTGCGTCCACGTAGGCGAGGGCGCAATTGCTGGTGCCGAGGTCGATGCCGATGCTGAAACGTGGGGAACTCGCCATGCGGGCTCGCACGCGGTCCGGCGGTCTCCCGTGGCGGTTGCAGGACGCCGGGAGCCGCCGGTGGCGCGGGCGCTACTGGGTGCGGACCTTGAATTCGAGCTTCCAGCGTTGGCCGGAGGCGGCGTGCTGCATCCAGAGCTCAAGGCTGCCGAGCTCGGTGACGCGGGCGTGGAGCTCGACGGGAAGGATGTCCCCGGCGGGCGTCTGATCGCCGAGCGGCGGGAGCGTGACTTTGAGGCGGGAGGTTTCGTCGAGGTCGCGTTCGGCGTTGGGGACGATGGTGCCCATTTTGTCGCCGGCGCGCACGGAGCTGCTGAAGAAGCGGAACTCAACTTCCTCGCCGGTCACGAGGCCGAATTTCCTGTCGGGAAGTATTTCCTCGGTGCCTTCCTCCATGCCTTGGGGGACGACGCAGAGGCCCTTGACGGGCGGGCGGAAGCCGGGAACCGCGAGCATGGAGGTTTCGAGGCCGAGGTAGTAGGAGCGCGCGGTGCCGGCCTTGATGCGGATGCCTTTGCCGGTGAGGTGGCTCATCCCGTAGTAGGAGGCGCCGATTGCAACCGCGAGGTCGTACTGGCCGCCTTCCAGCTCGCGGACGGGCTGGCCGCCGTTCCACTGGGCGAGGAGGTCGAGCACGCGCTTGCGCATGGCGTCGGCCTTGAAGAAGCCGCCGTTGAAGAGGACGGCCGTGGGGCGCACAAAGGTGTCGCCGAGGCCACCGGCGCGTTCGACGAGCGCCGTAAGCTCCGGGTTGCTCTTCACGTTCGTGAGCGAGCGTGTGAGGAACTGGGCGAGGTGCTTGCTGAGCACGGGGTCGGAGGCATAGTGCAGGCCAAACTCCTTCAGGCCGAGGGAGGTCTGCTGCACGGGCATTTCCGTTACCGGCGTGAGGGCAAGGAAGCCGTCGAGCGCGATGGCTTCGAGGAGCGCGCGCGGGAGGCGCACGGAGAGCGTCTTCGCGAAGAGGCTTGAGCCGCGGGCCGGGAGCGAGATGGGGGCCTCGTCGAGGGCGTTGTCGCTGAAGAGGCGTTCTTTCGCCAGGCGGCAGCCATGGACGAGCGAGCGGAACTGCCAGTCGTCAATGTTCTGGCCCGATTCCTCCATCTGCGCGCGCAGCGCAAAGGCGAGGGCGAGGTCAAGGTTATCGCCGCCGAGCAGGATGTGGTCACCGACGCTGACGCGCTCGAGCTGGAGATTGCCGCCGGTTTCGGAGACGACGATGAGGGAGAAGTCCGCGGTGCCGCCGCCGACGTCGCAGACGAGCACGATGTCGCCCGGGTGGACGCGCTCGCGCCAGTCGGAGCCGGCCTGGGCGAGCCAGGCGTAGAAGGCGGCCTGCGGTTCTTCGAGCAGGATGACCTGGTCAAAGCCGGCAGCCGTTGCAGCCTGGCTGGTCAGCGAGCGCGCGACTTCGTCGAAGGAGGCCGGCACGGTGAGGACGACCTGCGTGTTCTCGACCGTCGCATCGAGCCCGGAATTGCGGGCTGCGGTGATGGCGGCGTGCTTGAGGTGTTCGACGTAAAGCTGGGAGGCTTCCAGCGGGGATACCTTTTGCTCCGCGATCTCCGATTTCCACGGCAGGATCGGGGCCTGGCGGTCGACGTGCGGGTTGCACAGCCAGGACTTCGCGGACATGACGAGGCGCTCGGGCACGAGCGCGCCGTGGGCGCGGGCGAACTCGCCGACGAGGCGGTTGCCGAGATGGCCGTCCTGCCAGGGGAGGGCGAAGCTGCCTTCCGCGAACTCGTTCGGGTGCGGGAGATAGAGGGCTGAGGCGAGCGTGGATTTTTCGCCGACGCTGTTCGGGCCCATTACCTGGGTGATGTCGAGGACGCGGGGAGCCGCGTTCTCTTGCACAGGCGTGATGGCAATTGCGGAATTGCTCGTGCCCAGGTCGATGCCGAGGCTGAAGATTTTGCTCATTCTGGGGGGAAAGGTAGGTTACTTGAGTTCGACTTCGGCGGGCGCCAGCACGGGCAGCTTGGCCACGGTGTCTCCGGCGCGGACGAGCCGGGGGAGCTTCACGGCGGTGGCCTTCCAGCCCTTGTGCAGGAGGGTGCCCTTGAAGGGCGGCTGACCGGCGACTTTGCCGACGAGGCGGAACTCGTCCGCCGGGTAGCCGGACTGGAGCGTAACCGGGCCGCCTTCCGGGGTCGGCTGGACCGGTGTGATGTCGAAATTGCCTTTAAGGAGGGAGCCCACGCCCTGGTGGACAACGCGGGCGGCGGCGCCAACCTGGGCGTCCGTGTAGGGTGTGATGTCGTCCATCACGAAATCAATGAGGCGGCCCTTTTCCTGCATGAGCGCCAGGAGATGGACGAGCTCGGCCTTCACGACGTCGTCGCGGTCCACAATGACGGGAGCCGGGGCGGCGAGGGGCGCGACGGGCGCGGGCTTGGGCGGCTCGGGTGCCGGACGCGGTGCTTCGGGCGCGGGCGCGGCGGGCGCCTTCGCGGGTTCCGCGGCCTGGCGCGAGAGGGCGAGGCCGATGCCCGCGACGATCAGGGCTGCGAGCGCGATGGAGCCGTGAAGCACGAGGATGTAGGCCTGGGCTTCAGGGAGCAGCGCGGCAAGATTGGCGCCAAGGATGACGAGGGCCAAGAGGATGAGGGCCACACTAACGTTGTTCCGCTCTTTCATGGGTGAGAAAAAAAGACCAGCGTTGCCGGTGGTTGCGTTGCCCGTGAGGCGAGCCTTCCAGGCGGCGAACGCGCCAACAGCAAAACCACGAACCTTGCCAAAAACGGCGCGCGGTCAAAAGTCTTTTCGCATGCACGCCGTAACAATTGGATGACGAGCGCGTCAGGTTTTCATTGCCCGGGGCATATTTACCCGGCGCCGTCAATTCGCGGGGGCCTGCCCGAGACGACAAGGGGCGTTCCGCGGCGCACGCGGTTTTGGCGTGTGCGTGGGTCTCCGGGACGGACCTGAGCATCGTCCTGCCCGTGTTGCAGGGCTGCTCAGGGGCGTCAGATGAAGACGAGGTAGAAGATGAGCGCTAAGAGGAAGAGCAGGCCAATGGTCCAGCCGATGACTTTCGCGGTGCCTTTTTCTTCTTCCTTTTTTTCCGGTTCCATGCCGAAAGCGTCGGCTGGTTGGTTGCGTAAAGCAAGAGGTGTGGCCGCTTTTCAGGGGGTGGCCGAAGGGATCGTCAGGGAGATCCTGTGCAGGACTCGGGGGGGACGGTGCTATCTGGCTATGTCGCTTTGCATGAGGACCTTGAAGTGGCCGCGTGAGAGCACTTCACGGGCAAGCTCCTGGTCTTCGGCCCGGATGACGAGGCCGGTGCGGCCGCCGGGGCGCATGACGAAGGGGTAAATGTAGTGGATGTTTATTTCCGCCTGGACGAGCGTGCACGTCACTTTCTTAAGGGCAGACTCGTTTTCAATCTCCACGGCGACGACGTCCGTCTCATAGAAGCAGAAGCCCGCGGAACGGAGGTGTTTCTCGGCGGCTTCGGGGTAATCCACGACGATGCGGATGATCGTGCTGTCCGTGGTGTCGAGGAGCGTGATGGCCATGACGTGGATGTCCGCAGCGGACAGCATCATGAGCAGATCGTTGAGGCGCCCCACCTTGTTTTCGGCGAAGACGGAGAACTGTTTCACGGCGTCACGGTTCGGGCCCCTAAGCGTCTCGGTCATGCGTTTCAGGCTACTACATGAAACCACGGAATTCACGACAAAAGAGACTGTAAGAGGAACCTTCATTGGCTCATTAAGGAACCGCTAGAGCCGTTTCTCCTTTAAGTTGTGGTGTGCGCCGACGCTGCGGCGAGCGTGGACGCCCACTCTCGCGTGGGCGCGGAGGGGAAACCAGGCCGCTTCGTTTGACGACTTGAAGCGAAACGGCTTTGGACGGGGTGTGCCGTTTCCCGGCGGGCGCAAAAAAGCCGCCTCACCTTGAGGGGAGAGGCGGCTTTGCGAAACGTGGGGGTTTGCGTTGGCGGTTACGCCTGCAGGAGGCGTGACGCGAAGAGCTTGGCCACGGGGTTTGCGGTGACGCGGCCGGCGAGCTTGAGCTGGCAGTTTACGATGCTGCCGTTGCCGACTTTGCGTTCCGCGGCGCCCCAGGAGCGCTTCCAGGCGCCACCCCAGCCGCCGTCGTGGAGCATGAGGATGGGGGACCAGCCTTCGGGCTCGCCGACCATCTGGGTCTCGGAGATTGCGCCGACGCGGTCAATGTCCGGGTTCAGCCAGAACCGGAAGTCATTGGTTTCAAAACCGGCGACAAGGGCGTGGCCGGTCTTGCGCGAAGCGAACTGGTAGGCGTCCATGCCCGCGTTCTTCACGGTGACGGGCTTGCCATCGACCGTATAGTCGCCTTGCGGCCAGTCGAGCAGGAGGACGCGGGCGCCAGCGGCGGCCGCAGCCTCGATCTCAGCCTTGCGGGCTGCATAGGCGGCGGGATCGTCAACGAGGATGACGCCTGCGGCTTTGAGGTTGGTCGTGGTGGGCACGCCCATCTCCCAGGCCAGGCGGGCGGCATCGCCGCGGGAACCTTGAACGACGTAGATGGGGCGCTTTGCGGGCGCGACCATGCTGCGCGGGAAGAGGTCGAGGGCGATTTCCGTGTGGTGCAGGACTTTGCCGGCGGCGTCGGTGAGGGCGAGCGTGAGGGCCGCGCCGGTGCGGACGTCCACCTCGGGCAGCGGGTATTCGAACTTGCCCTGGAACGTGGCACGGCCGGCTTCCACTTTTGCGGGGCAGGACCAGGCCTGGACGGGCTTGCCGGCGACTTTGAGGCCGTAAACGAGCTTGGCGCCTTCCGGGATGGTGTGGGTGTCGTTGCAGAGCCAGAACTCAGCGCGTGCGAGTTCGCCTCCGAAGTAGGCCCAGCGGTCCGCTCGGATGTTGGCGGCAAGCGGGGTGAGGGCGTCGCCGAAGGCGAAGAACGCGCGCTTGGGGCGGCGTTCGCAATCGACGATGGTCTTCATCCAGCCGGAGGGGAAGGCGTCGATGCCCAGATGCAGGGCGAAGGTGATCATCCGGTTGTTGCGCCGGAAGGCTTCCGTCATGAGGCGGACGGACCATTCCTGGTGGCGCTGGCTGGCGTCGACCCAGGCTTCCAGGGATTCCTGGCGGTCGATCCACAGGCCGTACATGTCGCCGGTCTGGCACTTGACGATCTTGTTTGGGACCCAGGTGCGCTCCTCCTCGGGCGTCTGCGGGAGCCAGGACTTGGGATAGTGGCGGCGCATGAGGCCGGCGTCTTCGAGGCCCTCGGCGCCGTACTCGCCGCAGCCGAAGTTCCAGCCGGGCTTCACGGGGAGCCAGTAGCCTTTGTTGATCTTCCCGAGCTCAAGGCCGTGGCCGATGTACCAGCCGGAGTAGCAGTGGTGGTCGGGGAGGCCGGGTCCCGGTGCATCATAGTCGCCGTCGATGGGCTTGATGACGCGGTCGGGGTTGTAAAGGCGCACGGCCTGGTCGGCGGCGGTGAAGAAGGTTTCGAGTTCGGCGCGCGTGAGGACGCGGTGCTCTTTGCGGCCCCAGCTTTGCGGGAAGGGCTCGTTGATGTAGCTGACGACGATGTTGCAGGCGTGGCCGCGGATCAGGCGCTCCATTTCGCAGCACTGGCGGACGGCTTCGGCGAACTGGTTCCGGCGCAGGTAGGAGAACAGCGGGAGGTCCGTCTGGGTCATCATGCCGAGCTGGTCGCACAGCTCGTAGATTTCGCGCTGCACGGGGCGTTGCGTGAGGCGCCAGAAGTTCACGTTCGCAAGCTTCGTGATGAGGATGTCATCGCGGAGCTGGTCGAAGTCTCCTTTGGCCACGCACTGTTGCTCGTGGCCCATGGTGTTGACGCCGCGCAGGCGGATGGAGCGGCCGTTGAGGCGGAACTCGCCTTTGGGCTCGCCGGTGGTGTCGAGCTCGAAGGTGCGGAGGCCGAAGGCGCGCTGGGCGGTGTCGAGGACGGCGCCCTTTTCGTCGAGCAGGCGCACCTGCATCTGGTAGAGCCAGGGGGTCTTGGGTTCCCAGAGTTTGGGCTCGGGGATGCTCAGGCCCGTGCGGTAATAGCTGATTCCGGGTCCGGCCTTCTCTATGCCCGGCGCGGCGTTCCACTTCACCACGTCGGCCTTGAAGTTGCGGCCGAAGACGGCGAACTCAATGCCCACGGGCGTGTTGGCGACCTTGGTGTTATAGACTTCCACCCAAAGTTCCGCGCTCTTGCGGTCGGCGAGGGTGCGGACGAATAGGTCGACGATGTGGACGGGGGTGCGGCTCTCTACGGTGACGTTGTTGTAGATGCCCATGCCCGGAGGGCAGTGGTGCCAGCCGAGTTGGGGGTCGTCCCAGCCGAGGCCGGTTGCGGCGTAGATCTTGTCGCCGTCGGTGGGCAGGCCGAAGCCGCCGTTGCCCGGGGCGTCGTTTTCAACGCGGACGACGATGTTGTTCAGGCCTTCGCGGGTGTAGCCGGTGATGTCGAACTCGAAGGGCGCGAACATGCCTTCATGGGAGCCGACGTAGGCGCCGTTGACGAGGACGTGGGCCTTGTAGTCCACGCCGTCGAAGCGCAGGATAAGGGCGCCGAGGGCGAAGGCGTCTTGTGAAAGGGTGAACTCGGTGCGGTAGTAGGCGGTGTTCCTGCCGATGGGCCCGCCGTAGTGGGGGATGGAAACGGAATCCCATTTGCCTTCGCCGCGCACGGTCGCGCAGAAGTCCTTGCGGTCCTGCTCCGTCTCCATGCGCCAACTCCACGTGCGCAGGTCGATTTGTTTGCGTGCGCTTGCGAGCGCGGGCGCGTGATTCGCCAGGAAGGGGGCGCATTCTTTGCGCAGGGAGGCGAGAGCCTCCTTGAACTGCGCCTCAGTCTCCAGCTTCTGCGGGAGCGCGGGCAAGGCAGCCTTGGCGGCTTCGCCCGTGGGCACGAGCCGGTCTTCGAGGGTCGGTGGCGCAATCTCAACGAGGTTGGCCTTGACTTCGGCACGGCGTGCACCGATCTGCGCGAATACGTCCACTTTTTCTTCGGACATGGGGAACGGGCCGCGTTTGGGCGCGGCTGGGTTGGGTGAGTTATGCTTCGGCGGCCCCTGGCGGAAAGGGTTCCGCGGGCGCCGGGCAACGGTTGCTACGGGTGTTTTTATTGGGCGGGCGAAAAACAGGACCGCAAGGCCCGCATTTCCCGCCATCCCAATTTGGTTAGGTGGCTATCGACGCCTGGGGTATCCGTCAACCCGTCCTCTCAGTGGACGGTTTAATTGCGTGTAATTTTGAGTATCTTGACCAAGAAATAAAAAACCCCTTCATCCGGAAGGATCGCCGGAAGAAGGGGTTAGCGGAAAAGGCGTTAGATGCTAAGGGCCTGCCGTTATTTCTGGGCCATCTGCGAGTAGAGCACGGCCGCTTGTGTGCGGCGGAGCAACCCGAGCTTGTTCAGCACGTGGCTGAGGTAGTTCTTCACGGTCTTGTTGCTCAGGTTCATCGCGAGCGCGATTTCCTTGTTGGTCTTGCCTTCGGCGACGAGGGCGAGGACGCGGCGTTCCTGGGCGGACAGGAGGGCCAGCTTGTCTTCCGCGCCCTGCTCTTTCTCGGACTTGATCCGTGCGAGCACGCGGCGGGTGACGGCGGGGTCCAGGATGCTCTTGCCTTCAGCGACGGCGACGAGCGCCTGAATGAGCTGGTCGCTGTTGATATCCTTGAGCAAATAGCCGTCCACGCCGGCGGAGATGGCTTCAAAGATCAGGTTTTCGTCGGAGAAGGACGTGAGGATGACGATCTTTGGGGGATCCTCCATGTCCTGGAGGATTTGGCGGCTGACGCTCATGCCGTCGCCGTCGGGCAGACGGATGTCGAGCAGGAGGACGTCGGGCTTGAGCCGGAGGGTTTCGGAGACGGCTTGTGCAGCCGATCCGGCTTCGCCTACGACGTGAAGGCGGGGGAACTCGGAGAGCAGGTGCTTGAGCCCCGTGCGGACGACTTCATGGTCGTCGACCAGTACAACGCGGATTGGGTTAGGGCCAATCGACATATGGGTTACAGCCACAGGAGGGCGGAGGCGAGGTAG
>CAZQIE010000028.1:0-31536 GCA_964593675.1 uncultured Opitutales bacterium
TCAAACAGCTCGGTCACAATCTGTACAGTCTAAAATGTCGATTGGCCCTAGCGCAGCTTCACCTTGAGGTGTCGCGTGCCGCTGAAATAACCCTTTCGCCCGCACCGACGCGAGGATGGGGCGTCCGTACCGCAGCAGCCCGCATTCAGAGCCGTACAGCCGGGGAAATCGGCCCATGACGTGCGTGGCGAGCGTCGGCGCACGCGACAACTTGCCCTGAATGTACTCACGAAGCGCGGCGGCTCCCGTCGCGCAAGGCGACAGCTTATTCGGCCGCTTCGGCGCCGTCGCTGGTATCCGCTGGCCGGCGCAGGCGGGGTCTCCGCGGGGCCCGGCGAGAGGCCACCTTGGGTTCAGGAACCTCGGCGGGAACGCCTGCGATCAGGCCTGCGCGCCGGAATGAAAACGTATCCGTTTGTGCGATGATTAGGTGATCAATCACGCCAACGCCGAGCGACGAGCCCGCCTGCTCAAGCATCCGGGTGAGCACTTTATCAGCCTCGGAAGGGCGGGCATCAGCCGCCGGGTGGTTATGGGCCACCACAATGTGCGCCGCGCCCCGTCTCAAAGCGGCTTCCATGACTTTTCGCGGGTAAACATGGGCGCGGTCAATCGTGCCTTCCTCAAGCCGCTCGACGCCGTCGCGGATCAGCCGGTACCGGGTGTCCAGATACGCCACTTCAAAGACCTCGCGTTTTAGCCCGCCCAGGCGCGCCCGCCAGAAATCCGCGAGCTTGTCCACGCTGTTGAGCGTCACCTGATCCTCCGCGCCCTGCAGCAGGTAGAGGGAGGCCGTTTCGCGGATGATGTGGAGGGCGACGGGGGCCACCGTGCCTATGCCCGGCACCTGGCGCAATTGCTCCGGCGGGGCGTCGAGCACGCCGCGCAGCGAGCCGAACCGCTTCAGAAGCTCCTTCGCGGGCCGCTTCACGTCGCAGCGCGGGATGCACAGCGTGAGGAGGAGCTCCACAATCTCGTGTTCAGCAAAACCCGAAAATCCTGATTTGAGAAATCGTTCTCGAAGTCTGGCGCGATGGCCGGCGTGCTCTGCCTGGGGCGGCGTATCGTCTCCCGGTGGCTGCGCGGGGCTTGTGGCGGCGAGGCTCGGGTCGTCCGGGAAGGTCACGGTTGGATGGGGGAGGGCGGGAGCTCCATGCGGAGCGCCTTGCGCACCTCGGGCCAGATGCCGACGGGCTCTAGGAAGCTCCAGCTGCGCGCCGCGGGCGTGAAGAGCCGCGGGGCGTCGGCGGGCTGCTTGCCGTCTTCGGGCACGGGGTCCAGGAACGCAAAAGTGACTTGGCCCGATTCCAGGAGGGTAGGCTGGCCGGGTTCGCCGATCAGCTTACGGTCTCCCTTTCGCTCGGGCTCAATGTCATACGCAATACGGATAACCTGGCCGGGCTGGAGCTTCGATTCCGACACGAACGCCTGCACCACGCGGGCCCGTGTCTCAACGCGCTTTCCGTCGAAGCGTACCTCGCCCACCTTTATTACAAGCCATTCAGCGGCGGACCGCTGGACGGTGGGGCTCACAATTGCCCGGAGCGGTGCCGAGAGGCACGTCAGGGCCAGGAGAATCAAGGCTACCCGTTGCATCGGTCTTGCGTTAAATAGGAAAACCCTCCTTATGGCAACCGCGTATCGCCCGCCCGGCCGTGCCTGTCCGACCGGCGGCCTTGGCCGAAGCCCCCCGCTTCGTTCCTTGCCGCCCGAAGACGATGCCCGTCCGGAAGGCGTTTTCGCACCCTTGCCGCCGCGCATCGTGGGGCATTCTTCCGGCTTCCTAAGGTGCCCACCGCAGGCTCAAAACCCGCGTTTCCGAGGGAAAACGGCGGCAAAAAAATCAATAAAAAAGAGCCAAAAAAAATCTTGCGCTCCGAAGGTTCGGGGCTAGTTTCATCCTCTTTCTCAAAAAAGCCATCAGGTTTCCATGCCCACCATTAACCAGCTTATCCGCAAGCCGCGAGTGACGCCCCGCATCAAGTCGAAGGCGCCCGCCCTTACCGGCAGTCCTTTTAAGCGCGGCGTATGCGTGCAGGTTATGACCCGCACCCCGAAGAAGCCGAACTCCGCTATCCGTAAGGTCGCCAAGGTCCGCCTCACGAATCAGAACGAAGTCATCGCGTATATTCCGGACGAAGGTCACAGCCTGCAGGAGCACAGCGTCGTGCTCGTTCGTGGCGGTCGCGTGAAGGACTTGCCCGGCGTTCGCTATCACATTGTCCGCGGCCCGCTGGACTGCATGGGCGTTGAAAAGCGCCGTCGCAGCCGCTCCAAGTACGGTGTCAAGCGCCCGAAGGAAAAGAAGGCCTAAACTTTTTTCACCGAGGAACCACGAGCCATGTCCCGTCGTAGAAGAGCCGAGAAGCGCGATCACGCGCCCGACTCCCGATTCAACAGCCCCCTTGTCAGTCACCTGATCAACATGGTCATGCGCCAGGGCAAGAAGTCCAAGGCGCAGACCATCGTGTACGGGGCCTTCGAAAAAGTTTGCGAGAAGCTCGAAAAGGGCGATCCCGTTGACCTTCTGCTCGGCGCGCTTGAAAACGCCCGTCCGAAGCTTGAGGTGAAGAGCCGCCGCGTCGGTGGTGCCACCTACCAGGTGCCCGTCGAAATCCCGTATGAGCGCCAGCAGAGCATGGCGTTCCGCTGGATGCTCGATGCTGCCGCCGCCCGCAAAGGTGTTCCCATGATGGAAGCCTTGGCCTCCGAGATCCTCGACGCCTACAACAACACCGGCACCGTCGTGCGCAAGCGCGAAGAGACCCACCGCATGGCCCAGGCCAACCGCGCCTTCGCCCACCTGCGCTGGTAGTCGCAGACAAGGACGCCCGACCGACCGAGTATAGAGGACAACCGCAGTTTCGCGAGTTCCCGGAGTGTGCGCCCCGGCGAGGGCCGATTTTTCACCCGAACTCCCGGTGCCGCGACGCAGTCTGAAGTCTCAAGAGACCGCAACATTAGAGAACCACGAAACAGCTTCGTTCCCATGGCCGCAGGCAAAGAGAACACCAACCTCTCCAAGGCAAATTCGCCGGATCGCAAGATCCCGCTTGAATACACGCGCAACATCGGTATCGCCGCGCACATTGACGCCGGCAAGACGACCACCACCGAACGCGTCCTCTATTACTCCGGCGTCGTCCACAAGATGGGCGAGGTGCACGAAGGCAGCACCGTGACGGACTGGATGGAGCAGGAGCGCGAGCGCGGCATCACCATCACCGCAGCCGCCATTTACTGCAACTGGACGACCAAGTTTGGTCCGTTCACGGGCATCCAGCACCAGATCAACCTCATCGACACCCCGGGACACGTGGACTTCACGGCCGAGGTGGAGCGCTCCCTGCGCGTCCTCGACGGCGCCGTCGCCGTGTTCTGCGCCGTTGCCGGTGTGCAGCCGCAGTCCGAGACCGTGTGGCGCCAGATGAACAAGTACAACGTGCCCCGTCTTGCCTACATCAACAAGATGGACCGCACGGGCGCCGACTTCTACAATGCCGTCAACGGCATCAAGACGAAGCTCCGCGGCAACCCGCACCCCCTGTTCCTCCCGGTCGGTGCCGGCGAGACCTTCAAGGGCCTGATCGACCTCGTCAAGCTTGAGTGCTGCATGTATGACGAGACCGACGCCTCGGGCGTGAAGTTCAACCTCGTCCCGATTCCTGCCGACATGCAGGACAAGGTCACCGAGTACCGCAACAAGCTCATCGAAGCCGTCTGCGATTTCGACGACAAGCTCGCCGAAAAGTACCTCGAAGGCCAGGAAATCACCGTTCAGGAGCTCATGGTCGGCGTCCGCAAGGCCACGCTGTCCATGGAGTTCGTGGGCGTCATCCCCGGCTCCGCGTTCAAGAACAAGGGCGTGCAGATGCTCATGAACGCCGTCGTCGACTACCTCCCCAGCCCGCTGGAAGTGCCCCCCATGAAGGCGCACGACGAGGACGACGAAACCAAGGAAATTCCCCTTCCCGCGGACGACTTTGGCCGCCCCGCGTGCCTCGCGTTCAAGCTCTGGTCTGACCCGTTTGTCGGCAAGCTCACGTTCATCCGCGTGTATTCCGGCCAGATCAAGAAGGGCATGACCCTTTACAATCCGCGCACCCGCAAGACCGAGCGCGTGTCCCGCCTGATGGTCCTCAAGGCCGACCAGCGCGAAGACATCGACACCATCTACGCCGGCGGCATCGGTGCCATCATTGGTGCCAAGGACGTTGTAACGGGTGACACCCTCTGCGAGCGCGACACCGCCGTCCGCCTCGAGCCCCCGACCTTCCCGACGCCGGTCATCAGCATGTCGATTGAGCCGAAGTCGAAGGCCGACCAGGAAAAGCTCGGCATTGGCCTCCAGCGCCTGTCTGAAGAAGACCCAACCTTCCGCGTCTCCACCAACCCGGAAACCGGCCAGACCATCATCGCTGGCATGGGCGAGCTGCACCTCGAAATCATCCGCGACCGCCTCTTCCGCGAGTTCAAGGTTGAAGCCGACGCCGGCAAGCCCCAGATCGCCTACCGCGAAACCGTCACCAAGGCGGCCGAAGGCGTGGGCAAGTTCGTCCGCCAGACCGGTGGCCGCGGCCAGTACGGCCACGCCATCGTGGTCATCGAGCCGAACGAAAAGGGCAAAGGCATCGAGTTCGTCAACGAAATCGTTGGCGGCGTCATCCCCAAGGAATTCATCAAGCCGACGCAGGAAGGCGTCATGGAAGGCGCCAACAACGGCGTCGTCGCCGGCTTCCCCGTCATCGACTTCAAGGTCCGCCTCATCGACGGCTCCTTCCACGAAGTCGACTCCTCGGAAATGGCGTTCAAGATGGCCGGTATCTTCGCCTTCAAGGAGGCCATGAAGAAGGCCGCTCCGATCCTCCTCGAGCCCATCATGAAGGTCGAAGTCGTCACCCCGGAAGACTACCAGGGCGACATCATGGGCGACCTCAACCGCCGCCGCGGCCAGATCCAGGGCATGGAGACCAAGAACGCCCTCACGGCGATCACCGCCTTCGTTCCCCTCGAAACCATGTTCGGTTACGCCACGGACGTGCGCTCCCTCTCCAAGGGCCGCGCCTCCTATACGATGGAACCCTCTCACTTCGAGCAGGTGCCGACGAACATCCTCAACCACATTGTTGAAACCTCCACGCGCGCTCCTGCACGCACCTAAGCGCCATGACCGGTCAGAAAATCCGCATCAAGCTCAAGGGCTTCGACTACCGCATCATCGACCAATCCGCCTCGGAAATCGTCGAGACGGCCAAGCGGTCTGGTGCCCGCGTCTCGGGCCCCGTCCCGCTTCCCACGCGCATCGAGAAGCTCTCCGTCAACCGCTCCGTTCACGCGGACAAGAAGTCGATGGAGCAGTTCGAGATCCGCACGCACAAGCGGCTCATTGATATCATTGAGCCCACCGCCGCCACCGTCGACGAGCTGAAAAAGCTAAATTTGCCGGCTGGTGTTGACATTACGATTCACGTCTGATACACGCCCACCCTTCCTCGTAACGCTAAAACCGTTTCGCCGGACTGGAACGCAGAAAAAAGTCACACAACGCACAGTTTATTAACCGTCTAAAGCAGGTCTAGGAAAACGGCGCACCCGAAAGGGGACCGCCACCTGCCGCTTAGCAAATGAGCCTGATCCTCATAGGAAAAAAAATCGGGATGACCCAGGTATTTGACGGGGAGAACCGCTTGGTTCCCGTCACCGTCGTCGAGGCGGGTCCCTGCCCGGTCACCCAAGTGAAAACGGTGGAAACCGACGGCTACAACGCCGTTCAGATCGGTTTCGGCGCGCAGAAAGAGCAGCGCCTTTCCAAGCCCGAGCTTGGGCACCTCAAGAAGTCCGGCGCCTCGCCGGTGCGCGCCCTGCGCGAATTCCGCACGGAAGGCGCCCCCGAGCTCAAGGCCGGTGACGTGCTCACCGTCGGCAAGTTCGCCGAAGGCCAGAAGGTCGACGTCATTGGCGTCAACAAGGGCCGCGGCTTCCAGGGCGTCATGAAGCGCTGGAACTTCCAGGGCCAGCCTGACTCCCACGGTCACATGATGCACCGCCGTCCGGGCTCCATCGGCATGCGCCAGACCCCCGGTCACGTTTTCAAGGGCAAGAGCATGCCCGGTCACATGGGCCAGCAGCGCCGCACCGTCCAGAACCTCGAAGTGGTGAAGGTTTTGGCCGACAAGAACCTGATCCTCCTCAAGGGCAGCGTTCCCGGCGCCAATGGCGACACCATCCTCGTCCGCGAGGCCAAGAAGGCCGTTAAGAAGTAGAACCGGGAGGATCACGCACGATGAAGATCAAAGTTTACACCGCGGACGGTGCGAAGAGCACCGAGAAGGAGTTCGACAAGCTCCCCGTTTTCGAAGGCGACAAGGGCGTGCAGGCGCTCAAGGAAACGATCGTCGCTTATCAGGCCAACGCCCGCCAGGGTAACGCCCACACCAAGAACTTCGGCGAAGTCCAGGGCACCGGCAAGAAGCCTTGGCGCCAGAAGGGCACCGGTATGGCCCGCCACGGCTCCAAGCGCAGCCCGATCTGGCGTGGTGGAGCCGTAGTGTTCGGCCCCCGCACCCGTGACTGGAGCAAGAAGATCAACAAGCGCGTCCGCGCCCTCGCTTTCACCCGCGCCCTTTTTGAGCGTGCCCGCGACGGCGAACTCGCCCTGATCGAGACCCTGGCTCCCGCCCAGCCCAAGACGAAGGCCTTCAACGAAGTCCTCCGCCGCATCAAGCCGGAAGGCAAGATCCTGATCGTCGACGAGACCTTCACGGACGAGACCATCCTCGCCGGCCGCAACATCGCTCGCCTGCACTTCACGGAGGCCGCCTCGCTCAACGCGTGGGACCTCGTGCAGTTCGACTGCATCCTCATCAGCGAAAAGGGCTTCGAGAAGGTCCTCGCCCGCACCGCCGACTAAAGGAGACACGACCATGGTACTTTCCCAAAAAGTCCTCAAAGGTTTCCGCGTGACGGAGAAGGCTTCCACCCTCGCCGCCAACGTCAACCAGTACACCTTCCGCGTCGCCACCGACGCCAACCGCACCCAAGTGGCCGAAGCCGTCGAGAAGACCTTCAAGGTCGACGTCGTGCGGGTGAACATCATCAACACCTGCGCAAAGTACAAGCGCGCCCGCGTCCGCGGGGCTCGTCCCGGCATTGGCGGCGCCTTCAAGAAGGCGATCGTCACGCTCAAGGAAGGGCAAAAAATCGAAATGGTTTAAGGAGCCACGCCCATGCCACTTGTAGAACGCAGACCCCTCACGCCCGGCCAGCGCTTTCTGATCCAGAACAAGGCCGAGCTCTCCAAAGAGGGCCCCGAAAGCTCCCTCGTCGAGTACAAGCACCGCAAGAAGGGCCGCAACTGCCACGGGCGCATCACCTCGCGCCGTCGCGGCGGTGGCCACAAGCGCCTCTATCGCGTCATCGACTTCAAGCGCGAGAAGATGGACATTCCCGCGGTTGTGAAGAGCCTCGAGTATGACCCGAACCGCTCCGCGCACATCGCCCTGTTGGCCTACGCCGACGGCGACAAGCGCTACATTCTGGCCCCCGGCGGCCTGAAGGTGGGCGACACGGTTGTCAACACCAACAAGGCTGTTGAAGAATACCGCCCCGGCCTCTCGATCCCGCTCCGCTTCATCCCGCCCGCAACGATGGTTCACGCCATCGAAATGCTCCCGGGCAAAGGCGCCCAGATCGCCCGCGCCGCCGGCATCGCCGCGCAGCTCGTCGCCGTCGAAGGTGACCGCGCGACCCTCAAGATGCCCTCCGGCGAAATCCGCATGGTTCACGCCGGCTGCCGCGCCACAATTGGCGTCGTCGGCAACGCGGACCACCAGAACGAGAGCCTCGGCAAAGCCGGGCGCACCCGCTGGATGGGCAAGCGCCCCCGCGTCCGCGGTATGGTGATGAACCCTGTCGATCACCCCAACGGTGGTGGTCAAGGCAAGTCCAAGGGCGGTGGTGGCTGGCAGCACCCGGTGTCTCCGTGGGGCCAGCTCGCGAAGGGTTTCCCGACGCGCACCAAGTCCAAGCCCTCCAACAGCATGATTCTCGTGCGCCGCAACGGTCGCAAGGTCAAGAAAGGCTAAGCCATGGCACGCTCCATCAAAAAAGGTTATTTTGTCGATCCCAGCCTGATGGACAAGGTGGTCGCCGCCCAGAAGGAAGGCTCCCGCAAGCCCATCCAGACCTGGTCGCGCCGCTCCACCATCACGCCCGACTTCGTGGGTCTGAACCTGAACGTTCACAACGGCAAGGCGTTCATCCCGCTGTATGTGACGGAAAACATGGTCGGCCACAAGCTCGGCGAGTTCGCGCCGACGCGCCACTTCAAGGGCCACAACCCGCACACCCAGAAGAAGTAAACATGCTCCCTTCCGGCACACGGCTTTTCGCGGCAGTGTTCGCGCTGATCTTCAGCGCGAGCCTGCTTGCGTCGGCCGCGTCCGACCGGCCCGCGTTCGTCGGGCAGGTGCTCCAGGCCTCCGGCCGCGCCACTGTCGCGACCGTGCAGCCCGGGCCCACGGCGGACATCGTGGTGCTTACGGCAGGCCTTGACCAGGACATCCGCCCCGGCATGCTGGCGCTCGTTGAGCGCGCTGGCGTCACCGTTGGCGAGGTGGTCGTGGTGGAAAGCCGCCCCGGCACCGCAGCCGCCCTGGTCGTAAGTGCCACGGAAGGACAAACTGTTCGTGCCGGCGACACCCTCCGGCTAAAGACCACCCGTTTCTAGATAAGACGCCATGGAAGTCCAAGCTTTGACCAAGTACGCGCGCATGTCGCCGAAGAAGGTGCGCGAGGTGACCCGGGAGATCCAGGGTCGCAAGGCCACCGACGCCCTCGACCTGCTGACGTTCATCCCGCGCAAGTCCGCTCGCCTCGTCCGCAAGACCCTCGCCAGCGCGGTCGCCAACGCCGAGAACAACCACAACCTCAACTCCGACAACCTCGTCATCAAGCTCGCGGTTGTGGAGCAGGGGCCGGTGATCAAGCGTTTCAACCCGGTTGCGCGTGGCAGTGCCCATCCCATCTCGAAGGGCACCAGCCACATCCGCATCATCCTCTCTGACAAAACCTCCGAATAGCGCGACCCACCATGGGACAGAAGATTAATCCGATCGGCTTCCGCCTCCCCATCCGCCGCAACTGGGAGTCCCGCTGGTACGCCAGCAAGAAGGACTACCCGGCGATGCTCCGCGAGGACTACGAGATCCGCAAGTTCCTGGGGGACAAGCTCCGTCAGGCCTCCGTGCCGCGCATCTTCATTGAACGCGCCGGCAACCGCGTCCGCGTCAAGATCTTTACGGCCCGCCCCGGCATCGTCATTGGCCGCAAGGGCCAGGAGCTGGAGAAGGTCAAGGAAGAGCTCCAGAAGCTCACCGGCAAGGACGTCCTGCTGGACATCCAGGAAGTGAAGAAGCCCGAGCTCGTCGCCGCCCTCGTCGCCGAGAACGTGGCCCTGCAGCTCGAACGCCGCATCTCCTTCCGCCGCGCCGTCAAGAAGGCCATCACCACCACCATGCAGCTCGGCGCCGAAGGCATCCGCCTGCGCGTCTCCGGCCGCCTCGGCGGTGCGGAAATCGCCCGCACGGAAGGTGCCCGCCAGGGCCGCGTGCCGCTCCACACCCTGCGCGAGAACATCGACTACGGGTTTGCCGAAGCGCACACCACCGCCGGTCTCATCGGCGTGAAATGCTGGATCTGTAAAAAGGAGGGCGAAAGCCTCTAAAGGCGCGCCGACAACGTAGACCCCTGAACGGAGTCCTCCCAACATGGCCAATCTTCAACCTTCACGCACCAAGTACCGCAAGGTCCAAAAGGGCCGCATCCGCGGTGTCGCCAAAGGCGGCGACCGTCTCGCCTTTGGTGACTTTGCCATCCAGGTCCTCGACCGCGGCCTCATCACCGCCCAGGAACTTGAAGCCGCCCGCGTGGCGATCAACCGCTACCTCAAGCGTCGCGGCAAGCTCTGGACCCGCGTGTTCCCGCACAAGCCGGTGACCAAGAAGCCCGCCGAAACCCGAATGGGCCGCGGTAAGGGCGGTGTGGAATTCTACGCCGTCGTCACCAAGCCCGGCACCATCCTCTTCGAAGTCGGTGGCGTTCCCGCCTCCGCCGCCCGTGAAGCCATGCGCCTCGCCGATGCCAAGCTCGGCCGCCGCTGCCGCTTCATCAGCCGCGAAGAACTCGAAAACGTTTAAAGCGACCAGCCAGCGTAAGACATGAAAGCCAAGGACATCCGGGGCATGAGCCCCGCTGAAATCCAGAGCAAGGCTCGCGAAATGCGCGAGGAGCTCCTGAATCTGGAACTCCGCCGCCACACCGGCCAGGTCGAAAAGCCCAGCCGCTTCCAGGAGCTGCGTCGCGACATCGCGCGCTGCGCCACCGTGTTGCGCGAAAAGAACCAGGCCCCCGTGGCCAAGTAACCGGTAGCAGCCCACTTATACCATGTCCGAGAACACCAGAGGTATCCGTAAGACCGTCATCGGCGTCGTCACAAGCCGTTCCGGTGACAAGTCGATCAAAGTCACCTATTTCTACAAGCGTCCGCACCCCCTGTATCAGAAGGAAGTGCGCCGCCGGACCGTCCTGCACGCCCACGACGAAAAGAACGAGTGCAAGGTCGGTGACAAAGTGGAGCTCATGGAGACCCGCCCGATCAGCAAGCTCAAGCGCTGGCGCGTCGTGCGTGTGGTCGAAGCCGCTCCGACCGGCGCCTAAGACGAGCCACCGCACAACCACCGCACAGGAGGTAATACCATGTTGCAGCAACAGACCCGAATGGACGTGGCCGACAACACGGGCGCCAAAAGCGCCATGATGATCCGCCGCCTCGGTCAGAACACCCGCACCGCCAAGGTCGGCGACATCATTGTCGTCGCCATCAAGGACAGCACGCCCGACGCGACCGCCAAGAAGGGCACCGTCGCCAAGGCCGTTGTCGTGCGCACCAAGCATCCGATCCGCCGCGCGGACGGCAGCTACCTGCGCTTCGACAACAACGCCTGCGTGCTCCTGGACGCCCAGGGCAACCCGCGCGGCACGCGCATCTTTGGCCCGGTCGCCCGCGAGCTGCGCCAGAAGAACTTCATGAAGATCATTTCGCTCGCTCCGGAGGTGCTCTAACCATGGCTCACGTCAAGAAAGGCGACGAAGTCGTCGTTATCGCCGGCGCCCAAAAGGGCAAGCGCGGCAAAGTGCTCCAGATTCTCACCGGCAAGGACCGTGTCGTCGTCGAAGGCGTCGGCATGATCAAGCGGCACGTCCGCAAGTCCCAGGAGAATCCGGAAGGTGCGATCGTCGAGCGCGAAGGCTCGCTGCACCTGTCCAACGTCATGCTCGCCGCGTCCTACGACGCGAAGCGTGCCAAGAAGGGGGCTGCCCCCGCGAAAGCGTAGTAATTTAGAAGAACCTGACGAGGGGAGGGGAGGGCCGGGCCCGACGGTCGCGTGCCACTCACTCTCTCCCGAAAGAAAGCCAACATGTCTGAAAAACCCGTCATTCCGGCCCTGAAGCGGTATTACCTGGAGAAGGTCGTCCCCGAGCTCATGAGCTCGCGCGGTTACGCCAACATCCATCAGGTCCCGGCCGTAACGAAAGTCGTGATCAACTCCGGCATCAAGGCCGAGAGCGAGAAGAGCTGGCCCGGCGAAGTCGCCAAGGAGCTCAGCAGCATCGCCGGCCAGAAGGCCGTGGTCACGAAGGCGCGCCAGAGCGTGTCGAACTTCAAGGTGCGCAAGGGCATGCCCCTCGGCGCGATGGTCACCCTGCGCGGCCCGCGCATGTGGGAGTTCCTTTACCGCCTGATCGCCGTCACCCTGCCGAACATCCGCGACTTCCGCGGTGTCTCGCGCAAGCTTGACGGTCGCGGGAATTACTCCCTCGGCATCACCGACCACTCCATTTTCCCGGAAATCACGGTTGACACGAACCGAAAGAATATCGGTTTGGATATCACCATCGTGACGACCGCGCCGACGGACGATGAAGGCCGCGAACTGCTCCGCCTCCTGGGCATGCCGTTCCGCCAGAGCACCCGTCCGGCCGCCACGAAGGATCAGCCCGCCGGCGAGCCCGCGCAGGCCTAACGCACAACCTTTAGAGACACATGGCGAAGACCTCCAGCATTGAACGCAACGACAAGCGCATGCGCACCGTTGCCAAGTACGCCGCTCGGCGCGCCGAGCTCAAGGCGATCCTCCGCAACCCGAACACCACGGACGAAGAGTTCTACAAGGCGCAGCGCACCCTCGCGGAACTGCCCCGCAATTCCTCGCCCATCCGGGTCCGCAACCGTTGCAGCATCACTGGCCGTCCGCGCGCGTTCATCCGCCGCTTCGGCGTTTCCCGAATCACGTTCCGCGAACTCGCCAGCAACGGCAAGATCCCCGGCGTAACCAAGTCCTCCTGGTAACCCAAGCCCCCGAGCGCACACATGTCCGCCCACGACACCCTCGGTGATTTTCTCACCATTCTGCGTAACGCCTCCGCCGCCGGCAAGGAAAGCTGCACCATGCAGCATTCCAAGATGCGCAGCGGCGTGGCCCGCATCCTCAAGGAGGAAGGCTACATCCGCGACTTCAGCGAAAGCGAGCAAGAGGGCAAGAAGACCCTCACCGTCACGCTCAAGTACGTGAACAACGCGCCGGCGCTGACCGGCATTGAGCGCCACAGCCGTCCCGGCCGTCGCCTCTATTATTCGTACCTGGAGATTCCGCGCGTGCTTGGTGGCCTCGGAACGGCCATCCTCACGACCTCCAAGGGTATCCTCAAGGACCGCGAAGCCCGTCGCCAGAAGGTTGGCGGCGAGCTGATCTGCAAGGTCTGGTAAACACGCCGCAACCGGAATCCCGCTCCCATGAGCCGAATTGGTAAACTTCCCGTAGCCATCCCCCCCAAGGTGAAGGTGGCAGTCAAAGACAACACGATCACCGTCGAAGGCCCGAAGGGCAAGCTCGTCAAGAGCTTTGACCGCGCCGTCAAGGTTGCGGCCGACGACACGGCGATCACCGTGGCCCCCGCCGCCGAAAGCCGCCTGGCGAAAGCCATGTATGGCACGGCCCGCTCGATCATTGCTGGCATGGTTGCCGGCGTGGTTTCGGGTTACGAAAAGAACCTCGAAATCCAGGGCGTCGGCTTCAAGGCCACCGTCAAGGGCAAGGTTCTCGACCTCGCGCTGGGTTACTCCCACCCGATCAATTACAACATCCCCGAAGGCATCACCGTCACCGTCGCCGAAAACACGAAGGTGAAGATCCAGGGCGCCGACAAGCACATGGTCGGCCAGGTTGCTGCCGACATCAAGCACTTCTACCCGGTTGAGCCCTACAAGGGCAAGGGCGTGCGCATCGTCGGTGAACCCGTGCGCCGCAAGGAAGGCAAGAAGACCGCCTAACGCACCACCCAGCCATGAAGTTGCAGAAGAAAAATCTTATTGCGCAAAAGCGCCGGTGGCGCATCCGCAAAACCGTCACTGGCACCGCCGAGCGTCCGCGCCTGACGGTTTGCTTCACCCACCAGCACATCTATGCCCAGTGCATCGACGACCGCGCGGGCCGCACGCTCGTGTCGCTCTCGACGCTCGGCAAGGATGTCCGGGACCAGAAGATCAAGCCCAACGTCCAAGGTGCGACCACGTTTGGCAAGCTCCTCGGCGCGAAGGCGAAGGCCGCCGGCCTTGGACCCGTTGTGTTCGACCGTGCCGGGCGCCGCTACCACGGCTGCGTCAAGGCTTTCGCAGACGCCGCCCGCGAAGCCGGGCTCCAGTTCTAAACAGCGTTCTCCATGAGCAAATTCTCGTCTTCCCGAAACGCCGCCCAGAGCGCTCCCGTTTCTGAATACGTCGACAAGGTTGTCCACATCAACCGTTGCGCGAAGGTCGTGAAGGGTGGCCGCCGGTTCAGCTTTGCTGCGCTCGTGGTCTCTGGCGACGCCAAAGGCAACGTTGGTATTGGCTACGGCAAGGCCAAGGAAGTGCCCGATGCGATCCGCAAAGGCACGGAACGGGCCCACCGCCACATGGAGCTCATGCAGCTCAAGGGCACGACGATCCCCCACGAGGTGGTCGGCGAGTTCGACGGCGGCAAGGTCGTCCTGCGTCCCGCCAGCCCCGGTACCGGCGTCATCGCCGGCGGCGGCGTCCGTGCGGTCCTCGAAGCCGTGGGCGTGAAGGACATTTTGTCCAAGTCGCTCGGCTCCAACAACCCGGCCGCGATGGTCAACGCGACCCTCGACGGGCTGCGCAAGCTGCGCACCGCGGAGATGGTCCAGCAGATCCGCGCCAGCGGCTCCTAAGGCACGGGCCAGGAAGGAACAAACATCATGAAACTGCACAACCTTTCCAACGTTCCCGGCGCCAAGCACCGTCGCAAGCGCCTCGGCTGCGGCGAAGGCTCCGGCCACGGCAAGACGTCCGGTCGCGGCAACAAGGGCATGAAGGCCCGCTCGGGTGGCGGCTGCCGCCCCGGCTTTGAAGGCGGTCAGATGCCGCTTTACCGCCGACTGCCGCACCGCGGCTTCTCGAATGCGAAGTTCCGCGTCGAGTATGCCGTCGTCAACCTTGACGCGCTTAGCCGCATCGAGGGCGCCGAAGTGAACCGCGACGTCCTGGTGAAGGCCGGGCTCGTGCGCTCCACCGCCGAGAAGGTAAAGATTCTCGGCGACGGCAAGCTCAGCAAGGCTCTGACCGTTACCGCTGACAAGTTCTCCGGCAGCGCGAAGGCAAAGATTGAAAAGGCTGGCGGCAAGGCGATCGAACTCGCCCCCGCTCCTGCCGTCGAAGCCCCGCAAGGTTAACCTGGGGCTCCCGCCACGCGGAGTGGGCTGGGCCTGAAAAGGCCAGTCCGCTCCCGGGGCCGGGGGACGCAGCCCACCGCCTTAATGATCTCGGCTTTCCTCAACTGTCTCAAGATCCCGGAACTCCGGCAGCGGATCATGCTGACGCTGGGCCTCCTGTTTGTGGCCCGCATCGGCGCGAACATCCCGCTGCCCGGTATCGACCCCACGCCGCTCCAGGACTTCTTCGCGAGCATGGCGGGCACGTCCGGAGGCGGCCTCGTCGGGCTGTATAACATGTTTACGGGTGGCGCGCTCCTCAAAGGCGCCATCTTCGGTTTGGGCATCATGCCCTACATCAGCGCGTCCATCATCATGCAGTTGATGGCCGCTGTCGTCCCGAGCCTCTCCCGCCTCGCGCAGGAAGGCGACATCGGGCGTCAGAAGATCGCGCAGTACACGCGCTACCTGACGATCATCATCGCCGTCATCCAGTCCGTGCTCCTCCTGGGTGCGCTGGTCAACAGCCCCGAGACGATCTTCCAGGGCTTCAGCAAGCACGACTTCGGCGAGATCGTGATCATGAACCCCTTCTGGTTCATCGTCACCTCCACCATTTTCATGACCGCCGGCACGCTGCTCCTCATGTGGATCGGCGAACAGATCACCCAGCGCGGCATCGGCAACGGCGCGTCCCTCCTGATCACCGTCGGCATTCTCGAGGACTTGCCCCGCGCGGTGCAGCAGGCCTGGCAGCTCTTCTTCAACCGCGCCGTCGGCGTGGAAGGTCCCCAGATGGGCCCGCTTCACGCGCTGCTCATGTTTGTGCTGCTCTTCGCCGTGATCGCCGGCATCGTCGCCGTCACGCAGGCCCAGCGCAAGATCCCGGTCCAGTACGCCAAGCGCGTGGTTGGCCGCAAGGTCTACGGTGGCAACACCTCGTTCCTGCCGCTCAAGCTGAACTACACCGGCGTTATGCCCGTGATCTTCGCGAGCGCGATCCTCATGTTCCCGCAGCAGATCTTCCTGTATCTCGGTGGTCTGCTCAAGTTCACGGTCTTCACCGATATCGCGAATGAGCTCACCCGCGGCTCGTGGTTCTACTACACCACCTACACCCTGCTGATCCTTGCGTTCAGCTACTTCTGGGTGTCGATCATGTTCAAGCCGATCCAGATCGCCGACGACCTCAAGAAGTACGGCGGCTACATCCCGGGCGTCCGCCCCGGCGAAGCCACGGGCCGGTTCCTCGACTTTGTGATGACGCGCCTCACCCTCGCCGGCGCGATCTTCCTGACCATTATCGCCGTGTTCCCGGACATGCTGACGAACCTGTACAACATCCCGTACTCGATCTCGCTGTTCTTCGGTGGCACCGGCACGCTCATCACCGTCGGCGTCATGCTCGACACGATGCGTCAGATCGAAACCCACCTCCTCCAGCGCCACTATGACGGCTTCCTGAAGAAGGGCCGCATCAAGGGCCGGAGCCCCGCAGCCGCCTCCGCGGCCATCGACACGGCGGAGCTCAAGAGCGTGTCGCTCCTCTGGTGGGCCGTAGGTTCCCTTTTCATCATCGGTATTGCAGCGTGGTTCGTTCGCCACTACCTGTAAGCCGTTAACGTTCTTTGAGTCAACGGCTCCGCGCCGCACGGCCCGTGCCCAAGATTCCCATCAAGACCGCCGAGGAAGTTCGCATCATGCGCGATGCCTGCCGCATCGCCGCGACCGTACTCGACCGCCTCGCCGCCCAGGTAGCCCCGGGCGTGACCACGTGGGATCTGGACCAGGCTGGCCGCCGGTTCATCGAGGAAATGGGCGCCACCAGCGCCTGTTACAACTACCGGATCGGCTCGCGGCGCTACCCGGCCTACACCTGCATCTCCGTGAACGAGGAAGTCGTCCACGGGATCGGAAGCCTGAAGCGCACCCTCAAGCCCGGTGACGCCGTCACCCTCGACGTATCCGTCGTTTACAACGGCTACATCGGTGACACGGCGCGCACGATCCTCATCGGGCCGGTCGCCCCGGAAGTCGAACTCCTGGTGAGGACGGCTGAAGAGGCGCTCGTGAAGGGCATCGCCGAGGCGAAGCCTGGCAATCGGGTGGGGGACATCTCCTACGCCATCCAGCGCTACGTCGAAGCCCGTCGCTTCTCCGTCGTCCGCGATTTTGTGGGCCACGGCGTTGGACGCACGATGCACGAGGAACCCCAGATCCCGAATTACGGACGTAAAGGCAAAGGGGACCTCCTCGGTCCTGGAATGACCCTCGCCATCGAGCCCATGGTGAACATGGGCCTCCCGGACGTCGAGATCGCACCCGACGGATGGACCGCGCTGACCGTTGACCGCAAACCCTCCGCACATTTCGAGCACACCGTCCTCATCACTGAAGACGGACCCGAAATTTTGACCGTTTCTCAAAAATAGTACTTTTCAAACGTTTTTTTCTGGATAAAATCCGCACTTTTTTCCAAACACGCGTCCCTAGGACCGACCCGATTCCATGCCACGTCTACTCGGTATCGATATTCCCAATAACAAGAAGATTGCGTACGCGCTGCGTTACATCTACGGCATCGGCCTGACCCGCGCCGAGCAGATCGTAGCGACGGCCGGCCTCGACCCGAACCTTCGGTCGAACGAGCTTTCTGAAGAGCAGTTGAACAAGGTTGCCACCATCATCGCCGAAAACGGCTGGAAGGTGGAAGGCGACCTGCGCCGTGAGATCACCGGTAACCTGAAGCGCCTCCAGGCGATCAAGAGCTACCGCGGTCTCCGTCACTTCCGTGGCCTGCCCGTCCGTGGTCAGCGCACCCGGACGAACGCCCGCACGCGCAAGGGTGCGCGTAAGACGGTCGGTGTGATCAAGAAGAAGGACTAACCCCTTTAAGCTGAAGATATGAGCGACGAGAAGGACCAGAAGCCGGCCCCTGAGGCCGCGGCGGAAAAGCCCGCCAAGCAGCCCCGCAAGGAAAAGGCTCCGAAGGCCGCCGCCCCTGCCGCTCCCGCGGCCGAAGGCGCAGCCCCCGCCGCCGCTGAAGGCGCGCCCGCCGAAGAGGCGAAGGCCAAGCAGCCGACCGCGAAGGATCTGCTTTCCGAGGAAATCGGCGAAGTTAAGATCCGCCGCGCCAAGGGCAGCAAGAACATCACGCAGGGCGTCTGCCATATCCTGGCGACCTTCAATAACACGAAGGTCACCTTCTCGGATCCGAACGGCAACGTCGTTTCCTGGTCCAGCTCGGGCAAGTGCAATTTCCGCGGTTCCCGCAAGAGCACGGCCTACGCCGCCCAGGTGGTGACGCAGGAAGCCGGCCGCGCCGCGATGGCTCACGGCCTGAAGGAAGTCGTCGTCAAGGTGAAGGGCCCCGGCCTTGGTCGTGATTCGGCCATCCGCGCCTTGCAGGCTCTCGGCCTGACGGTCACCTCCATCACGGACGTGACGCCCGTTCCGCACAACGGCTGCCGTCCGCCCAAGCGCCGCCGCGTCTAACCCAGAACACGTTTCCCAAAAATGTCCCGCTATACTGGACCCACCGCGCGCGTCAACCGGCGCTTCGCCCAATCCATCTTCCCCGCCAGCAAGGCTCAGGACCGCAAGGCCTATCCTCCGGGGGTGCACGGCCCGCGTCTGCGCCGTAAAGTTTCGGATTACTCGACCGGCCTCAACGAGAAGCAGAAGCTCCGCTTCATGTTCGGCCTGACCGAGAAGCAGTTCCGCCTCGCGTTCGAGAAGGCCAAGTCCATGCGTGGCATCACCGGCGAGCAGTTCCTGCTCCTGCTGGAAACCCGCCTCGACAACGTCGTCTATCTCCTCGGCATCACGAAGACCCGCCGCGCCGCCCGCCAGTTCGTCACGCACGGACACGTCCGGGTGAACGGCCACAAGGTCGACATCCCGAGCTACATCGTCAAGCCCGGCGACGAAATCGAAGTGCGCGACCGCACCTCCTCCCGCCAGATCGCCACGCGCTCCATTGAGGAGACGCAGTACCGCACGCCCCCGCCCTGGCTGACGCTGTCTCCCGACACGCTTCGCGCCACGGTGAGCCGCCTGCCGGTTCGTGACGAGATGGTCAAGGACATCAACGAGCAGCTGATCGTTGAGTTCTACAGCCGCTAATTTGCGGTGCTTCCCGGCCCTGCGGGGCGGCTTGCCGTCCCCGCGCGGCCGGTGCCCCTTTTTTAGAAACACCATTTACTCACCAGGGAGTGCCTGATATGGCCAAACGCCTAGGAAAATTCGAATTGCCGAAACGCCTCGTGAAGGTGGAAGAAACCGCCACCGACACCTACGCCATGTTCGTTGCCGAACCCTTCGAAACGGGTTACGGCCACACGATCGGCAACTCGCTCCGGCGCGTGCTCCTGAGCTCCATCGAAGGTGCTGCGATCAGCTCGATCAAGATCGAGGGCGTCCAGCACGAGTTCCAGAGCATTGAGGGCATCGTTGAGGACGTCACGGACATCGTCCTGAATCTCAAGAAGATTCTCATCAAGTCCCAGAAGCGCGAGCCGCTTCGCCTACGCATCGACGTGGACCGCGAAGGCCCCGTCACTGCCGCCGACATCCAGCAGGACGCGAACATCAGCATCGTGAACCGCGACCAGGTGATCTGCACGCTGGACCGCAAGATGCGCTTCCAGGCTGAAGTCGAGATCAAGGTTGGTCGCGGCTATTGCCCGGCGGAAGAGAACAAGGTTGAAGATCAGCCGATCGGCGTCATCGCCATCGACTCGCTGTTCAGCCCCGTCAAGCTCGTCAAATACGCCGTCGAGAACACCCGCGTCGGCCAGATGACGGACTACGACAAGCTCATCCTCGAGATCTGGACGGACGGCCGCATCACCCCGGACGAGTCCCTGAAGGAGTCGGGCGCGATCCTGCGTCACCACCTCGATGTGTTCGACCAGGTTAGCCGCGAGCAGGTCGAGTTCGAGAGCGAGAGCAAGGAGATCAGCGAAGAGCAGAACCGTCTGCGCAAGCTGCTCAACATGAGCGTCAACGAGATCGAGCTTTCGGTCCGTGCCGCCAACTGCCTCAACAACGCCAACATCACGACGGTTGGCGAGCTCTCCATGAAGACGGAGCAGGAGATGCTCAAGTACCGCAACTTCGGCAAGAAGTCGCTTAACGAAATCAAGCAGAAGCTCGAGCAGCTCGGCCTGTCGCTGGGCATGAAGATCGACGAGCGCCTCCTTGAAAAGCCGGTGGAGTAACCCTCACGCCCGGCGTTCCCAAACACCACCTTATTTACCATTCGCCGTTCGCGTGAGCGAGCACGCCCTTCCGGGGGCGACCGCCGCAGGCGCGAACACCAAGCAAAATGCGCCACCAGAAACACCGCCACGTCCTGGGCGTCAAGAAGGAGCACCGCGCGGCCCTCATTGCCACGCTCGCGGCCTCGCTCTTCAAGCACGGGAAGATCCAGACGACCCTCGCCAAGGCCAAGGCCCTGCGTCCGTTCGCCGAACGCGTGATCACGCTCGCCAAGAAGGCGGCCGCCGCCGACACGCCCGCGAAGAAACTGCACTACCGTCGCCTCGCGATTGTTCGCGTGCGTGACCTGCCTGCCGTTCGCGCGCTCTTCGATGAGAAGGCCGCTGAATTCGCGAACCGCACGGGCGGCTACACCCGCATTTACAAGCTCATGCCGCGCGTGAGCGACGCCACCCCGATGGCCCAGATCGAGCTCGTGCTCGGGGCTGACGAGGGCTACAAGCGCCGCAAGGGCACGGCCAAGGCCAAGAAGGCCGAGACCGCCGCCGCGGAAGCCGCTGGCGCCGCCGAAGCCAAGAGCTAAGGCGAAAAGCGCATGGCAGACACGAACGGCGCGTTCCGGCACTCGGGACGCGCGTTCGCGTTTTTAGGGGCCGGGGTTGGCCCGGAGAGCCGCCCCGGCGCGCAGACAGAGTGCGAAAGGTCAGCACACATGCACCAGTTCCCACAGCAAGGCCCCGTTTGGCGAGCGTTGGCAAGCGCAAGGCGCGGCGCCGTGGGGGGAAATAGGCCCCGATTGTCGTAATGGCCCTCGACCTCAGCATCGTCACTTTCCTTTACGTGCTCGGCGGCCTCGTGCTCGTGTTTGGGCTTTGGCTGTGGTACGACCGTCGTGACCAGCGCGAGATCGACGAAGAGCGCGCAAAAGTGCTTTTTCACTGCATCAAATGTTCCCGGGTATATGCCGAGGCCCCGGCTCTCGGCAGCGCCCCTTGCCCGGACTGCAACCACCCCAACCTTCCCCTTAAATTCTGATTTCTATGCCGTCCCCCATCGCAGTTCTCGATTTCGGTTCCCAGTACACGCAGGTCATCGCTCGCCGGATCCGCGAGTGCAACGTTTACTCGAAGATCTACCCGTACAAGACGAGCGTCGAAACGTTGCGGAAGGACGGGGTCAAGGGCATCATCCTGTCCGGTGGCCCGGCCAGTGTCGTGGCGCCCGGCTCGCCCCGCCCGGATGGCAAGCTTTTCGAGATGGGCGTCCCGGTGCTAGGGATCTGCTACGGCATCCAGTTGATGGCGCAGATGCTTGGCGGCGAGGTTGCGCCGAGCAACCGCCGCGAGTATGGACACGGCACGCTCACGGTCACGCGCAAGGGCAAGCTTCTCGCTGGGATTAAGAGCGAGACGAAGGTGTGGAACTCGCATGGCGACAAGCTCGTGCGCATGCCCAAGGGCTTCGACGCGATCGCCAAGACGGACAATTCCGACTTCGCGGTGATCGAGGACGCCAAGCGCTCCTTCTACGGGCTGCAATTCCACCCCGAGGTGGCGCACACGGAGGAGGGGCTCGCGATCATCCAGAACTTCCTCTACAAAGTCTGCGGGTGCGAGGCGGACTGGCTCATGTCGAATTACATCGACCGGTCGGTTGAGGAGATCCGCGCCAAGGTGGGTAATAAGCGCGTGATCCTGGGCTTGTCCGGCGGCGTGGATTCGTCCGTGGCCGCGGCGCTCATCCACCGCGCCATCGGCGACCAGCTCACGTGCGTCTTCGTTGACAACGGCCTGCTGCGCCTGAACGAACGGCAGAAGGTCGAGGAGCTTTTCGCGCGCAATTTCCAGATGAACCTTCGCACCGCGAAGGCGGGCCCGCGCTTCCTGAAGGCGCTCAAGGGCGTGACGGACCCCGAGCGCAAGCGCAAGATTATCGGCAAGGTTTTCGTGAAGGTGTTCGAGGACGAGGTAAAGCGCATCAAAGACGCCGAGTTCCTCGCCCAAGGCACGTTGTACCCGGACGTCATCGAGAGCGTGCCCATTGATGGCAACCCGGCCGCGCTCATCAAGAGCCACCACAATGTGGGCGGCTTGCCGAAGCGCATGAAGCTGAAGCTGCTTGAGCCGCTCCGCGAGCTGTTCAAGGACGAGGTGCGGGCGCTGGGCAAGGAGCTCGGTCTGCCCAAGGAAGTGCTCTGGCGCCACCCGTTCCCGGGCCCGGGCTTGGGCGTGCGCGTGCTCGGCGAGATCACAAAACACAACCTCGACGTGCTGCGCCGCGCGGACGCCATCCTGATGGAGGAGATGAAGAAGTCCGGCTGGTACGACAAGGTGTGGCAGTCTTTCTGCGTGTTCCTGCCGGTCCGCACGGTCGGCGTGATGGGCGACGAGCGCACCTATGACAACGTCGTGGCCATTCGCGCCGTCGAGAGCCAGGACGCCATGACGGCGGACTGGGCGCACCTGCCGCACGAACTGCTGGGCCGCATCTCCACGCGCATCATCAATGAGGTGAACGGCGTGAACCGCGTGGTGCTCGACATCAGCTCGAAGCCGCCGGCAACGATCGAGTGGGAATAACGGAGCGGCCCTTGTGGCGGCGTCCCTTTCGAAGGCCGGAGGCGATGGCTTCCGGCCTTTGTGCGTACGGGCGCGCCCCGTCTTTGACACGCGCCCAAAAATCCGTCTCAATGTCACTTTTTCGCGGGGCTGATGCCCGTCCCGACGCACGTTTGTCCTGATTTTTTCTCTGTCTATGAAGAAGCCCTTACTGGCTGTAGTGCTGATGATCGCCGGCCTTGCCGCCGCCGCTGCGGCGACGCCTCTGGAGGAAACGCTCGCGAAGGCGCGCACGTACATCGGCGGTGAAGCCGCAGTCAACGCGGTTCAATCCGTGACGTATGTGGGGAACGTCGTGGACGCTGACGGCAACGTGATGGGGCCGATCAAACTGGTCCTGAAGAAGCCGCGTTTCCAGCGCATCGAGATCACGCTGAACGGCGTGCAGGATGTGACGGGGGTGAATGAGTTTGAGGCGTGGATGCAGCGGACGGATCTTGCGACGGGCGAGCGCATGGTTGCCGCGATGCCGTACGAGCGCGTCCAAAACCTCTACATCACCGCAATTGAGAATCTGTTCTTCTTCAAGGGGCCGGAGCACTTCCGCGGCGCCGTGATCGAGGATGGCGGCGTGATGGAGCGCGAGAAGCGGCAGGTGCGCAAGATCACCGCGCGCTACCCGACGGGGCTGTTCTTCACGCGCTACTTTGATGTGAAGACAGGCGAGCTGCTCGGCACGGAGACGGCCGATGGCGTGCTTCTCGTCGAGGATGGGAAGCTGCCGGCCTCGGGGGTGAAGTTCCCGAAGTCGGTCAAGACGTACCACGAGGGCAAGCTCGTGCGCACGGTGGTGTTTGAAAAGATCACGGTGAACGATGTGCTTTCGGACGAGCTGTTCGAGTTTCCGAAGATGAAGCCGAATCCGGTGCGCGCGGCTTCCCGCCCGGAACCCAGCCCCGCCGCGCCTGCGGCGAAGCCGGCTGCGAGCCCGGGGCCGGTCCTGAAGCCCTCGCTCAAACCTGCTGCCGAGCCCGCCAAGCCCGCCGCCGATCCGGCCATCAAGCTGGAGCTGCCGCCGATCGACCAGCCCAAGGCCAAGTAAGGCCGCCTAATGAAGACGCTCGATTTCAGTGCCGCCGGGTTTACCGGCAAGCTCGCCCGTTTCTGCGCCGAAGCGAACACCGCGCCCGAAGTCACCCGCACGGTGACAGAGATCATTGCGGCTGTGCGGGAGCGCGGGGATGCCGCCGTGCTTGAGTTCACGGAAAAGTTCGACCGCGCAAAGCTGCGGCCCTCGGACTTGCGCGTGCCTGCGGAAGAACTCGCCGCGAGCTGGAAGAAGCTTCCGGCCGCACGCAAGCAGTCCATCCGCGACGCCATTTCTTGCGTAAAGGCGTTCCACAAAAAGACGCTGCCGCGGTCCTGGCGCGGGAAGAACCCGCACGGTGCCACGGTGGGTGAGAATTTCTACCCTCTGAAGCGCGTTGGCATCAACGTGCCGGGGGGCCGCGTGCCTCTCGTGTCGACCGTGGTGATGACGACCGTCCTGGCAAAGCTCGCCGGGGTGCCCGAGGTTGTCGTTTGCACGCCGCCTCTGGCGGACGGCACAAATGACCCGGGCCTGCTCGCCGCGCTGCATGCCTGCGGCGTGACGGAGGTTTACCGCATGGGCGGTATCCAGGCAATGGCCGCGCTGGGGCTCGGAACGAAGACGGTGCCTGCGGTGGACAAGCTTTTTGGTCCGGGCAATGCGTATGTGATGGAGGCCAAGCGCCAGCTTTTCGGGCTGGTGGGCGTGGACCTCCTGCCGGGGCCGAGCGAGGTGATGGTGATCGCAGACGAGTCCGCGAACCCGCGGTGGACGGCTGCGGACCTGCTCGCGCAGGCGGAGCACGGCACGGGGAAGGAGAAGATCTACCTGGCATGCACGGACAAGGGGCAGTTGGAGGAAATCCTCGCCGAGGTCAAAAAGCAGATGCCCGCGCTGACGCATGCGACCGCAATCGCAAAGGTGCTGGACGCCCATTTCCTCAGCATCCTTGTTCCCGACCTGGACGCCGCCGTTGAGGTGGCCAATTTCATCGCGCCCGAGCACCTGGAACTGCACGTTGCGGACGGCGAGCTGTCGCGCCTGACGGCTGCGATCACGACCGCCGGCGCGATCATGCAGGGAAGCAAGACGCCGACCGTTCTGGGCGACTTCACCGCCGGCCCCAGCCACACGCTGCCGACCGGGCGCACGGGCCGCTTCTTCAGTGGCCTGCAGGTGACGGACTTCATGCGGCGCTCGAGCGTCATACGCTACGACGAGCGCAGCCTCGCGAAGGCGAAGTCCGTTGTGGAGGCTTTCAGCGAGTTGGAGCGGCTCGATGGCCACGGGCGGTCGCTGGCGATCCGGCTCGAACACTAGTCAGGCTTTCCCATGCCAAAGATTTTCAACGCGAGCGCCGTGGCGCTGCCGCATGTGGCAGCGCTGGACGCCTACGTGCCGGGGGAGCAGCCTCCGGATACGGGGTGGATCAAGCTCAATACCAACGAAAACCCGTTTCCGCCGAGCCCGGCTGTAGAGGCCGCGCTGCGGGCTGAACTGGCGAGCCAGGCCGACCACCTGCGCCTGTATCCGCTGCCGACGAGCCGCGTGCTGCGCGAGACGGTGGCGGCATTCCACGGCCTGGAGCCGTCGCAGGTGCTCGTGAGCAACGGTTCTGACGACGCGCTGAACCTGCTTGCCCGCACGTTCTGCGATGCCACGCACCCGGCGGGCACGACGGTGCCGAGCTACTCGCTTTACCCGGTGCTCGTGGCGCTCCAGAACGCGCCGCTCATAACGCTTGAGTTTGACCGCTCATTCTCGCTCGACGTGGACCGCATCGCCACATGCGGGGCGAATGTGTTTTTCCTGACGGCCCCGAACGCTCCGAGCGGCGTGGCCTTTCCGGCGGCGCAGATCGCCCAGATCTGCGAGCGTTTCCCGGGCCTGCTTGTGGTGGACGAAGCCTATGCGCCGTTTGCCCGCGAGAATGCGGTGGGCTTGCTCAACACGTATCCGAACCTCGTGGTGACGCGCAGCTTCTCCAAGGTCTACGGGCTCGCCGGTTGCCGGGTCGGCTACGCCTTGGGACATCCGGATGTGATCGGCCTGCTGGACCGCGTCCGCGATTCCTACAATGTGGACCGCCTTGCCCAGGTTGCAGCGGTGGCTGCGCTGCGGGACGTCGCCTACTACCGCGACGTGATCCAGAAGATCGTGCGCACGCGGGACACGTATGTGCAGAACTTCCGCGCGCGCGGCTGGTTCACCTATGAGTCGCAGGCGAACTTCATTTTCACGGAGCCTGTGGATGCCTCCGGCCGCAAAGGTGCAGCCGTGGCGAAGGCGCTGTTTGATTTCCTGCGGGGGCGGAAGTTCCTGATCCGGTACTTCGGCTCGCACCCGCTAACGAAGGACTTTCTGCGCATCAGCGTGGGGACGGAGTCCGAAATGAAAGCACTGACGGAGGCAATTGACGCATGGCTGCACGGAGCGCGCGCCTGACGCGGGAGACCGCGGAAACAAAGATCACGCTGGCGGTGACGATCGACGGCTCGGGCCGCTCGAACATTGACACCGGCATTCCGTTCCTCGACCACATGCTCACGCTGTTTGCGCGGCACGGCATGATGGACCTGGACGTGCATGCGCGGGGTGATGTGCAGGTGGATTACCACCACACCGTCGAAGACGTCGGCATCGTTCTCGGGCAGGCCCTGCGTGAAGCGCTTGGCAACAAGCTCGGGATCAGCCGCTACGGTTTCTTCTTCCTGCCGATGGATGAGACGCTGGTGCGCGTGGCGCTGGACCTGCCCAACCGCCCGATCCTCGTGTATCAGGTGGACGTGAAGAACCCGATGATCCGGGACTTCAATGTCGGGCTGGTTAAGGAGTTTTTCCAGGGCTTCGCAAATGCCCTGGGCGCAAACCTGCACATCAAGCTCGAATACGGGGAAGAACCGCACCACGTGGCGGAGGCCGTGTTCAAGGGCGTTGCCCGCGCGCTGGATATGGCGATGCGGGTGGACCCGAGGCAGACGGGCTCGTTGCCGTCGACAAAGGGCCTGCTGACGTAGTTCGTTTTTGAATACAGCCCCCGGACATCCCGGGGGCTTTTTTTTGCTCAGAGCACGCCCTTGAGGGCGGAGTCCAGCTCCTCGGCGGTGGCGCGTCCTTCGAAGCGCCTGACGATGCGGCCATCGCGGTCAATGAGGAGGGTGACCGGAATGACGGAGATGGGCCCGAATTTTTCCAAGAGAGCGGGGTCAGCCATGGCTACGGTGTAGTTCATGCCCCGGCGCTGGGCAAAGTCGCGCACGGTGTCGGGCTCGGAGTCCACGGAGGCGCCAACGATGGCGAGGCCGTCCGAGGCATGGCGTTGCTGGAGGGCAATGAAATCGGGGATTTCGGCGACGCAGGGCGGGCACCAGGTCGCCCAGAAGTTCAGGAGGACGACCTTGCCGGAAAGGCTCGCTGACGAGACGGCTTTGCCGTCAAGGTCGGTCACGGACCACGCAGGCGCGGTGGCAAGGGCGGGTGCCGGTTTTGCGTCGGCGCGGGCGAGGCCGTCACCGCCAAGGAACCCGCAGACGCCCCCATTGCGGGCCAAGCCGAAGGCTCCCACGGCGACGAAGGCGGCTAAAAGCAGGTAGGGCCAGAGTTTGGGCTGTTTATTGGTATCGTTGCTCATGCGTCTGGAATCGGCCGGATTGACAAAGCCTAAAAGCGGAACAGGTGGAGTCGAGGGGACGGCGACGGTCTTTGTCTGCCGCGCAGGAGGTAGGGCGTGGCGTGCTCGACAGGTCTCGGGTCAGGCGCTGTGATAGGGGAACACGCGCATGCTGACCTCCTACTCGGATCTCCTGTCCGCCGTGACGCCCGTCATGCTGCTCATCCTGATCGGGATGGGGGTGCGGCGCTTTAAGCTGTTTGAACCCGCGGCGGAGCGCAGCGCCACGAACCTCGTCGTCTACCTCTTTTACCCATGCCTCATTTTCAAGGCCATCCTGCGCAATGAGGCCTTGCGGGATCCGGGCAATATTCTGGGCGCGCCGGTTCTCGGGTTTGTGACGATTGCGCTCGGCATGGCGGTCTGCCTGCGGCTCGCACCGTTCTTCCGTATTGACGGGGATGTGCGGCGGCGGACTTTCGCGTTCACGACGGGCATCTACAACTACGGGTACATCCCGATGCCCCTGGTGCTCATGCTGTGGGACGAGCAGACGTTCGGCGTGCTGCTCGCCTTCAACACCGGGATTGAGGCCGCAATCTGGACCGTGGGCATCCTGCTCCTGACGGGCCAGTTCAACCGGGACTGGTATCGCCGGCTCGCCAACCCGCTTTTCCTGTCCATGGCCGTGGCTTTGCCGCTGAACCTGACGGGTGCTTCCGCATACCTGCCGCGGTTTTTCTACACGACGCTCGACATGATGGCAGCCTGCAGCATCCCGCTGGCGCTGGTGCTGATCGGCGTGACGTTGTTCGACCTCGTGAAGCAGATCCCGTGGACGAAGTCGCCCCAGGTGCCGCTCGGGGCCTGCGTCCTGCGGTTGGGCCTGCTGCCTGCGCTCTTTGTCTGCGCGGCAGTGCTCCTGCCGTGTTCCGTGGAGCTCAAGCGGGTGCTGATTGTGCAGGCGGCGATGCCCTGCGGCATCTTCCCGATTGTGCTGACGCGCCATTATTCGGGTGACACGCCCACGGCCCTCCAGACGGTCATAGGCACGACGATTTTCAGCATCGTGGCGATGCCGCTTTGGCTCCAGTGGGGTATGAAGCTTCTGCCCTGACGCACCGACCGGTCGCTGCCGCTATCCGGGCAGGTCGACGTCGCCGCGGTGAAACATGAGCAGCAGGCTGATGACCGTCCCGCCGGCGACGGCGAGCGCGAAGAGGAAGAGGAGGAGCAGGAAGAGGCGGTCGTAAATCAGGTGCATGAACCAAAGGATCACGCAGCCAAACTTTATCGAGGAAAGCACGACCAGCGCCGTCATCAGGAGGTCGCGGTTCAGGGGGAGAAAAATCAGGACAATCTCGAGGCCCGTGACGAGGGCGAGGAAGAGCGCCACGTTGACGAAATGGAAGTAGCGCCGGTGTTCGAGCGTGATGAGGCCGAGGGCCTGGGCTGCTTGGGCGGGCTGCATGGCTAGAGGTACTCCATGAGGTAGACGGCGGTGAAAATGACGATCCACACAATGTCGACGAAGTGCCAATACAGCCCCGCGACCTCGACGTCCGTGGCGGCGTCGCGCGACGGTGGGCCAGCGAAGGAATAGAAGAAGAGGCCGGCGAGCCAGAGCACGCCGATGGCAACGTGCGTGCCGTGTGTGCCGGTGAGGACGTAGAATGTGGACCCGAAGATACTGTTCGAGAGGGTGAGGCCGTCGTGGACGAAGTGTGCGAACTCGTAAACCTGGCAGCCGAGGAAGATCAGGCCAAAAAGGACGACCGTGAGGACGTTTCTGCGAAAGCTGCGGAGCTGGTGCTTGTGGAGGGCGGACACCGCGAGGGCCATGAAGAACGAGCTCATCAGCAGGATGAACGTGGAGAAGGACGTGAGCTCGATATTGAAAAGGCGCGTGATGGGCGGGATAGCGGCGTCAACGGTGCCTTCGGGGTAGAGCTTGCGGTAGATGAGGTGTGTGGAGATCAGCGTGCCGAAGAACATGCAGTCCGACGCGAGAAAGAGCCACATGAGCAGCTTCTTGTTCTCGATCCGCAGGGCGGTGTGTTCCCCCGGGTGGGCAGGTGCGGTGGCGGTGGACATCGGGCTTAGCGGGTCGGCGGCTTTGGCCGCAGGTGGTAGCCTCCGGGGCCTTCCAGCGCCCAGAAGGTGGTGGCGGCGAATACGGCAGCGAGCCCCGCAATGGCAGCCCAGCCCGCGTGCGAATGGCTGCGGACGTGAAGGTCATGCCGAGTCCGAAGACGAGGAAGCCGCAGCCCGCAACGAAGGGCCACCAGGATTGGCTGGGCATGTGGACGCCGTGGAGCGGGTCGTCTTCCGCGTACGTGAGCGGCAGGTTGCCGTGTTTGTGGAGCCACCAGGCGTCGCGCTTCTGCACGTGCGGCGTGCGGGCGAAGTTGTAGGGAGGCACGGGGCTATCCGTCGCCCACTCGAGCGTGCGTGCGTCCCAGGGGTCGCCTCCGCAGGGGGCCCCCCGAAACGCGGCGCGAAAGGCGTCGATGAAGCAAAGGAGGATGCCGATGCCCAGGACGAAGGCTCCCGCCGTGGAAAGCAGGTTGGAGGTCTCCCACCCAAAGCCGGCGAGGTACGTGTGGGTGCGCCGGGGCATCCCGGCCATCCCCAAGTAGTGCATGGGAAAGAACGCGACGTTGAACCCGATCAGGATGAGGGTGAAGGTAAGATAGCCGAGGCGCTGGCTCATCATGCGGCCCGTCATCTTGGGCACCCAGTAATAGAGGCCGCCGAGGAGTCCGAGCACGACGCCGCCGATGAGCACGTAGTGGAAGTGCGCGACGACAAAATAGGTGTCCTGCTGTTGGGCGTCGGCCGGCGCGGCGGAGTGCATGATGCCGGAAAACCCACCGATCATGAACATGAAGATAAAGCCCACGGCATATACGAGGGGGACCGTCATGCGGATGCGGCCGCCCCAAAGTGTGCCGATCCAGTTGAAGATCTTTACGCCCGTCGGCACGGCTATGGCCATTGTCAGGAGCGCGAACGCGGCCGTGGAAATCTTGCCGAGGCCCGTCGTGAACATGTGGTGGCTCCACACCGAAAAGCCGAGGAAGGCGATAACGGCGCCAGAGAAGACAACAAGGGGGTAGCCGAAGAGGGGCTTTCGGGCGAACGTGGGCAGGATCTCGGAGACCACGCCCATGGCGGGCAGGATGAGGATGTAAACTTCCGGGTGGCCGAAGATCCAAAACAGGTGTTGCCAGAGTATGGGTTGGCCACCGAGTTCGACCCGGAAGAAATTCGTGCCGAAGTAGCGGTCGAAGAGGAGTTCCGCGAGCGCGATGGTGATGGGGGGGAAGGCGAGGATAATGAGGGTCGAGGTGATAAGCGTCATCCACGTGAACACGGGCATGCGCATCATTTTCATGCCCGGCGCGCGCAGGTTCAGGATGGTGACGATGAAGTTCAGGGACGCGGCGACCGAGGCGATGCCGAGGATGAGCAGGCCGACCACCCAGAAGTCCGTCCCTGCGCCTGTGTAGGGGCGCGTGGTGAGGGGCGTGTAGCCGAACCAGCCCCCGGAGGGCACCATGTCTGTGCGGCCGTCAACGGCCCCGAGCCAGCCAAAAGCGACGGCGGCCTGAAGAAGCCAGGAGGCGTTGAGGACAAGGCCGCCCGCGAGAAACGTCCAGTAGGAGAACGCATTGAGGCGCGGGAAGGCGACATCGCGCGCGCCGATCTGCAAGGGCACGATGAAATTGAAGAACGCGGCGGAGAGGGGCATTACACCGAGGAAGATCATGGTGGTGCCGTGCATCGTGAAGAGCTGGTTGTAGAGCTGCGCGGACACGAGATGGGCCTCTGGTCGGGCGAGCTGGAGCCGGATGACGAGGGCTTCCAGGCCGCCGATCACGAAGAACAGGAGCGCGCTGGCGCCGTAGAGCAGCCCGATTTTCTTGTGATCGACCGTGGTGAGCCAGTCGGCGAGGCCGGTATGCCGGTCCGGCCTGGGGAGCCCGAGGTCGCTGCGGACCGCGGGGAGCTCGCGTTTGTCGCTTACAAGGAGGCTGGACATGGGCGGGATGCGGGTTCGGTAGAAGCGCTCTAGCGGAGGGTCTGCATGTACGCGGCAAGGGCCTCAAAATCGCGATCCGTGAGCGGGCGGCCTTGGCGGGCGAGGTCAGACAGGACCTCCTGGAGTGCCCCCGGGCCGTAATACATTAGGTTACCCGGCTTTATGCGCTGGGGCTCCTTGATCCAGCGGAACAGGTTTGCCCGCTGCCTGGCGGGCTCGATTTCGCCATCGGGGCCCGTAT
>CAZQIE010000028.1:31548-31772 GCA_964593675.1 uncultured Opitutales bacterium
GGCCGGCGGCGAGCGTCCTGCGTGCGGCGACGTGGGTGAGGTTCGGGCCGCGCACGCCTTGGGCCGGGGAGCCGTCGATCGTATGGCACTGCACGCACCCCGCAGGTCCGAAAAACAGGCGGGCACCGTGCTGGACCAGGTTGCCTTGTGCGGCGTCTTGTTCTGCGGGCGTCGAAGCCGTCACGGTGCGAAGCCACGCGTCCCAGCGGTCCCCGGCGGGCGGG
>CAZQIE010000029.1:0-31436 GCA_964593675.1 uncultured Opitutales bacterium
TGGCGGCGCACCTTCTCCGGTCGGGGTACGAACTGCGCTTCCACAACCGCACCCGAGCCCGCGCCGAGGCTCTCGTTTCGGCGGGCGCAACGTGGGCCCGCACGGCTGCGGAAGCCGCTTCTGAAGCGGATCTGGTGATCACGGTCGTCGGTTACCCGAAAGACGTGGAGGAGGTTTTCCTTGGGTCGGCGGGGCTCCTGAAACGCGCTCGGCCCGGCACCATAGCGGTGGACATGAGCACGTCGCGGCCCAAGCTCGCCCAGTACATCGCGATGAAAGGAGCCGAGGCCGGCGTGAGCGTCCTGGATGCCCCTGTGACCGGCGGTGATGTCGGGGCGCGCAACGCAACGCTATCGATCATGGTGGGGGGTGACGCCGCCGCATACCAGCGTGCGTTTCCTGTCCTGCAGAAGCTCGGTAACTCGATTGTCCACCATGGGCCGGCGGGGGCAGGCCAGCACGCCAAGATGTGCAACCAGATTGCGATTGCTTCGGGCATCGTGGGCGTCTGTGAAGCCCTCGCGTACGCCAAGCGCACGGGGCTGGCGGCGGACAAGGTTTTGCAGAGCACCGGGCTCGGCGCCGCGAGCAGCTGGCAACTTACCAACCTTGGTCCCCGGATGGTACGTGGCGATTTTGCGCCAGGCTTTCAGATCCGGCATTTTTTGAAGGACATGGCGATCGCCCTTGAAGCGGCGCGGGAAATGGACCTGGACCTGCCGGGGCTGGCGCTTGCGAAGCGGCTCTACGAGCGGCTTTCAGCGGACGGTGGTGCCTCGGGAGACCTTGGTACTCAAACGCTTTTCAGGCTTTACGAGAAAGACTGATTTCCGGTCTGGACCTGGCGTCGACCGCGCTTCCGCCTCCATACGAGAAGGTGCGGAGGATGCCTTTGACGTGGAATCTAAAGCCGCCATGGCGGCGCCAACGGGGCTGAAGGAGCTTGATAAACAGGCACCGGCTATGCAGCACGAGGTGCTGGACTCTCTCCCGGGGGTGGTAGGGCATGGCGGGGTGTCGAGGCGACTTTCCCAAACCGTCACACACGAATCAAGCCTTCACTTACGGAATCAGGGATTCACCCCACCCCTGCTTCAGGGTGCGCCTCAGGTAATGACTCAGATAGTCAACGTTTTCGCCGTGGCACACATTGTTCCGAACGGCCTCTCCGTGGAGAATGGGCCCCGCTTGATTGCTGCGGCCGCCACGAGATACACGTGACTGACCCGCCTCTGAGAGCTGGCGGGATGCAAGGGGGGCCGCGGCAAGACAGGCACAGGCAAATAGGGGGGTGGCGTGGATAAGGGGTCCACGCCACCTTTGCCGTTTTTGGGGGTAGAAACGGGGCCCGTGCGTGAAGCCGGACGCTAGGTTTTTTCAAGGCGGGCTTGCCGGGGGGCCCAACTTCCGGTTTCCTCCACCTGCGCCTGCCCTGCTGGCCGGCGCTGAACCGAGACTCTTATGGATATCAACCGCGATCAGGTAGAGCGGCTGGTCAGGGAATCCTTTTCACGCCAAGGCGTCGTGGCCGAAGCCACGGCGGGAACGCCCGCACGCGGGGCAACCGCCCCGGCGTCGCGTCGGCGTGAGCTTCCCAAGACGGCTCGCGCGGCAGTGCTGACGGGCGTGCAGAAGATCGAGGTTCGGGAGTTCCCGGTGCGGGACGTCACGGACGACGAAATCCTCGTGCGCGTGGAAGGCTGCGGCGTGTGCGGCACGGATGTTCATGAGTATAAGAGCGACCCTTTCAAGCTCGCGCCGGTCGTGCTCGGCCACGAAGGCACGGGTGAGATTGTCGCCCTCGGCCGGAACGTCCATAAGGACAGCGCCGGAAAGGTCGTCAAAGTCGGGGACAAGATAGTGACGAGCGTGCGCACCTGCGGTCACTGCGACGCCTGCCTCTACACACCCGGGCGCAAAAACCTTTGTGATAACCTCGGCGTATATGGCTTGCTGAAGGACGAGCCGGACAACCACTTGAACGGCTGGTTCGCCGAGTACCTCATCATCCGCAAGGACTCCACGTTCTTCACGGTGAACGACATCAACCTCGACCTGCGGATGCTCATCGAGCCCGCGGCGGTCGTGGTTCACGCCCTGGAGCGCGCCAAGAGCACGGGGCTGCTCAATTTCCGCAGCCGCGTCGTTATCCAAGGCTGCGGCCCCATTGGGCTGCTGATGCTCGCGGCCGTCCGCACAGCGGGCGTCCAGCACATCGTGGCCGTGGACGGCGATGACAACCGCCTGCACATGGCGCACAAGCTGGGGGCGGACCATACCCTGAATTTCAAGCACTATAAGACGCTGGATGAGCTCGTCGGCGCGGTGAAGGCCGCCACGCGTGACCGCGGCGCGCATTTCGCTTTCCAGTGCACGGGCTCGCCGCTCGCGGCGTCAAACATCTGGAAGTTCGTGCGCCGTGGCGGTGGCATCTGCGAGGTTGGGTTTTTCGTGGACGGCGGCGATGTTAAGATCAACCCGCACTTCGATATTTGCGCGAAGGAGATCACGCTCGTGGGCTCGTGGGTGTACTCCGTCGAGGAGTACCCGATCGCCTACAACTTCCTTCGCCGTGCGGAGGGGATCGGGCTGCCAGTTCAGGACCTCATCACGCACCGCTTCCGTTTGGACCAGATGAACGAGGCGATGCAGGTGAACATACGCCAAGAAGGTCTCAAGGTCGTTTACCAGGCGGACGTGTAGGCTGCGGCCCTCGGCGCTGTACCCGGTTTCCGGGTACACCCGTTTCATCTCCGGCGCCGGTTGGCGCCGGAGGAACCTCACTCACGCTGACCTCTTAGGCAGTCCTGCGGGTCTCCGTAGTCTCGGCCGGCTTTTCACCGGGTTGCACACGCATGGAATCGGCCATCTCGTGTTCCGCGTTGTCGGCCTCCGCGCCCGGAACATCCAGGAACGCCATAAAGCCGAGCATCACGAAGAACAGCACGATGCCCACCCATGCCCAAGTGTAAGACCCGAGCGACCACGCCGCCACCACGAGGCCAAAGAGGACCAAGGGAATTGCTACCCGCCACTCTTTCATAGTGCCCCTTTCCGAACCCGGAGGCAGCAGGCCCGCCGCCTGGCGGGCGCTCATCCGCCGCGTCCCGTTCCTCGGCTGCGAGGGGATCACCGGTTTCATGCGGTCGCGGTCCCTTCGCAGCCTCCGCTAACCTGAATTATACACCCGCCTTCCCCCGGCAGCAAAGGAGGAAGGTGCGGTTTCCTGCCGAAAAACACAGGCGTGTTTCGGGCGCAGGCATGCTGTGCTTTCAGGTTGACTCCGCAGGGCGATTGTGAAGCCCAGGAGCCCGCCTTTTGCCGCGCTAACGGGAGCCAATCTTCACGCGGAAAAGGTGCCCTCTTTGAGCCAAAGCACAGGGCTGGAGAGCGAAACGTTTGGACCGCAGGGGCAGGAGGGCTTCGCTTACCGTGTAAACGTAAGGTGCGAAGGCGAAATCCTGTCGGGCCGGGTGGTTTGTCCCTCATTCCGGCTACAGCTAAAACCGGATTATGCGTTTATGGTTGGCGCCGGCACGGGCGCTGGGGCTCAGGTATGGGGGGCGCGGAGGAAACCTGCGTTGTGTGGGGATCGGGCTTTTGGGGCTCGTTGCCGCAACGCCCGCTTTTTGCGCGACGTATTACGTCAGCGCGACGGGAAACGACGCAAACGACGGGCTTGCGCCCAACCGCGCGTGGCGCACGCCGGCTAAGGTGGGGACGTTCGGCTGGGCGCCCGGTTTCCAGCCCGGCGACAGCGTTCTTTTCGAGGGGGGGAAGACGTTTACCGGCGGCTTTTACCTGCAAGCTGACCGTAGCGGCGGCACGGCGTCTGCGCCGTTCACCGTGGGCTCGTACGGTACCGGGCGCGCCACGCTCAGCGTGTCCAACGCCGATGCCGTGCAGGTCTGGATGCCGACCACGGGCAACGTGCGCGGGGGGTTTGTGGTAAAGGACCTCGTGCTTGTGGGCAATGGCGGCGCAAAGTCCGGAAATCAGCCGAGCATTGGCGTGAATTTCTGGAACAGCAACGCGGCAGGCGTCGCGTATTTTCGCATCCAGAACGTGGAGGTCTCGGGCTTTGGAGACGGCATCGCTTTCGGGCGGGACGGCTCAGCCGGTTACTTCACGGACGTCCGCATCTCAAACTGTGTCGCCCGCGACAACCCCGGGCTGGCTGGCCTCTCCAAGCCAAGCGGCAGCGGCATCATCCTGGGTGGCACGAATGGCGGAACGGTGGAATACAGTCGCGCGTTCCGCAACGGCGCCGCGAACACGAATTCCGCCGGGCCCGTCGGCATCTGGACCTGGGATTCCCGTGCTGTGGTCATCCAGTTCAACGAGTCCTACGACAACCGCACCGGCACAAATGGCGGCGATGGCGGGGGCTTCGACATCGACGGAGGCTGTTTCGACTGCGTGATCCAGTACAACTACTCGCACGGAAATTACGGTGCCGGGTATTTGTTGGCCGAATACGGGCACGCCACGCCGCAGAGTGGCAGCATTGTGCGCTACAACGTTTCGGAGAACGATGGGCGTAACAAGAGCTACGGGGCCATAGATTTCTGGGGCTACAGTTCGACGAAGAAGGTCAGCAATGCACTGGTCTACAACAACACGGTTTACGTAAACACCACCGGCGCGGTGAACGGGACGCCCAGCGCAATCCGCTTTCTCGGCTCGAACGTCAGCAACGTCCGGCTCTACAATAACATCCTCGTGACCGCGAACGGGGCTCCAGCCGTGACCGCAGACACCGCGCTTGGGACAAGTGCCGCCTGGTTCCGGGGCAACTCCTACCACGCGGCGAGCGGCGGGTTTTCGCTGAAATGGGGAGGCACCACCTACGGCACGCTTTCAGCCTGGCGCGCGACAGGTCAGGAACGTAGTGGCGGCGTGGATACAGGTTTTCAGGGTGACCCGCTGCTGGCGGCTCCAGGCACCGGCGGCACCGTGGGCGATGCCACGCGGCTCTCCACGCTTGCCGCCTACAAGCTCCAGACGGCCTCGCCGCTCATCAACCGCGGTCTGAACCTCACAGCTGCCGCTTATGGCAGTTTGGCAGTCGGCGTGCGCGACTTCTGGGGCAATGCGCTTCCCCAGAACGGCGCCTATGAAGTCGGCGCGCACGAAGCCTACGCCGCCAGCACCTACGCGGGATGGAGCGCGGGGGTGGCCTGGGGAACGGTGCCGCTTGCGTATCGGGATCCCGGAGACGACCCCGACTTTGACGGCCTCGTGAACCTGATCGAGTATGCCGTGGGGACCGACCCGACGCTCTCGGACCTCGATTCACCGCTCGCGCCCCGTGTCACCCTTTCGGCTTCCACCATAAGTATACGCTTCCGCCGCGCGCGCGACGGCGCGACCTACTATGTCGAGCGTAGCGACACGCCCGACGGCGCCGGCCCGTGGACCGTCATTGCCACAAACCCAGGCACCGTCGGCACGGACGCTCTTGTTTCAGCTCCCATCACCGCAAACGCCCCCGTTTTTCTGCGGCTGCGCGTGGTCGAATGAGGTAGGGGCGCAGGGGCTCGAAAAACCCGGATTCTAGGCTTCGCCTGACGTCAGATCGGGCGAGATCTGAAAGGGCCCGGCTGACGGCATCTGGCGGAGCGCGACACTTCCAGCGAAAAAATGGTGCGGGCAGACGGAATCGAACCGACATCACCAGTTTGGAAGACTGGGGTTTTGCCACTAAACTATGCCCGCGTTTCAAGGCCCCTAGGGGGCGCGTGACGGCTGAGCCGTGAACGCGGCTCGGAGCATCGTCGGGTTATGTGTGACCGTCAAGCTTTCGCGGCGGTCGGGAAGGGCGCCGCGGGTTTTGCGGGTGGTCGTGAAAAGCGTTGCCAGCGCCGGACAGCGGTTAATACTCGTGGGACGGATTTTCCGCACTACACGCTATGGCCATGACGATGTCATCCGCGCCCGCAGGCAAAGGGGCGCCGGCGAAGAAGAACAGTCTCGCGGAAGCTCAGGCGCTTGCGAAGATGAAGGCGCTGGAGAAGCGGGCGAAGGTGGCGACGATCAAGCTGGCGGAGATCACGTCTTTTACCCAGCAGCTTTCGTCGATGCTGGAGGCCGGCTTGCCGCTCGTCTCGGCGCTGGAAGCGTTGATGGACCAGGTCGAAAACCCGGTCTTCAAAATCGTCATCCGCGACGTGCGCAACGATATCGCGAGTGGCACGGCGTTTTCGGAGGCGGTGAGGAAATTCCCGAACGCGTTCCCGAACCTGTTCATCAGCATGGTGGAGGCGGGTGAAGCCTCCGGCGCGCTGGCGGATATTTTGGGCAAGGTGGCCATTTACTTCGAAGACAGCCTGAAGCTGCAGAAGAAGGTGAAGAGCGCCATGACCTACCCGGTGTCGGTCATCACGCTGGCCGCGGTGCTGGTGAACGTGCTGCTGATTTTCGTGATCCCGGTGTTCGCGCAAATGTTTGCGGACTTCGGCGCAAAGCTGCCCGCGCCGACGCAGTTCCTGATCGACTCGTCGGACTTCCTCAAAAAGTACATCCTCGTCATCCTGGCAGCCGGGTTTGCGCTGTTTAAGACGTATCAGAAGGTGACGAGGACGCCGAAGGGGCGTCTCGCCCGTGACCAGGCTTTCTCAAAGCTGCCGGTCATCGGCAACCTGATCCGCAAGATCAGCGTTTCGCGCTTCTGCCGCACCTACGCGATCCTGCTCAAGAGCGGTGTGCCGATCCTGCGCTCCATTGAAATCTGTTCGAGGGCCTCGGGGAACACGTTCATTGAGGCCGCGTGCGCGGACATCACGCGGACGATCAGCCAAGGTGGTCAGTTGTCGGAAGTCCTGGCCGTGAACACGTATTTTCCCTCGGCAGTGCGGCACATGGCGAAGGCCGGTGAGAGCACGGGTAACGTGGACGGGATGATGAACAAGATCGCGGACTTCTACGACAACGAGGTGAACAACATCGTGGCGTCGCTGACGTCTTTGATGGAACCGTTGCTGATCTGCTTCCTCGGTATCGTGATCGGTGGCATCGTGATGGCCATGTTCCTGCCGATCTTCCAGCTCTCGCAGGTCGCGGGCGGTTAGGCGCGGTACGCGCGCCGGGAGCCTGCGGCGTCTCCCCGTTCAGTTTACGTGCGGCCAAGGGCCTGGCCTTCACGCAAGCCAGCGGCGTAGGCTTCGAAAACCAGCCGTATCTGGTCGCGCACGCGCCGGAAGGTCTCAAGAACCTCGGCCTCCGTCCCCGCGACGTGGGCGGGGTCGTCAAAGCCCCAGTGATGGCGGTGAACCTGGCCGGGGAAAACGGGACAGGCCTGGTCCGCATTCCCGCACACGGTGATCACGGTGGTGATAGGGCGGCCCACGAAAGTGTTCAGGTGCTTCGAGGTGTGGCCTGAAATGTCGATCCCGATTTCCCGAAGCACCTGAATAGCCTTCGGGTGGACATAGCCCGCCGGTCTTGAGCCCGCGCTATGGACATCGACGAGGTCGCCCGCCGCGGCGCGAAGGATGCCTTCGGCCATGTGGCTGCGACACGAGTTTCCCGTGCAAAGGATGAGGATACTGGGCTTCATGGGCGAATGGTGGGTGAGGTATGAACTAGAGCACGTCTACCTTAAGTTGTCGCATGCGCCGACGCTGCGGCGAGCGTGGACGCCCCATCCTCGCGTCGGCGGGAGTAAGGGAATGAAGTGAACAGCGCGCGACATTTGAAACAGAAACGCTTTAGCCGCGGGCGCCGTACCAGTTACGGGTCCGGTTGCAGATGCGGCAGACCGACAGCATGACCGGGACTTCCACAAGCACGCCGACCACGCAGGCGAGCGCCGCGCCGGAAGCGGGCCCGAAGAGGGTGATGGCCACCGCGACCGCGAGCTCGAAGAAGTTGCTCGCGCCAATGAGCGCGCCCGGTGACGCGATGTTGTGTGGCACGCGGAGCCGGCGCATCACGAGGTAGGTGATGCCGGAGTTGCAGTACACCTGGATCGTGATGGGAATCGCGAGCAGCACGACCGCGGGCGCGTTGGTCAGGATGTTTTCCGCCTGAAAAGCGAAAATCAGGACGAGCGTGGCAAGGAGCGCCAGGATGGTCACGGGCTTGAAGACCGGCAGGAACGCGCGCTCAAACCAGTCGTGCCCACGGACCCGGATCAGCACCGTGCGGCTCAGCCATCCCGCTGCCAGGGGGATGACGATGAACACGACAACGGACGTGATCAGGACGTCGCGCGGGACGATGACGCCACTGACTCCGACGAGGAACATCACAATGGGCGCGAAGGCGACGAGCATGATCAGGTCGTTGATGGCAACTTGCGCGAGCGTATAGGCGGAATCCCCGTCAGTGAGGTAGCTCCATACAAACACCATCGCGGTGCACGGCGCGGCGGCGAGAATGATGAGGCCGGCCGTGTAGTCCTTTGCGGCAGCGGGGGAGATCCACCCAAGGGCGTCGCTGAAGAGCACGCGCATGAACAGCCAGGCGAGGAGCGCCATGCTGAAGGGCTTGATCAGCCAGTTTACCACGAGGGTGACGGCAAGCCCGCGCGGCTTTTGCGCCACGCCCAGAAGCCCGCCGAAGTCAATCTTGAGCATCATGGGGTAGATCATGAGCCAGATGAGCGCGGCGATCGGCACGTTCACGTGGGAATTGCTCCCGAACTCCCATTTGCTGAGCGTCGCGGTGAGGTCCGGAAACGCTTTGCCAAACCCGACGCCGACCACCATGCAGGCGAGGACCCAGAGGGACAGGTAGCGTTCGAAAAAATCGAGCCGTTTCGCGGGAGCTGACGTTGTTGCGGACGTATTCATGGGCGACATTTCCTGGAAGGGCAGGTGCGACCGCTGCGCGCAGCCGCTGGGCGGCCCGGTCTTGCGGTCAGGGATGCGGCTTTGGCTGCGGATATGGAGTCCACGCAGGCAAAGAACGCGGAAAGGCAGGGGCAGACGGCGCGATAATACTGGTTCAGGCCGCGCTTCTCGACGGCCACGAGGCCGGCGGCCTTGAGGAGGGACAGGTGTTTTGAGGCGGTCGAGATGTCAGCGCCGATCAGGTCCGCAAGCTCACACACGCAACGTTCGCCCTGGGCGAGGGCGTCGATCATGAGCACGCGCGAAGGGTGGGCGAGGCTCTTGATGATGCCTGCGCGCACTTCGGCCTGCCTTTTCGTGTCCGTTCCCACAGGGTGACTAATTGGCAAAATAGCCAAGAAGTAAAGCAGGAAGTGCTGCTTCCCAACGGCGGGCGTCAGGCGTTTGTGGGGAGGAGGCTGATTGCCGCACCTGCAGGGAGGGGGCGTAGTGTTGAGCCTTCGCGCCAGGTCCCGGGAACAGTCACGTCCTTGCGGTAGGGGGGAATGCCGCGCTGGTTCCAGCGCAGCTGGCTGTCCACGATGTCGACGGCGGTTTCGCCGAGGCGGCGGAAGTCTTGCAGGATTCCCGATATCCGGGGCGCGGCGACTTCAGCGTTGAGGTGGAGAAGTCCGATTTCTTCAGGCCCAAGCCCGGCTTCCTCCAGCCATCCGGAGTGTTCGGAGGTGGCCGTGATGAGGACTTCAGGCTTGTGCTTCCGTATCCAGGAATTGAATACCTGGGGCACCTGATAGGCCTGGTCGGGCAGGCGCAGGAAAGCCAGCTCCGGACGTGCCGCGGCCTGTATGGCGATTCCGGCCGTGTAGCGGTAGGCGACGCGCTCTTCATCCCCGGTTTCGATGGCCAGCGCGATCCTGCCGTAGCCGCGCGCGGCGCACTGGGCGACGGCAAGGGCCAGGTGCTGGACCTGGTCGTTCAGGGCGCGGTGAACGGGAGGTTTATCCAGCCCTCTGCCGATCGCGGCGACGGAAAAGCGGGACCAGTCGATATCGAAGTCGAAATGCGGCTCGACGAAAAAGCCGAGGACGACGCCCTGGATAGCGCGGGTCTGGAGGATTCGGCCGAGGCACCGACGGATGTCAGGGCGGCTGCCGAGGTGAAACAGGTCCACACTGTAGCCGAGGCTGGCCGCGCGGTCGCGCAGACCTTCATACGCGGCGCGTTCGGTCGGGTTGCCGCGGCGCGGGTTCGTTTGCGCGAGGTAAGCCAGTGCTGTGGCCGGCAGGTTTCTCGCGTGGCGCGTGCTGCGGACGCGCTGCATCAGCGCGCTGACGAGGGGATTGGGCTTGTAGCCGAGTCGGGCCGCAACTTCGAGCACATGGTTGCGGGTCGTTTCCGGTATGCTCGGGTTATTGCGGAAAACGCGCGAAACGGTCGTCTTGTGGACGCCTGCTTCCCGCGCCACCGCTTCCAATGAAACCGGCTGGATCTTCACGGGACCGAGTATGCGGCCGCCGCATGGGGGCCGTCGAGCCGGATGCACGGGCTTCCAGCTAGTGGCCGTAGGCCGGGCAGTCTCACAGACACCGCGCGCCGGGACTACGGGCACCGCCCGCAAGGTTTTCGGGGCTGGAGCCGGCTCCGGAGGACTACACCGTGCAGGGACGGAGCGTGGAGCGGGTCTTTTGGACGGCCTTGTGGAAGGCGAGCACGTTGGCGTCCGGCACGTCGGGTTCGAGGACGTGGGTGGGCGCGACGACAATTCTCGCCCCGGCCCGGACCAGATCCGCGACCTCGTCGACGGAGCGCTCGACGTCAGCGGTCGTGCCGTGGGGCATCGTCGTTTGGGTGCCAATGATCCCCCAGAACGCGGCTCGGTCCTTATAGGTTTCCACGATTTGCTTTACCGGCATGCACTCGGGCTGGAGCGGGTTGAGGATATCGACGCCCACTTCAATGAGCTCGGGTATGACAGAGCGGATGTCGCCGTCGGAGTGGTAGAATACCCAGACTTTGCGGCCGCGCGCCTGCTCTTCCTCGCGGAGGGCACGGATCACGCGGGCCAGGCGGGGCTTGAGGTTTTCCCGCCACATGGAGGCGGACATCAGCATCGTGTGCTGCATGCCGATATCGTCTCCGAGGCGGATGACGTCCGCGCCGGCGCACACCATGGCGCGGGAGACGGCGATGCTGCGCTCGGTGAACCAGTCCATGAGGAACTCGGCAACGCCGGTTTCATCGGCGAGGTCAGCGAAGAAGGCGTCCATGCCGCGGAGGTACCAGGAGTGCTCAAAGACCGTGCACTCAAGGCTGCCAACGGCGACGAGGCCCCGGGCATGGATGTCTTCGACGGTGGACTTGAAGTGGGCGTAGGGGCGCGGGTCGCGCAGGTCCGGCCACGGCAGGTTCCGGATCTGGTCGAGCGTGAGGTCCGCCAGCGCGTGGAAAAACTGCTTCATGTGCCAGGCTTCGCCCATGGACTCGCGGTCAGGCAGCGCGTAGGTGATGCCGTAGCAGACGATCTCGTGGGGCTCGGGGAGGGGAACTCCACAGGCGCGGTAGGCGGACTCATACGCAGCGGACACGTCGGGCCAGTTCGGGCCGAACAGGCGGAAGTCCGTCTGGAAGTGGTCCTCGAGATCCTTCGCCCCGGTGGCCTTGCGGAGCCGCTCCTCGATCGGGGGCGTCATCGGGATTTCGGAGGGGAGCCAGGCGGGGGCTTCGCCCTGCATGAAACGCAGGAAATTTTCGCGGGGGGTCATACGTGGGTTCGGGTTAAAGCGGAAATTTGGCTGTGTAGGGATTTTCTCATATTTCAGGGGCCTTCTGGAATGGGCGAAAGCGGGCGAAGACTTGTATGATTTGGGAAAAGAGCTGGAGGCCGGCTTGCGGGTCTGACACACTTCCGGGCATGGCGGATGTGACAAAGGAGCGGGGAACCGCGGCGCCCATGTTGCGGGTCTTCCACCGGGAGCCAGCGCCCGGCCTCGGCGGCGTGACGGAGTCGGGTTTTCTTGACCGCTCAAGGGGTGTGGGATCGGACCGGGTGTTGGGGCGCTACGCCGTCGTGTTGCTCCTCGACGGTGCGGGCCAATACCGGGATGCGTGGGGCTACAAGTCGCGTCTGCGCAGCGGGGGGCTTATCCTGGTGAGCCCGCGTCTCGCGCACCGTTACGGGCCGGACGAGGGGCAGGTGTGGACCGAGCGTTACCTGTGTTTTGAGGGGCCGCTCTTTGACCTGTTTTTCAGCCAGGGCGGGTCTAATCTGCGGCCCCCCGTGCGCCACGTTGAGCCGGTGGAGGTATGGCGCAGGAAGCTCGACGCCATCATCACGCAACCCGGGCCGGTGACGGCTGCCGAAGCCATGCGGGAAAACCTCCGGCTCATGTCGTTCCTTCTGGACCTGCAAGGGCTGGCTCCCGGACGCGGTGGGTTGGTCAGGGGCGAGGACTGGATGACGCGCGCCTGTGCGCTTATTGAAACCGCACCCACGGGGCCGCTCGACCTGCGTGACCTGGCGCGGCGGCTCGGCACAAACTACGAGACCTTCCGGAAGACCTTCGCCGGAAGTATGGGCATGTCCCCGACCCGCTACCGCGCGCTTCGCCAGATCGAAACCGCGTGCGCGTGGATGGAGGAAGGCGGTCGTTCGGACAAGGAGATCGCCGAGGCCCTCGGGTTTTGCGACGGCTTTCACTTCTCAAAGCGGTTCAAACAGCTTACGGGCATGAGCCCCCGGGCCTTTAGGCTTAAGCTGGCAAGCCGGTGAAGGTGCGCCCCAGGCGACCGGGTGTGCCCCATGAAAATTCCAGAAACCGCTACAGCACTTCTACCTTAAGCTGGCGTTTTACGCCTACGCGGCGGCCACGCACGGCGTGCGCCGTTTTCTTTTGGCTGCACGGCTCGGAATGCGGCCACGGGGCGGCTGCGGACGCCCCCTCCTCGCGTCGGCGCAAAAGTAAAAGCCAGGCCGCCTTGTGCGACAGCCTGAGTAGACCGCTCTAAGTGGCTGGCAGGGAAAGCATACGGCGAGGATTTTTTTGGGGTTTTTGATTAATCAAAAACCGGCTTGCGTTTTCTCAAATTCGTTGTACCGGTAAGCGTCGCTTTTACATAATGGCTCACCAAATCCACAGCGGTCGGAACTTTTGGCAACGCTTGCCCTCCATGGTGGGCGGACTGCTTGCGTTGGCACTGGCCTTTGCCTTGGCCCCGCTGGCGCAGGCAGAGAAGCTGCGCGTGGCCGCGACGACGACGCTTGTGGCGGACCTCGTGCGTGAGGTCGGGGGCGACGATGTGAAGCTTGAGGCGCTGATGGGCCCGGGCGTAGACCCGCACCTTTACAAGGCCACGGCGCTCGACGTGCAGAAGTTGCAGTCCGCACAGGTGATCTTTCACAACGGGCTGCATCTTGAGGGCAGGATGGGCGATGTGCTGGCGCGGGTGGCGAAGCGGGGCAAGCGCGTGGTCGCGGTAGGGGAGCGCATCCCTGCGGAGCGTCTGCTGGAGCCCGAGCCGGGGCAGCACGACCCGCACGTGTGGTTTGACCCAAAGCTGTGGACCCTTTGCGCGGACGCCGTTGCCGAGGCGCTTTCCGCAGCCGACCCCGCCAACGCGGCGGCCTATGCAAAGCGGGGCGCAGCATACCGGCAGCGTCTCACGGAGCTCGACACTTGGGCGCGTGAGCGGCTCGGAAGCCTGCCTGAGGCCCGCCGCATTCTCATCACGAGCCACGATGCCTACAACTATTTCGGCCGCGCGTATGGCGTGCAGGTCGTCGGCGTGCAGGGCGTCTCAACCGTTTCGGAAGCCGGGCTCGCGGATATCGCGAAGACCGTGGACTTCATCCGGAAGCATGGCGTGAAGGCCATCTTTGTTGAGACAAGCGTATCACCTGCCGCGATCGAGCGGATATCGAAGGACTCCGGTGCGCGCGTGGGTGGCGAGCTTTTCTCCGATTCGACCGGAGCGCCGGGGCAGATGGAAACCGGGGCGCAGGGCGAGCGGTATGACGTCGGCACGTATGAGGGCGTTTTCCGGCACAACGTGAACACGATCGTGGAGGCGCTCAAGTAGCGGACGGCCCATGTTTGACTTTGTGCGCAAGGAAACCGGGGGGGCGGAGGGCGGCGCAGCGCGCATGACCGCTCCAGGAGCGGGCGTGATGGCGGAGGCCCCACCTCTCGAGATCCACGACCTGACGATTGCCTACCACCGCAAGCCGGTGCTCTACGGCGTGGACGTCGCGGTGCCCCGGGGCAAGCTCGTGGGAATCATCGGCCCGAACGGCGCCGGCAAATCCACGCTCATCAAGGCGTGCATGGGGCTTGTGCCGGTCTCCTCGGGATGGGTGCGGTTTTTTGGTCAGCCGTTCAAGAAAGCAATTTCGCGTGTCGGCTACGTGCCGCAGCGCGAGTCCGTGGACTGGGATTTCCCGGTGAGCGCGCTCGACGTTGTCCTCATGGGGCGTTACGGCCGGCTCGGCTTGCTCCGCCGGCCGGGACGGCGGGACCGTGAGTTCGCCATGTCGTGCCTCGAAAAGGTCAACATGGGCGCGTTCGCGAACCGGCAGATTGCAAACCTGTCGGGCGGACAACAGCAGCGTGTCTTCCTCGCCCGCGCCCTCGCGCAGGAGAGCGACCTGTATTTCATGGACGAGCCGTTCGTGGGCGTGGACGCCGCGACCGAGGCCGCCATCATCGAGATCCTGCGCGACATACAGCGGCGTGGAAAGACGCTGCTCGTGGTGCATCACGACCTCACCACGGCGCGGCAGTATTTCGACATGATCCTGCTCCTGAATATGCGGGTTGTGTCGTTCGGGCCGACGGCCGAGACCTTTACTTACGAGAACCTCCAGCGCGCCTACGGCGGACGTCTGAACATCCTCACCGAGGTTGCCCCGGACCGCCCCCTGGGCACCATCGCGCCAAAGCTCGAAGATGAGTAGGCAGGGGACAGGCCGGGTGCGCGGCGCATGCTTGAGGGCGCTTGCGGTGGGGGCGCGGTGGCGGCTCGCCCTGTGCGTGTGCGCGCTCACCGTGTACGGCGCAGGCACCGCACAGGCCGCGAAAATCGGGGACTTGCACACCGTGGACTGGGCTGCGCAGGCAGCCCGGTTCCTGTCGTTCGAGGACAGCGCGGTACGCATGGCGCTCGCGGGTACGGTCCTGCTCGGCCTCGTTTGCGGGCTCCTCGGGAGCTTTGTTGTGGTACGGCGCCTGTCCCTGTTTGGCGACGCGCTTTCCCATGCCGTGTTGCCGGGCGTCGCCCTCGGGTTCCTCTGGAACATGACGAAAGACCCGTTCGCCATCCTCGTCGGGGCCACCGTTGCAGGTGTGCTCGGCGTGGTGGTGGTGAGCCTGATCCGCGACACGACGACGATAAAGGAGGACGCGGCCATGGGCATGGTGCTCGCGGGGTTCTATGGGGCTGGCACGTGCCTGATGACGATGATCCAGGGGCTTCCGGTGGGGACAAAGAGCGGCCTGGACAAGATCTTCTTTGGCCAGGCGGCCGCCCTCTCGGTGCAGGATGTTTCGTTGATCGGCGCCGTTACGGTTGCCGCGTTGCTGCTGGTTTCGTTGTTCTACAAGGAGCTCGTTGTGCTGGCCTTTGACAACGGGTTTGCCCGGTCTTCGGGCCTCCCTGCCAGGTGCCTGCACTACGCGCTCATGCTCCTGCTTTCCTTTGCGGTTGTGGTGTCACTTCAGGCCGTCGGCGTGGTGCTCGTGTCCGCTATGCTGATAACCCCGGCGGCTTCGGCCTACCTGCTGACGGACCGCTTCCCGGTGATGCTGGTGCTGGCGAGCGCCTTTGGGATGGTCTCCGGGGCGGCGGGAGTCTTCCTGTCTTTTGTGGGAAACAACCTGCCGACGGGACCGTTGATCGTGCTGGCTGCGGCTTCGGTATTCTGCGCGGCGTTCTTTTTTGGGCCGAGGCATGGGCTGCTGCCGCGATGGTGGCGCCAGCGCAGCCGGTCGGCGCGTATCCGTTTGGAGAATACGCTCAAGAGCATTTACCAAGTGCGCGAAGCCGGCGGCTTTGCCGAGGAAGGCGTGTCACTGGAGGCGCTTGCGGGGAGGCGGTCTGAGTCGCTCGCGGAGGCGCACCGGCAGGCCCTGGCGCTCGAACGTGCGGGCTTTGCAACGCTGACGGGAGGCCCCGCAGGCGCGCTGGCTGCCATCGCCGTCCACCTTACGCCCCGGGGTTGGGAGCGTGCGTGCCAGATCGTGCGCAACCACCGTCTTTGGGAGCTGTACCTTACGAACGCCGCACACTTCCCGGCGGATCATGTGCACGACGACGCGGAAATCATCGAGCACGTACTGGGGGAAGAAACGGTGGCGCGCCTCGAAAAGCGCCTGAACTACCCGAACCTCGACCCGCATGGCCGGAGGATTCCCGGCGACCGCGAGCGGGGAGGCGAGGGCCCCGCACCGGAACGCCCGATGCCGCGCACGCCGGGCTACTGACGCATGTTCGACCTGATTCCAGCTTTCGACTTCCGGGCTGTTTTCATTACGCCCTGGACGGATTATTGGGAGAGCACGCTCGCAATCGTGGCGATGGGCTTCTTTGTCACGCTCGGCTGCGGGCTGGCCGGCATGTTTGTGGTGCTTCGGCGCATGTCGCTTGTCGGGGACGCCATTTCGCACAGCGTGCTGCCGGGCATTGTGCTGGCGTTTCTGATTACGGGCTCGCGGAGCACGCCAGCCATGTTCACGGGGGCGGTGCTGGCGGGCGCTTTGGCCGTCGTGCTCATTGAGGTCGTGCACCGGCGCTCGCGCGTGAAGCCCGATGCAGCCATTGGCATCGTCTTTTCCACGCTCTTCGCGGCGGGCGTGGTCATGGTCTCGCTGTTTGCGGACAAGGTGGACCTCGACACCGATTGCCTCCTGTATGGCGAGATCGCCTTCACGGGCCTCGCCGAACCCGTGACCGTGGCGGGGCTGCCCCTCGGGCCGCTGCCCGTTGTGCGCATGGGCGTGGTGACGGGGCTGGTGGCGCTCGGCGTCGTTGCTTTCTATAAGGAACTCCTCGTGACCTCCTTCGACTCCGGGCTGGCGGGCTCCCTGGGCCTGAAGCCCGCTGTCTTCCACTACGGGCTGGCGCTCGTGCTCGCGGTCGTGATCGTCAGCGCCTTCGAGTCCGTCGGCGCAATCCTCGTCATTGCCATGCTCATTTTTCCCGGAGCCACGGCGCTCCTGCTGTTCGAGCGGCTTCCGCGCGCGTTGTTCTTTCTCCTCGTCCCGGCACTGGTTTACCCGCTCGGCGGCCTGCATCTGGCCACCTGGCTGAACTGTTCCATTGCCGGCGCGATGACGGTCGTCGCGGGCCTCGCTTTCCTTGCCGCCTGGGTTCTGGGGCCGCGGCGCGGGCTGCTTTCACGGGCGCTGCACCGCTGGAGCAAGCTGGAGGCTCCCGGGGTTTCCGGGGTGCAAAACACGGGAATGGAAAATCTCCAAAAAAACGCTTGCCAGAAGGAAGCGGGAAGGTAGCTTAGGGCCTTTTTCCAACAGAGGTATCTTTATGGCCAGGATCTGCGCGATTACCGGCAAGCGGCCCGTCACGGGCAACATCATCCACCGCAAGGGTCAGTCGAAGAAGAGCGGGGGCATCGGCACGCACGTGACCAAACGCACCCGTCGGACCTTCAAGCCGAACCTGCAGCGCGTGCGCGTCAAGCTGCCCAGTGGGCAGGTGAAGCGCCTTTGGGTCGCCGTCAAGGCGCTCAAGGCTGGGTTGGTTGAGAAGGTCTAAGGTTCCGCTTCCAAGCGGGCTTACTTAAAAAGGAAGTCCGCGCAAAACCCGTGTTACCGTTCGGCTGGCGAGCCCTCGAAAGCTCACGGCTGCAGGCGACACGGGTTTTTTGCGTTGTGGCGAGCTCGGCTCACCCGTTCCCGGAAAAGGCCGGGCCTCGTCCCTGCCTTGTGTACAAAAAAAAACCGCCGCGGGAGTAAGCCGTGGCGGTTTTCTGACAAAGGGCGGCTCCTACAGCAGCGACTTTAGATTGGGGTCTGTCTGGATGCGCTGGACGAGCTTCTTGACGTCCTGGGCACGGTCGCGCTTGCAGACCATCGTCGCGCCGGCGGTCTGGACGACGATGAGGTCGTCGACACCCAGCAGGGCGATGAGGTGACCGTTTTCGCCGACCACGATGTTTGCACGGCCGTCTTCGATCACGGCTTGCCCGCGTACCACATTTTCGCGTTCGTCCGCGGCGCAGTGCCGGGCGATGGCTGACCATTCGCCGACATCGTCCCAGTCAAAGGCGGCTTCCACCATTTCGACGCGCTCGGCCTTTTCCATGATGGCGTAGTCCACGGAAATCTTGTCGAGCTGCGGGTAGTGCCTGTCCAGGACTGAGTCGAGGCTCTCGCTGTGGTCGAGATCGAGGTCAATCGCGGTGAAGGCGGCGGCCAGGCGCGGGGCGTGTTTGGCAAAAGCGGTGCCCAGGGACTCGACGGTCCAGGCGAACATGCCGGCGTTCCAGAGGTATTCGCCACTGTCCACATACTGCCGGGCGCGGTCGCGGTCAGGCTTTTCCACAAAGCGGGAGACGCGGAAGACCGGGCGGTTTTCAGCGGCGTCAAGGGCCGCGCCGCGGTGCAGGTAGCCGAAGCCCGTTGACGGGTACGAGGGGCGGATGCCGATTGTGACAAGGGCGTTGTCGCGCTCTGCCGCCGCAAAAGCGGTGGCCACGGTGGCCCGGAAGCCCTCGCCGTCGTGGATGACGTGGTCCGCGGGCAGCATGGCCCACGTCGCGCGGGGGTTCTTGCGCCGGATGAGCAATTGCGCCAGGCCGACCGCGGCGGCGGTGTCCCGGCCCATGGGCTCACCGATCACCTGTTCCGGCGGGAGTTGGGGGCAGACGCTCCGGACCGCGGCCTGCTGGTCCCGGCTGGTGAGGATGAAAATGTTTTGCGGGGGCACCAGGCCCGACAGGCGGTCCAGGGTCTGGGCCAGCATGGCTTTGTTGCCCACAATAGGCAGCAGGTGCTTGGGGCGTTGCAGGCGGCTTTGCGGCCAGAATCTCTCGCCGCGGCCTCCGGCCATGATGACGACGTAGCGGTGGCTCATGGCGGAGAAGTTAGGGCTCCGGCGGTTAGGGTCAACAGGGCATTTAAACCTCATTGCTCAAAATATGGGGAAAACGAAAAGCCCTCATCGGCGGTATTGCGGGGAGGGCGCTTCGCCGCCATGTTTTCGCGCATGCACGATTCAGGCGTTCCGCTCACGGCCGAGGCTCTTGCACGCTACAGCCGCCACGTACGGCTGCCGGGGGTCGGCGTCGAGGGCCAGCAGAAGCTGCGCGACACACGCGTCTTGCTGATCGGCCTCGGGGGCCTCGGGAGTCCCGCCGCCTTGTACCTCGCGGCCGCCGGGGTGGGGACGCTGGGCCTGGCGGAGTTTGACCGGGTGGAGTTGCACAATCTCCAGCGCCAGGTGTTGCACGATACGCCAGGCGTCGGCACGCCAAAGCTGGCCTCGGCCCGGGCACGCCTGCTCGCGCTGAACCCGGGGGTGACGCTCGTCGACCACCCCGAGGGCGTCACCGTCGGCAACGCGGTGGACCTGTTTTCGCAGTACGACCTGATCCTCGACGGCTCCGACAACTTTCCCACGCGCTATCTGGCGAACGACGCCGCGTTCTTCGCCCGCAGGCCGCTCATCCATGGCAGCATTTTCCAGTTTGAAGGACAGGTTGCCGTGTTCGATCCGCAGCACGGCGGCCCGTGTTACCGGTGCCTGTTCCCGAAAATGCCGGCGCCGGGAACCGTGCCGAACTGCGAGCAGGCGGGCGTGTTCGGGGCCCTGTGTGGCGTGATCGGCAGCTGGCAGGTCCTCGAAGCCATCAAATACCGCCTCGGTCTGGGCGAGCCGCTCCGTGGCAGGCTGCTCGTGATTGATGCGCTCGACGTCCGGGCGCGAACGGTGGCGGTGAAGCGTGACCCGGCCTGCCCGCTGTGTGGCGAGCATCCCAGCATCACGGGCCTGAAGCCCGAGGCTTATGTCTGGTCCTGCGCGTCCGAAGAACAGAGCATGTCAACGGGCGTACAGGAGGTTCCTCTGGAGACGGACGTGAAGGCTTTGCACAGCCGGCTTGCTGCGGGAGACGCCCCGCTGCTGCTGGACGTCCGCGAGCCCTATGAGGTCGCGATCTGCAAGCTCCCGGGGGCCGTTGCGATCCCGCGAGGCCAGCTCCCCCAGCGGCTTGGCGAGCTGCCGCGCGACCGCGAGATCGTGACGTACTGCCACCATGGGATGCGGTCCCTGGCGGCGGCCAGGCTGCTGCGGGAACGGGGTTTCACGCGGGTTTCGAGCCTGCGGGGCGGGATTGACGCGTGGGCGGATAAAGTCGAGCCCGCAATGCCGCGCTATTAGCCCAGGTGTAAGTTTTTCGGTGTGGCCAACGGTCGGCCAGGGGCCACCATAGCGGAATGTCCCGACGCTTCGCCCCGATGGTCCTCTACGTGGGCATTTGGCTGTTCCTGGCCTGCTTTTTCGTCTGGCCGATCCTTGAGATCCTGCGCGGCGGTTTCTTTGACGCCAGCGGGGCCCTGACGTTTGCGTACGCCAGGGAGGTTTTTGCAAACCCGGTCTATCGAGAGGGGCTGTGGAACGCACTGTTGCTCGGGGCGGGGTCCACGATAGGCGCGCTTGTGATCGCCCTGCCCTTGGCCTGGCTTGCCGACCGCTACGTTTTCCCGGGACGCGAAGCGCTCATGGGCGTGGTGCTGCTCCCGATTATCCTGCCGCCCTTCGTCGGTGCGATCGGCATTCAGCAGTTGCTCGGCGTGAACGGCGTGCTGAACACCGCGTTGATCGGCCTCGGCGTCATGGCCTCGCCGGTGGACTGGCTGGGGGAGGGGCGTTTTGCGGGGATGATCGGCCTCAGTGCCTTCAGCCTCTACCCGGTGCTGTACCTCAACATCCTCGCGGCGCTCGCGAACATTGATCCTGCGTTGGAGGAGGCCGCTGAAAACCTCGGGTGTACGGGGTGGCGCCGGTTCTGCCGCGTCACGCTCCCGCTCATGCGCCCGGGAATCTTCGCGGGTGCCACGCTCGTGTTTGTCTGGGCGTTTACGGAACTGGGCGTGCCGCTTATGTTCAATTACTCCCGCATTACGTCCGTGCAGATTTTTAACGGGCTGAAAGACGTAGGCGAAAGCCCGTTCCCGTTTGCCCTGGTCACGGTGATGCTCGGCCTCAGCGCGCTCTGTTACGCCCTCGGCCGCGGGGTTTTTGGCCGGGATGCCCACGAGATGTTTGCGCGGGCGGGCCACGCCGCCCAGCCGCGGCAGGCGGGACGTCTGGCGCGTTGGGCGATGACGGGCGTGTTTGTCGCCGTGTCGCTTGTGGCGCTGCTGCCGCACGCCGCCGTGGCGTGCCTGTCCTTTGCGCGTGACTGGTACGGGACGCTCCTTCCGGAAGCTTGGACGCTCGAAAACTACCGCCTTGCGCTTGGCGACGCGCTTGTTGTCCCGGCCATCCGCAACAGCGTAATATATGCCGGCGCCGCAACGGTGTTGTCCGTGGCGCTCGGGCTCGCGATCGCTTTCCTGCTCACGCGCACGCGGTTGAGGGGGCTGGCCGCCCTGGATGCGCTGACCATGCTCCCGCTCGCGGTTCCGGGGATCGTGCTCGCCTTCGGCTATCTGGCGATGAGCCGCGAAGGCCGCGCGTTCGCCTTCCTCAACCCCGTTGAAAACCCAACCTGGCTCCTCATCATCGCCTACGCCGTCCGCAAGCTCCCGTTCATGGTGCGTGCGGCAGCCGCGGGGCTCCAGCAGACAAGCCGGACGTATGAAGAGGCGGCGCAGAACCTCGGGGCGCCACCGGCCCGGGTGTTCCTGCGGGTCACGCTTCCGCTGATAGCCGCAAACCTGCTGGCCGGGGGACTCCTCGTGTTCGCGCAGTCCATGTTGGAGGTCTCAGACTCCCTCCTGCTCGCGCAGCGGCAGCAGTTCTTTCCCATCACAAAGGCGATTTTCGAGCTGATGGGGTGGCTGGGTGACGGCCCCTTTGTCGCGTCCGCTCTCGGCGCCTGGGCGATGCTGTTTCTCGCCGGAACGATCCTGGGGGCCTCCGTGTTGTTGGGGCGCAGGCTCGGTGCAATCTTCAGGCTGTGAACCTTCCTGTGGCGTCGCGGCTTAGGTGGACATTGCGGTGGAAGATTCCCGGCCTTTCGCTGCCCCAAACGGGCTGATAGGCGCTTGTGTCCGGCGTTCGCCCGCTTAAACTTTGGTTTGCGCGGTCCTCCTCACTCGCCCTGGTTTCCGCAACTGCTACCTCTCTCCGTATGCTTCAGCCAACGCGGTCGGCCCTCTCCATTATTGTCGGTTCGCTCATCTTCGGCGTGTCGCTCGGCTACTTTTTCGGGACGGCCCTGCCGCCCACAAGAAAGGCGAAATCCGGTGGGGAGGAACGCAGTGCTTCGGGCGTGGCCACCCAACCGCTGCCCGGTGGCACTGTTGGTCGCAGGCACTTGCGCGCCGCAACGATGGATGCCGCGCCAAACGTGGCCCCGGACCTTGTGGAAGACCTGCGCGCTCTGGCTGACGGCCGGGCGACGACCGCGCAGATCAGCAGCCTGTTCGGCAAGCTTTCGGGTCTCGACGAACCGAAGATCGTGGACGCCCTTCTGATGGTCGAAGGCTGGCCTGGCACCTTGCGTGAGCGGCCCATCGTCGCTCTGCTCGGGCGGCTTACGGAAATCAGCCCCCAGTCCGCCTTGTTGTACCTGCGGCGGCAGAGTGGCGATTTCGCCGGGGCCTTTCGCGAACAGGCCGTGTTCAGCAAATGGGGCGCAAAAGACCCGAAGGCCGCCCTGGCCGCTGCGCGGGCCTTGCCCCCCGCTTTCGTTCAGGCAGCCATAGGGGCTGTCATCGGCGCGGTCGCCCGCATCGACCCGGAAGCCGCTCTCGCTCTCGCGCTTGAGGCCGGTGAGGCCGCACGACCGCTGGCCTGGAAGCAGGTGTTTCAGCGCCTGGCGGAACTCGCGCCTGCGGCGGCTCTGGAGCGGGCGGTGGCCCAGCAGCCGGGCCTGCGAAGCTCCGCCGTCGCCGGCGTCTTCACGGCTTGGGCGGACCGTGACCCCGATGCCGCGATGACTGCCGCGCGTGGGCTGACCGATTCCACCCTCCGCTCGTCCGCGTTCGATGCCCTGCTCTCCACCGTTGCGGCGAGCGACCCCCAGAAAGCCCGCTCGCTCCTGCTGTCACTCCCGTCCGCCGAGCGCCTGTTGGCTGCGACTTCAGGAGACGTGATTGAGGTGCTTGGGGCAGGGGACCCCGTCGCCGCGGCGCAGGCGGCACTCAGCCTTCCGCCCGGCGTGGAGCGCACGACCGCAATCACCAGCGCGGGCCGCGCGTGGGCCCAGCAAGACCCGGCGGCCGCCATGGCGTGGCTCCGCGGGCTGCCTCCGCAGGAGCGCCGGACGGCACTGCGGGCGGTCTGGCCTGAGATGGCGCGTCGCGTGCCGGGCCAGATCTCCACGCTCCTGGAATCCTACCCTGCCGGCCGCGAGCGCAACGAGATCCTGGAAAGCTTGGCCGACGACCCGGGGGCCCTCTCCCTCCAGGCCGCCCGAAGCCTGATTGAGCGCCACACCAAGGGCGTGATGGGCGACCAGCTGACAGCTAGGCTCATCGGGGCCGAAGCCTTGCGCGACCCCACTTCTGCCCGCGCGTTTGTGGACGGGCTGCCAGAGGGCGAGGCTCGCCGGCTGGCGACATACCAGCTGGCCTACAGCTGGGCGCAGGTGGATGTTCTGGGTGCCCTCGAATGGACGCGACGGTTGCCGGCTGATGAAACGCGGCAGCGGTCGATGGACGCGATTTTCAACAACTGGGCCGGCCAGAACCCGGCGGCAGCCGCGCAGTACGCGGCGGCAATCCCCGCAACCGACGGCCGGGATCAGGCGATCTCTGCCGCGGCGAGTGCCTGGGCGAACGTTGACCCGGACGCCGCGCTCGCCTGGGCGCAAACCCTCCCCGAGCGTGACCGCGGGCGTGCCCTCGTGAACGTGATTGCGGGCTGGGCGGGCCAGGACCCCGCGGCCGCAGCCAAGTTTCTCACCACGCTCTCTCCGGATGACAACCGGGCGCAGATGCTGGCCTCGGTGGCCACGGCGTGGGCGAATCAGGACCCCGCTGCCGCGGCGCAATGGGTGGAGGGGCTTGATGGGCGCGGCAAGGACCGCGCGACCTCCGCCGTTGCACGCCGTTTTGTGCAACACGACCCGTATGCCGCCTCCGTCTGGATCGACGGTCTGCCAAAGGGCACGGCGCGCGATTCCGCGGTCGAGCAACTGGTCTTCAACGAAACGCGGTACGACCCCGATTCCGCGCTCGCCTGGGCCTCGTCGGTATCCGACGCGGCCCTGCGTCAACGCCTGATTGAGATTGCCGCACGTTCCTACGGCAGGCGTGACGCCGCGGCCGCCCAGGAAGCCCTCCAGAAGCTCCAGTTGACGGACGAGGAACGCGCTGCCGCCCTTCGCGCCATCCAAAACCCCGGTCGCGGACCCGGAGGGGCTGGCGGCCAGTTTCGCAGGTGATCGGGTTTTTCCCGGTCCCGGAAATCAGGCCTTATAGGACACCCCCGCTTTCCGATTGGGAAGCTACACTACTGCATTCGCCCTCGCTTTCCCCCCCCGGCACTGGGCCGGGGCCTCCTCCGGAGCGAGGGTTCACTGAGTCTGTGGCGAAACAATGGGACTGGGCGACGGTGTGAGGTCGGGACGTGTGCGTTCCTTGGGAACGGTGCTCCTGCTTGCGGCTGTGGGCTTGGCCTTGTTGTTGGTCGGGGTTGCTTTCACGCGCCCGGGCCTTGCGCCGCAACTGGAGGAACCTTTCATGACAACCCCGCCTGTTGAAGGCACAGTCCGGGCGCCGGATTTCCCGCCTGAACTGGAATGGCTGAACACGGACAGCCCGCTGTCCCTGGCCGCCCTGCGCGGCAAGATCGTGCTGTTGGACTTCTGGACGTATTGCTGCATCAACTGCATGCATATCCTGCCGGACCTGAAGCGCCTCGAACGCAAGTACGCGGAAGAGCTCGTGGTCATCGGCGTCCATTCAGCGAAGTTCCAGAACGAGCGCGACTCCCGCAATATCCGCGAGGCTATCCTGCGTTACGAGATCGAGCACCCCGTCGTAAACGACAGCGACTTTTCCATCTGGCGCCGCTACGGCGCACGGGCGTGGCCAACCCTCGTACTTATCGACCCGGAAGGGAAGGTGATCGGAATGATTTCCGGCGAAGGCTTTTACGAGATGTTCGACCGCCTGATCGGTGAGGTGGCAACACACCACAACCGCAAGGGCACGCTGCGCAGAAGCCCCCTCAACAACACGCTTGAGCGCGCGAAACGGCCTGCGTCCCTTCTCGCCTATCCCGGCAAAATCACGGGTGACGCCACCTCCAACAGGCTGTTCTTCACTGACTCGAATCACAACCGCGTCGTCGAGACGGACCTGTCCGGGAGCGTGCTGCGGGTGTTCGGGTCCGGCGAGGCGGGTCTTGTGGATGGCAAGCCGGACACCGCCCGCTTCAACCGGCCCCAGGGCGTCGCGCACGACCGGGCGCGCAACCGGCTGTATGTCGCAGACACCGAAAACCACGCCGTACGGGCGATCGAGCTTTCCGGCGGGCAGGTCAGCACCCTTGCGGGCAACGGAACCCAGGCTGCGTTTCGGGCCGCCGGCGGGATCGGGCGGGACGTCCAGTTGAACAGCCCCTGGGATCTCGCGCTTGCGGACGATACGCTCTACGTCGCCATGGCCGGCCCGCACCAGCTCTGGAAAATCGACCTCAAGAGCGGCCGCGTGTCCGTTCACGCCGGGAGCGGGCGGGAGGACATTCAGGATGGGCCGCTCCTGCAGGCGGACCTCGCCCAGCCCAGCGGCCTCGCCCGTGCCGGCGACAAGCTTTACTTCGCGGACAGTGAGACCAGCTCCGTGCGGGTTGCCGATCTCCAGCCTTCCGGCCAAGTCCGGACGCTTGTGGGGGAGGGCCTGTTTGAGTTCGGCGACGTTGATGGCCCGGCACAGCGGGCGAGGCTCCAGCACCCCCTCGGGGTGGCTGTTGCCGACGGGCTTGTTTACGTGGCCGACAGCTATAACCACAAAATAAAGGCCATAGATCCGGAAAAACGCACCGTCCGGACCGTCGCGGGCACGGGCGACGCCGGCTGGCGCGATGGCGCGGGAAATGAAGCCATGCTCAACGAGCCGGGCGGCCTTTGGATAAACGGGACAACCGCCTACATTGCGGACACCAACAACCACGTCCTCCGGCTCCTGAACCTGACCACCGGTGCGGTCGATACGCTTGGGCTCTCGAATCTGGACCGGCTGCGTGTGGATACGGGCGCGGCCACCGTCATTACAGCACGGAGCCTGGAGGCCATCCGGTTCGTTCCGGGCGAGTCGACGTTGATCCTGCGCCTTGAACCTCCCGCAGGCATGAAGGCGACACCCGGCGCACCGGCCCGCTTCCGGGTGGTTTTGGGTAACCCCGCCGTGGTCTCGGCCCCGGCGGAAGTGGTGCTTCAGGGCGAGCGGCTGATCCTCCCCTTGAAGCTCCTGACAAGTGGCTCCGCAAAGCTGCTGATCGAAGGAGACTTTTACTTTTGCGAGCAGGCGGAATCGGCGCGCTGCTACGTGGAACCGCTGCGGTTGGAGGTTCCGCTCAACGTCGCGGACCCCGGTGCTGTCGGCGTGCCGTTGCCGGAAAGCGCGGCCCCGCGTGCGCCCGTAGAGGTCATCGTGCCGGTGCGCTCGGCGGCGCCTTCCAATAAGGCCGCATAGGCACGGGCGCACCGATAGTGCGCCAACAAAAAAGCCGCGCCACCCGTTGAGGATGACGCGGCTTTTTCATGCGGGCTTGAGGTCCCACGAGGGCTTAGGGGCTTCTTACTTCGCGCACTTCGTGCAGGTGCCGATCGTCTTGAAGAAGTCGTTGCCCTTGTCGTCCACGAGGATGTAGGCCGGGAAGTCTTCCACCTCGATCTTGTAGATGGCTTCCATGCCGAGTTCCGGGTATTCAACGAGCTCAACCTTGCGGATGTTCTCCTGCGCGAGCAAGGCGGCGGGACCGCCAATCGAACCAAGGTAGAAACCACCGAATTTCTTGCAGGCGTCGGTGACCTGTTGGCTGCGGTTGCCCTTCGCGATCATGATCATCGAGGCACCCTGGCTCTGGAACAGGTCCACATACGAGTCCATGCGGCCAGCCGTGGTGGGCCCGAAGGAGCCAGAGGGCATGCCGTTCGGGGTCTTCGCGGGGCCGGCGTAGTAGATCGGGTGATCCTTCACGTACTGCGGCAGGCCCTTGCCCGAGTCGATGCGCTCCTTCAGCTTGGCGTGCGCGATGTCGCGGGCGACGATGATGGTGCCCGTCAGGCTGAGGGGGGTCGTCACCGGGTAGCGCGTGAGCTCGGTGAGGATCTCCTTCATCGGCCGGTTCAGGTTGATCTTCACCGCCTTGCTCTCGACCTTGCCGCGGTAGCGCTCGGGGATGTAGCTGCCCGGGTTGCGCTCAAGCTCTTCCACAAACAGGCCGTCCTTCGTGATCTTGGCCTTGATGTTGCGGTCTGCCGAGCACGACACGCCCATGCCGACGGGGCACGAGGCGCCGTGACGGGGCAGGCGGACGATCCGGACGTCCAGTGCGAAATACTTGCCGCCAAACTGGGCGCCCAGGCCGCACTTCTGGGCCGCCTTGAGCACCTTCTCTTCCATCTCGATGTCGCGGAACGCCTGACCGAGCTTGTTGCCCTTGGTCGGCAGGCTGTCCAGATACTTCGTGGACGCCAGCTTCACGGTCTTCAGGCACGCTTCGGCGGACGTGCCGCCGATCACGAACACGAGGTGGTAGGGCGGGCACGCGGCCGTCCCCAGCGTGAGCATCTTCTCGACAAGGAACTTCTCGAGGCTCGTCGGGTTGAGGAGCGCCTTCGTCTCCTGGTAAAGGTAGGTCTTGTTCGCCGAACCGCCGCCTTTCGCGACGAACAGGAACTTGTAGTCCATGCCTTCCGTCGCATACAGGTCGATCTGCGCCGGCAGGTTGCAGCCCGAGTTCACTTCCTCGTACATGTCGAGGGCGACCGTCTGCGAGTAGCGCAGGTTCTCCTCGGTGTACGTCTTGTAGATGCCCTTCGAAATCGCCTCGGCATCATTCGCGCCCGTCCAGACCTGCTGTCCCTTCTTGGCAACCACCGTCGCCGTGCCCGTATCCTGACAGAAGGGCAGGATTCCACGCGCCGAAACTTCCGCGTTCCGCAACATCGCGAGCGCCACGTTGCGGTCGTTGTCCGACGCTTCCGGGTCCTCAAGGATCGCGGACACCTGCTTCAGGTGTGCCGGGCGCAGGAGGAAGGAGACGTCCCGCATCGCTTCATTTGCCAGGACGGTAAGGGCTTCCGGGGCTACCTTCAGCACGTCCGTGCCTTCAAACTTGGCCAGGGACACGAAGTCCTTGGACACGAGGCGGTATTTGGTCTCGTCCTTCCCGAGGGGGAAAGGATCCTGATACTGGAATTCGGGAACGGGCATAATGTCTCCTGTGATCTGGGAAATTACCGGCGATGTTGTTTTCAGAAACCCGCCGTGAAGTCAACCCGGGGCCGTGCGGTGCCTGCGGGGACGGATTCCGTTCTGACCGCCACGGGAGCGTTCAGATCCCGCTGTCTATGCGGAAGTTCTGAAGCATGAGGACGGCCTTCTTCCAGACGGCTTCAAAGTCCCCTTCTGGGGCTTCCAGAAAGATCAGGAAGGCGCGGTCGCGGGCGTCGTCGCCGATGACGATGACGTGGAAGACGCGGGGTGCGTCCATGGGGTTTTGAACCTGCACAATGCGGGCGACCGCCGCGGGGATGCCGAAGTGGTCACCGACTTTCGGGGGAAAGACTTCCTTGCCCTGCTTCGCGTATTCCAGGATCGCCAGGATCGCCCATTCGGACGGGCGCTTGCCGGTCTGCTTACTGATGTTGCGGGCGAGGGTGATCGTGAGACCCGTCTTGAACGGCTGCCCGCGCGGCGGCCGTGCCGGAGCCGCAAAATACGCCTCGGCCCCGCTGCGTTCCTCACGCCAGAACTGCCACCCTGCGGGCACGGGCAATGACGCCCCAAAACTTTCCAGCCGCTCCACCTTGTAATCCTTGGGCAAGGGCGGGGGAACGCCCGGCCTCTGCGGCGGGGGCGGGTTGCTGGGGGCCCCGAAAACCTCCGGGGCGATGCCGATCAAGAGCAGTGCTAGGGCTACAAGTGGGCGCATGGTCGCGTTTTGCGCGCCATGATGATCGCCCGGCGGGCGCCGGTGCAAGCCTCGGGCGCAATGCGTGCTCAAAGGGCCACGTGTCGTGCGAGCGTAGGGGCCTGGTGCGAGCGTAGGGGGCAACAAAAAGGCGGCTCGGTATTCCGGGCCGCCCCTTACCGCCAAAAGGCAACAGAGCCGTAAGGTCAGGTGCGCCGACGCCGCGCAACGTATGCGGCGCCGAGGGCGACCAAGCCCGCAAGCCCAGCCGTGGTGGCCGGTTCCGGGACCGCCTGGACCCAGCCCGAGAAACTGAAATTCCCGATGGTAAGCCCCGCAGGCGTCTCGTCCGTGCGGGCCGCCGTCTGGAAAGTGTCGACGTAGAGCTGGGCTTTGCCGCCGCCCGCCGTAATGTCCGAAATAATTGCGTTGGCGAAACCGTCCAGTGTGGCATTCAGGGCGCCCACCTTGCTGACGGAAACGGCGTCCGTGTAGCTGACAATGCTGTCGTTCCCGCCACCCCCGCCGTAGGTGATGATCATGTAAATGGGCGTATAGCCAAAGGTGACGATTTTCGTCCCGTTGTACGCCAGCGCAATCTCGGCCGTTGCCCGGTAGGCGGCATCCACCGCATAGATGCGCTCCTCAATATTGGAGCCCGCCGAGCCCGACCAGTTCAGGTTCTGCGTGTCGGGCTTGAGGGACCAGGAGTGCGTCAGGTTGCCGTCATTCTGGCCAAAGGAGAGCGTCAGGTTCCCGATGGTAAGCCCGTTTGCGGTCATGTAGCTGGCCATGTTGGTCATGCCCGTCGTGCTCGTGCCATGGGCCGCAGCCGTCCCGGCAGCACCGGGGCTGTGCTCACGCCCTGCAAGGTACATGTACGCCCTTTGGGCCTGGACTGCGCCCTGGGAAATCACCGAGTGCCCAAGGTCCGCGTTCTGCATGTACCCCGTGACGCCCTCGCTGTTCGTATTCACGCCCGTGAGGCCGATCCGCGTGCTCGACAGCGGGGGCATCTGGAGGCCCAGGGGGCCTGCGTGAAGCGAGGACACGACGGCAATGGAAACCGAGCCAATAAGAAGATTGCGAAACATGGTGGAAAGCGGGGTTTGGCCGCCGGGGTCAAGCAGTCCGTGGATTGTGATATATTGATTCCGCGCAGTCAAGTTCAGCGTCGTTTTTCGGTGCGATTTTGCTGGAGGTGAAACTTCTTCTGCCCGGCGGGTTTTTCTCCTGTGTGGACGCTTTTGCACCTGTGCTTCCGGCTTGGCTCGGAGTCGCCCCGGAGCTAGACCCAAGCTTCATGGCCGACACCCAAACCCCGGTTGCCGACGAGGATTCCCGCCTGATGCTGCGCGTCGGTGCGGGGGACGAGGGCGCATTGCGGGAAATCGTGGAACGTTGGCAGGGCCCCCTCCTGGCCTTTTTTGAACGCTCCGTGCACTCCCGCCAACAGGCCGAAGATCTCGTGCAGCTCACGTTCATACGGATCTACCGCGCGGCACCGCGTTACCACCAGCCGCTGGCCAAGTTTTCCACCTACCTCTTTCATGTTGCCCGGCGGGTGCTCCTCAATGACTACCGCTCGCGTCGGCGTAAGCCCCTTGAAACCGTGGACCCGGCGGACCTCCATGCCGTGGAGCCGGGCCGCGCCGCGTTGAGAACACTCGAAATCGAGGAGGCTTTCGCGAAGGCGCTGGAGGCGCTCCCGGAAGACCAGCGCACCGCGATGCTGCTTCTGAAGCAGCAGGAACTGTCGTACGAGGAAATTGCCGAGGCGATGCAGACAAGCGTCCCTTCCGTAAAAACCTGGATATTCAGGGCGCGCCAGAAACTGCGCGACGCCTTGAAGGAGTTTGTGTCATGAGCTCGATGGAACAACCCGACCCTTTGGACCGCGAAATTGACCGGCTGCTGAAGCGGCCGATGCCGGTGCGGCCGGGCTTTGCCGACGAAACGCTCGCGCGTATCCGGGCCGAGTGTGGCGCAGCGAAACAGCCTGAGCGCTCGTCGCAGGTCTTCGCGTTTCCCGCCTGGACCGCCGCCACGCTTGCTCTCGCCGCGGCCGTTGCGCTCGGCCTGTTTGTCGTCCTTCGTGAGCAACCGGTCCCCTTTTCGGAAACCGCACCCACCGTTGCGGCACGGACCGCCCCTGCGCCCGCCTCGGAACCTGACGACGCGCTGCTGGACGCTTCCGCTCTCGCCCTTCTCGACGATGCTGCGCTCCTGCAAGCCGATGCGACTTTGCAGGAATTGCTGCCGTTGCTGGACCCCCAATTCTTTGACATGCTCTCTGACCTTTCTTCCGTCAACGCCGCCACGCTTTAGGGCCAATCGACATTTTAGACTGTACAGATTGTGACCGAGCTGTTTGAA
>CAZQIE010000030.1:0-31431 GCA_964593675.1 uncultured Opitutales bacterium
ATCTGCTTTTTTTTGTTTTTTTATTTTGTCCTGCGCTACGCGGGGTTGAAGGTGCTGATCCTGGACCTGTTCGGCAACAAGGCGGACAAGCGGGAAGTGCCGGGGGTGATCTACATGCTCCTTACGGTGATCTTCCTGGGCGTCGGCGTGATTGAGGTCATTTCCATCCTCTTCCGCATCGTGTCGCTCTCCTGCCGTCTCTTCGGCAACGTCTTCGGCGGCGAAAGCCTGCTGACGGCGATGACGTCCATGGCTCCGTGGTTCGTCCCGGTGCCTTTCTATTTCATCGAAGTGCTCATTGGCCTCATCCAGGCCTTCGTGTTCACCCTCCTCGTATCCGTTTACATTGGACTGATCTGCAACCACGAGGGCGGCCACGAAGCCGAACATGGCCACGGCCACTAAGGCCGGAAACCCGCTGCTGACGAGCACCTCAGACACACACATAGCGCTTTCCGCGCCCGGGACCATGCCAATGCGTGTGGGCGGGACGGAGAATCAACTCACAAACTACAATGATCGAAGTCATCGCTGAAATCACCGGTAACATCCACCTGGGTCTCCAGGGCGGCCTCGGCTGCCTTGGCGCCGCCATCGGCGTGGGTCTCGTCGGCACGAAGGCCGTTGAAGCCGTGGGCCGCAATCCCGGCGCCTACGGCAAGATCCTCGTGCAGGGCATCGTCGGTATGGCCCTTGCCGAAGCCGTCGCGTTCTACGCCCTGTTCGTCGGCCGCTAAGCCGTTTTGAAAGTCCGGCGCGGTCTCGCCCCAATTGCGGGTTGTGACCGCGCCGGCAGCCCTTTTCTCCCGAAGTTCCGCAGCCCTTTCCGCACCAACGATGTTCGACTCCCTGCTGATCCTTGCCTCGGCCGCCCAGGACGCGGCCGCCGCCACGGGCGGAAATCCCATCACCGAAATAGCCAGCCAATTTGGGGTGGACTGGGCCAAACTCGGCTTCCAGACGCTGAACTTTGTCGTCGTGGCCGGGCTCATGTATTTCCTGGCGTTCAAGCCGGTGCTCGCCACCCTTGAGGAGCGCCAGACGAAGATCGCCGAAGGCCTGAAGTATGCGGAAGAGATGAAGGCGAAGCTCGCGGACGCCGAGCGCCAGCACCAGGAGGTGCTGAAGCAGGCATCGCTTGAGGCCCAGCGCATCGTCCACGAAGCGCGCGACACGGCCAAAGCGCTTGTCGAGAAGGCGACGAAGGAAGCCTCCACCGAAGCGGAGCAGATCCTGAAGAAGGGGAACGAAGCGATAGCGCTGGAGCGCCAGCAGATGCTCAACGACGTGCGCCGCGAGGTTGCGCGCCTGGTTGTGGACACAACGAGCAAGGTGCTGGACCGCACGCTGAGCGAGCCCGAAAAGAAGACCTTTGCCGAAGCTGCGGCCAAGGAAATCTACAGCAAGAACTAACCCGCCCCGGAAACCTTTCCCATGCGCGCGGACCCGAAGACCCGAGAACTCGTAAAACGCCTCGTCGCGCTCTCGCTGGAGAACGGCAAGCCGTCCACCGAGCGTGTGAACGCGGTGCTCTCGTCGCTGCGCGGCTCCCAGCATGGCTCCCGCCTGCGGCTCATCCTGAAGCTGTATGAGCACTACATGCGGGAGGAGATCCGCCGCGGCCAGGCTGTGATTGAACATGCCGGCGCCATCTCGACGGACGCCGTGAAGCGCCTGACCGATTCCTTTACCCGCCGGTACAGCCGGCCCATCGAGGCAAAACTGCAACCGAACCCGGCCCTGCTCGCCGGCGTGCGCGTGACCATCGGCGACGACGTGTGGGACATGTCGGCGGCCGGGCGTCTCGCGCAGCTCCAGAACCGCCTCGCCTAGACCACCCGCAACCCGCCACCCTTTAAAATCCACTAATCTTAATGAGCACGGTCCTCGAACAGATCCAACAGGAGATCGCCCGCCTCGACACCGGCGCGGCCAAGACGAACGTCGGCAGCATCGTAGCGCTGGCTGACGGCGTTGCCCGCGTAGACGGCCTTTCCGAGGCCATGTACAGCGAGATGATCGAATTTCCCGGCAACGTCTTCGGCATCGCGCTGAACCTGGAGGAAGACGAAGTGGGCTGCGTGCTCCTGGGCGACGTGTCGAAGCTCAAGGAAGGCGACCAGGCCCGCACGACCGGCCGCCTGCTCTCCGTCCCCGTCGGCAAGGGCCTGCTGGGCCGCGTGGTGGACGCCATCGGCCGCCCGGTGGACGGCAAGGGTCCGATCCAGTCGACCGCCCTCTACCCGACCGAAAAGATTGCCCCGGGCATCATCCCGCGCCGCTCCGTCAGCCAGCCGCTGCAGACGGGCATCATGGCCATTGACACGATGATCCCGATTGGCCGCGGCCAGCGCGAGCTCATCATCGGTGACCGCTCGACGGGCAAGACGGCGATCGCGATCGACACGATCATCAACCAGGCGCGCATCAACCGCCAGGGCCTCGCCTCGGGCGACCCCGCCTTCCGCCCGGTTTACTCGATTTACGTCGCGATCGGCCAGAAGAACTCGAACGTCGCCCGCACGATCAAGGCCCTTGAGGCCCACGGGGCGATGGACTACACGATCATCGTCAGCGCGCCCGCCGCCGACAACCCCGCGAACCAGATGATCGCCCCCTACGCCGGCACGGCCATGGGCGAATGGTTCATGGACAACGGCATGGACGCCCTGATCGTTTACGACGACCTTTCCAAGCACGCCGTCGCCTACCGCCAGATCTCGCTCGTCCTCAAGCGCCCCTCAGGCCGCGAGGCGTACCCGGGTGACGTTTTCTACCTGCACAGCCGCCTGCTTGAGCGTTCCGCGCGCCTCAACGAGAAGAACGGCAACGGCTCCCTGACCGCGCTGCCGATCATTGAAACGCAGGCGGGCGACGTGTCGGCGTACATCCCGACAAACGTCATTTCGATCACGGACGGCCAGATCTTCCTCGAGACGGACCTCTTCAACCAGGGCATCCGCCCCGCCATTTCGGTCGGTCTTTCGGTGTCGCGCGTGGGTTCCGCAGCGCAGATCAAGGCGTTCAAGCAGGTGGCCGGCAAGGTGAAGCTCGAGCTCGCGCAGTTCCGCGAACTCGCGGCGTTCGCGCAATTCGGCTCGGACCTCGACGCCCGCACGAAGCAGCAGCTTGAGCGCGGCGGCCGCATCGTTGAGCTTTTCAAGCAGCCCGCGTTCTCGCCGAAGGCCGTGGAAGTGCAGATTGCGCTCCTGTGGGCCATGCAGAACGGCTACCTCGACTCGATTGACCGCAAGAAGATCATCGAAGCGAGCGCCAGCCTCGAAGAGTTCTACAACACGCGCAAGGAAGCGCTCCTTACCAAGATCCGCACGGAAGCCAAACTCTCCGACGAAATCGCCGCCGAGCTCAAGGCTGCCGTCGAGGAATGGAAGCGCGGGTTTGCCGTCTAAGGCGCCCAAGCACCACCCACCAACTTCATGAAGGGCATTCGCGAAATCCGCAGGCGCATCAAGGCCGTAAAAACCACGGCCCAGATCACGAGCGCCATGCAGCTCGTTGCCACGTCCAAGATGAAGCGTGCTCAAGACGCCGCGCGCGCCGGACGCCCCTACGCGCTGCTTCTTGCCGAGATCCTCGACAGCGTGCTCGTGCGCTCCGGGGAGATCGCCCACCCGTTCTTCCAAACCCGCCCCGTCCAGCACCGCGGCATCTTGGTAATCGGGACGGACAAGGGCCTGTGCGGCCCCCTCAACTCCAACCTCTTCCGCCAGATCGCCGAAATCGACCGTTCTGCGCGCTTTGTCTGCGTCGGCCGCAAGGCCTCGCAGTTCATCACGCGTGCGGGCCGCGAACTCCTGGCCGATTTTTCGGTCTCCGACCGGGTGAACTTCTCGGAAGTACGCACGATCGTGGAGTACATGATCAAGGCGTTCACGGAAGGCCGGATCGACACCGTCGAGATCTTGTTCCCGCGCTACATCAACACGCTGCGGCAGGAGCCCACGCTGGAAAGGCTCGTGCCCTTCCGCAGCGCGCACGCCCAGCTTGAGGAGCTGCGCAAGCGCCTTCAAATCAAGGTGCTTGAGGAGCCGGTGGACACGCGCGAGATGATCTACGAGCCCAGCCCCGCCGACATCCTTGGCGAGCTGCCGGCCCTGTTCATCAAGCAGGAGGTCTACCAGATGATCCTCGACGCAAAGGCCTCGGAGCACTCGGCCCGCATGGTCGCGATGAAGAGCGCCACGGACAACGCCAAGAGCCTCGAAAGCAGCCTCACTCTCGAATACAACAAGGCCCGGCAGGCCGCCATCACCGCGGAAATCCTGGAGATTGCCTCTGCCGCCGCCGCAGCCGGCAGATAACCGGCCCCACCCACGAACCAACCATCCTTTCAAGCATACGCGCTCATGAGCAACATCGGCAAAATCGTCCAGGTCATCGGACCTGTCGTCGACGTGAAGTTCCCCGAGGGAAAGATCCCCGCGATCTACAATGCGCTGGAGATCAATTATAAGCCCGCAGGCAAGCCCACGCGCCTCGTGTGCGAGGTGCAGCAGCACCTCGGCGAAGGCCTCGTGCGCGCCGTTGCCATGAGCTCCTCCGACGGTCTCGTCCGCGGCATGGACGTCGTTGACACCGGCGCCGCGATTCAGGTGCCCGTCGGCGAAGCCGTGCTGGGCCGCATCTTCAACGTCGTGGGCGACACCGTGGACGAAAAGGGCCCGGTTGGGACCGACAAGAAGTACCCGATCCACCGCCCGCCCCCACCCCTTACCGAGCAGAACACTTCCGGCTCGATTCTTGAGACGGGCATCAAGGTCATCGACCTGATCTGCCCCTTCCTCAAGGGCGGCAAAGTCGGCGCGTTCGGTGGTGCGGGCGTCGGCAAGACGGTCGTCATCATGGAGCTCATCAACAACATCGCCAAGGCGCACGGTGGTTACTCCGTGTTCGCGGGCGTGGGTGAGCGTTCGCGCGAAGGCAACGACCTTTACCACGAGATGAGTGAGTCGGGCGTCATCGACCAGAAGAACATCGCCAACTCCAAGGTGGCGCTGGTCTATGGCCAGATGAATGAGCCCCCGGGCGCCCGTATGCGCGTGGGTCTGACGGGCCTGACGATGGCCGAGTATTTCCGCGATGAAAAGGGTCAGGACGTGCTCCTGTTCATCGACAACATCTTCCGCTTCTCGCAGGCCGGCTCCGAGGTCTCCGCGCTGCTGGGCCGCTCGCCCTCCGCGGTAGGCTACCAGCCGACGCTTGCGAACGAGATGGGCTTCCTGCAGGAACGCATCACCTCGACGAAGAAGGGCTCCATCACCTCCTTCCAGGCCGTGTACGTGCCCGCGGACGACCTTACCGACCCGGCCCCGGCGAACACGTTCGCCCACCTGGACTCCACGATCGTGCTGGAGCGCCGCATCGCCGAGCTCGGCATCTACCCGGCCGTTGACCCGCTCGCCTCGACCTCCAAGGCCCTTGAGCCCCAGTTCGTCGGTGACGAGCACTTCCGCGTCGCCCGCGGCGTGCAGGCGGTTCTCCAGCGCTACAAGGACCTTCAAGACATCATCGCGATTCTCGGTATCGACGAGCTCGCGCCGGAGGACAAGCTCACGGTCTTCCGCGCCCGCAAGATCCAGAAGTTCCTGTCGCAGCCGTTCCACGTCGCCGAAGTCTTCACGGGCTTCTCGGGCAAGTACGTGCCCGTCGCCGAGACCATCCGCGGATTCAAGATGATCCTCGACGGCGAACTCGACCACCTTAGCGAAAACGACTTCTACATGAAGGGCGGAATCGACGAAGCCATCGCCGCCGGCAAGGCCAACGCCTAGCCAGGCGGGGCCGCCGCCCGCGCATCACCATGCCGCTGACCCTTCAGATCATCACCCCCGAGCGCGTCGTCTACAGTGACACCGTTGACACGGTCGTCCTGCCGACGGTGCAAGGTGAAATCGGTATCCTCCCCGGCCACCAGCCCCTGCTCACCATGCTGGCGCCGGGCGAGCTCGACGTCACCAAGGCCGGGCAGACGCAGTTCCTCGCCGTTGACAAGGGCTTTGCCCGCGTGCTCGGCGACACCGTATCTGTCCTGACCGAGGCCGCCATCGACGTGGCGCAGATCGACCCCGACGCCGCTGCCGCGGCCCAGGCCCGCGCCGAACAGGCGCTCGCCGAAGCCCGCCTGCGCAAGGAAGTCGACCCCGCGGAGTTGGAAAAGCTCGAGGCCGTCACGCGCTTCGCGGTTGCCCAGCAACTCGTCAAACGTCGCCACTCGTTCTAGCAAAGCGGCCACAGCGATCTCCGCTTCTCAAAGAACCCGCCTCCACAGGGGCGGGTTTTTTATTCTACAGCCCCCCACCCACCTGCCACACGCCCAGCCCGCCAAAGCCGTTTCACTCCAAGGTGTCGCGGCTACTGAACCACTCTTTCGCTGCGCCGACGCGGGGATGGGGCATCCACGCTCGCCGCAGCGTCGGCGCAAGCGACAACCTGAAGTGGAACGGATCTAAGCGCAGGGCGCCGCGGATTTAGACTTGAGCACCCGCGCCTGCGCCGCGTTAGATGGCACGCTACATATAACCATAGAGACAAGAGAGAGACATGAGTACGTCCTCCCAACCCCTGCTGATGCTCGGCCTCCCGAAGGGAAGCCTTGAGGAAGCCACCCTGAACCTTTTCGCCAAAGCGGGGTTCAAAATCACCAAAAGCTCGCGCTCCTACAAACCGTCCATCGACGACCCCGAGCTCGACGGCCGCTTCGTCCGTGCCCAGGAAATGAGCCGGTACGTGGAACATGGCTTTTTTGACTGCGGCCTGACCGGCTACGACTGGGTCGTGGAAAACGGCTCGGACGTCGTCGAAGTATGCGACCTCGTCTACAGCCGCGCCTCCACCGTCCAGAGCCGCTGGGTGCTCGCCGTTCCGGAAGCCTCGTCGATCAAGACCGTGAAGGACCTCCAGGGCAAGCGCATCGCCACGGAAGTCGTGAAGATCGTCCGCGATTACCTGGCCAAGCACGGCGTCACCGCCGAAGTCGAATTTTCGTGGGGCGCCACGGAAGTGAAGGTGCCGGACCTCGTGGACGCGATCGTGGACCTGACTGAGACGGGCAATTCGCTTCGCGCGAACAAGCTCAGGATCGTCGACACGCTCCTCTACACGAACACCAAGCTCATCGCCAACAAGAAGGCTTGGGAAAACCCGGAGAAGCGCCGCAAGATCGAGAACATTGCGCTGCTCATCCAGGCCGCGCTGAACTCCGAGAGCAAGGTCGGCTTCAAGCTGAACCTGCCGAAGGCCCGCCTCCAGGAGATCATCCAGAAGCTGCCGGCCCTGCGCAACCCGACCGTCTCGCAGCTCACCAACCCGGACTGGGTGGCGATTGAGACGATCATTGACGAGAAGGTCGTACGAGACCTGATCCCGGTGCTCAAGGCGCACGGCGCCGAAGGCATCATCGAGTATCCGCTGAACAAGGTCGTCTACTAAAGGCATTTCGGCAGCACGGGCTTGAGCCCGCAAAAAAAGACCGGCCCCTTCCGCGGCGCCGGTCTTTTTTTTGCCCCCACGGTTCCGCCCGAAGAAGGTGCGCGGAATGCTTGCAACGGAACGCCCGGCGCGGTGTCCTTTTCCGGTACGCCAGCGGCGGAACCGCTGCCGCCCGCTGTATCCACTTTTCAACGTCAACTTTCCCGCACCATGAAGGTCAACATCGGCCTCATCCAGCAACGCGTCACCGGCACGCCCGCTGAAGTTCTCAAGCGCACCATCACGGCGATCGAAGATGCGGCCGCGCGCGGTGCGCAGATCGTCTGCACGCAGGAGCTCTTCCTCACCCCGTATTTCTGCAAACATCAGGACCCCGCCCTTTTCGACCTCGCCGAGCCCATCCCCGGGCCCACGACCGAGACGCTCTCCGCCGTCGCCAGGCGCCTCGGCGTGGTGATCGTCGCCTCCCTGTTCGAAAACCGGGGCTCTGAGGTATACCACAATACCGCGGCCATCATTGACGCCGACGGCAGCGTGCTCGGCAAATACCGCAAGATGCACATCCCGCAGGACCCGGGGTTCGAGGAGAAGTTTTACTTCACCCCGGGCGACCTCGGCTACCGCGTCTGGAATACACGGTTTGGCCGCATCGGTGTGCTCATCTGCTGGGACCAGTGGTACCCGGAAGCCGCGCGGCTCACGGCCCTGCAGGGCGCGCAGATCCTCTTCTACCCGACCGCCATAGGCTGGCTGCCCGCCGAAAAGCCCACCCTCGGCGTCGCCCAGCATTGCGCCTGGGAGACGGTGCAGCGCGGCCACGCCGTCGCCAACGGCTGCTACGTGGCGGCCGTCAACCGTGTGGGGACGGAGGAGCAGACGGAGTTCTGGGGGCAGTCTTTTCTCGCGGACCCGTACGGGCAGATCGTCAACCGCGCCTCGGCCAGCAAGGAGGAGACCCTCGTCATCCCGTGTGATCTCGACCTCCAGCGCGACTTCCGCCGCATCTGGCCGTTCTTCCGCGACCGCCGCATCGACTCCTACGCCGATATCCCGCGCCGCCTCATCGACTAGGGCGCCGCGTATTCAGATTTCAACGACACCTCCTTCCGATGACCGCCGCCCTCGAGCCCGCTGTAAGCCCCGCAAGCCTCGGTTTCGCCATGCCCCCCGAATGGGCGCCCCAGGAAGCCATCTGGTTTTCCTGGCCGTCCAACCCCGCCCTTTGGGTCGGCAAATATGACGTCATCCCCGCGAAGTTCGCGGAGCTGATCACCGCGGCCAGCCGTTTTCAACCGGTGCGGGTGAACTGCGGGAAGGACCTTCAGCCCGCGGCCCGCGAACTGATCCTCAAGGCCGGCGCGCGCATGGACCGCGTCACGTTCTTCGACCACCCCGTGAACGACGTGTGGTGCCGCGATCACGGCCCCATCTTCGTGCGCCATCCGCGCACCGGCGAAGTCGCGATCACGGACTGGCGCTTCAACGCCTGGGGTGGCAAGTTTGAGCCGTGGAACCTCGACGATGCCGTGCCGGGCCGCATCGCGCAGAGCCTTGGCCTTCGCCGGTTCGCCTACGACGTCATCCTTGAAGGCGGCGCGATTGAGGTGAACGGGGCGGGCAGTCTCCTCACCACCGAGGTCGTCCTGCTCAACCCGAACCGCAATCCCAATGTGTCGCGCGCGGAGATGGAGTCGCTCCTGCGCCGCGGCCTCGGTGTCACCGAAATCCTTTGGCTCAACGACGGCCTCTACAACGACGACACGGACGGCCACATCGACAACCTCGCGCGCTTCTTCCGCGCCGATGGCATCATCGCGGCCGTCGAGCCCGACCCGGCGGACCCGAACCACGCGAACCTGGCGGACAACCTGAAGCGCCTGCGCTCGTTCCGCACTGCGGATGGCCGCCCGTTCGAGATCGTCGAACTTCCGATTCCCGGCCCGATCATGGCGGGCGACCGGCGTCTCCCGGCCTCGTATGCAAACTATCTCATCCTGAACGGCGCGATCCTGCTGCCCACCTACCGGCAGCCGCAGCGCGACGCCCAGGCTGCGAACATCCTCCGCCGCTGCTACCCGGGCCGCGAGATCGTGCCGATCGACTGCACGGACATCCTTCTCGAAGGCGGCGCCATCCACTGCCTCACGCAGCAGCAGCCCGCACGCTAAAGCAGGTCCACTTCAAGTCGTCTCTTGCGCCGACGCTGCGGCGAGCGTGGACGCCTCATCCTCGCGTCGGCGCGAAGGGAGAAACCATGCCGCTTTATGCGACAACCTGAAGTAGAACCGCCCTAGTAGGAGATGTCACCCACGGGGTGCTCGTTCCATTTCACGTTGAGGTATTGGACGAACTCCATTCGCGCGTCGTATCCGTAAGTCTGGTCGATGGCCGTGAACAGGTCGCGCTGCATCTGGCGGAGGCGCGGCTCCAGCTCCTCCGGGAACTTCGTGCCCACGAACTTCCGCGCGGCGGCCAGATCCTGCATCTCCTTCAGCAGCGGACGCACGCGCTGTTCCAACGCCGACAGGCGGGATGGATCGTAGGCCGCGAAGTAGCCGAGCGCATCGGCCACCGGGCACCGGTACTCGAAGTTTACGCGGATCTTCGCGCGGGACCACACCTCGGTCTCGGCGATCGTCGTGCGGCGCGACTCCTCTTCGACCCGATTCAGCCGGTCGATGCGGTTTTGAACGATGCCCTTTTCCGCGGACGCCCACACCCCGGTTGCACCGAGGGCGAGCACCGCAGCCACAGCCGCGGCGCGGAAGGAAGTCTGGGAGAGCTTAGCGAACCGCATTTTTCTTCTCGTAGTAGTCGTTGATCTTCTGCGCGACGTCGCGGTACTGGATGTCGGCGGCGTAAAGAACCTTGTACTCCTCGATCGCCTTTTCGATCTGCCCCATTTTCTCAAACGCGGTGGCGAGTTCGTAGATGATCTCCTTCTTCAGGTCGTTCATCATCGGGCTGTCGCTCTTCGCGATGTTGAGCTGGTCAACGGCGAGGTCGTAGAAGCGCTTGGCATTGTACGCGCGGCCCAGGAGCAGCAGCGAATGCAGGCGGACCTTCGGGTTACGCTGCGAAACCTGGAACTCCCGGATGGCGAGGTCGTGCTGACCGTCGTCGAGGAGGAGCGCGCCATACTCGTGGTGATACAGGTAGTCGTTCGGGTAACGCTCGACCATGACCTTCGCCTGCGCCAGGCGGAACGCAAAACGCTCCTTGCGCAGGGCCTCGAGCTCGGCCGTAAGCTTCGGGTCGCCAGGGGTCGCGGCGAGACCTTCCTCGTGCTCCTGGATCGCCTTGTCCATGCTCGACACCTTGAGCTCCGTTTCCAGGCGCTCCAGCGTCGAGTCATCACGCCCCAGGGGCAGTTGCCGGGACTGCTGGATGTAGTAAAGGGCGGAGTCAAACTCCCGCAGTGTGCGGTAGTGGCCGGCGATTTCCTTATAAAGGTTGATGTTGTCAGGCTCGCGCTCAATGCGCTCCTGAAGCTGGCCGATGAGGCGCGCCAAGGTCTCGGCATCGTTCATCACGCGGGAAGCCTGCTCAAGGTGCACGGCCTCGGCGGCGTCCTTCAGCTTGTCGCGGAAGTCGCCCTGCTCTTCCCACTTGCCCTTGTCCATCGAAATGGCAACCGAGGCGCGGCGCACGAGGTCCTGACCTTCGGCGCTGCCCGGGAGGGCGCGGAGGATGACGTCACCGATGCGGACCGCTTCCTTGGACTCACCAGCCTTGATGTAGGCGTTGCCGAGTGCGACGAGGTTATCGACGCCCTGCGGCTCGACTTCGCGGATCGACTCGTAGGCGAACACCGCCGTGCCCCAGAATTCGAGGGCCTCGGACGCCTGCCCCAGAAGGCGCAGGGCGGCCACGTTCGCGGGATTCGCGTTCAGAAGCTTTTCGGCCTGCTCAAGCGCCGCCTTCGGGTCCTTCTTCACCAGGCTGGCGTTCTTGAGCATGAAGGGCGCCGTCGTCACGCTCTGCAGGAACCGCGTAACGCCCTGGCTCTTCCCGCCCACCGCCTTCTTCTGCGCCCGGCGCAGGATCTTGCGAACCTCCAGGCAGCCCGGGTGGCGCTGCAGCACGCCTTGGCAGATCTCGACAGCGTAGGTGGGGTTTCCTTTCTCGATAGCCTTATCCGCGTTGTCCACCTGCTTCTGGAGGCGCGGATCCAAATCTTTAAGAAGTTCTTCGGGCATTGTGGGGTTTTCTTTTAAGACCGTCTCTTACCGGGGGGTTGTAGAAAATGGGGGGGGCAGGGTCAATCAAGCAATCACCTGCAGGTCCTTGCGCACCGCTTCCTGTAGCGTAGCCATGGCCGTTTTGACGCGCCCGAGGTCCTCGCCCTCCACGAGCAGGCGGATCTTCGGCTCGGTGCCGGAATAACGGACGAGGATGCGGCCCGAGTTCCCAAACTCGCGCTCCGCGCTGGACATGGCCGCGCGCAGGCTGTCGAGGGAGTCGATGGGTTTCTTTTCGCGCACCCGGATATTCGCCGTGACCTGCGGGAACAGCGTGACCTCCTTGCGCAGGATGGAGAGCGGCTGGCCGGTGCGCAGCATGATCTGGATAACCTTGAGTGCCGCGAGCAACCCGTCGCCCGAGCAGGAATGGTCGGTAAAGACAATGTGGCCCGAGTTCTCGCCGCCAAAGTTCGAGCCCGTCTCGAGCATCTTATAGAGCACGTTGCGGTCACCCACCGGCACGCGCGTCACAAGGCCGCCGACGCGCTCAACGGCCTTGTCGAGCCCCAGGTTGCTCTGGACCGTCGTCACGAGAGTGCGGGCCTTCAGCTCATTGCGCCGGAGCATATGCGCCGCCACGAGACCGAGGATTTCGTCGCCGTCGACGACAGAGCCCGTCTCGTCGCACAGCACGAGGCGGTCGCCGTCGCCGTCATGCGCAACGCCGAGGCGGGCCCCGGTCTCGCGCACCTTGGACACCAGCGCCTGCGGGTGCTCACTGCCCACGCCCGCGTTGATGTTTTTACCGTCCGGCGTGTTACCCAGGCACGTGAGGTCCGCACCGAGATGCCGGAACACCGCCGGGCTGGTCTGGGCGGTGGCGCCGTTTGCGGTGTCCAGGACGATCTTCCACCCGCGCAGGCAGTCCTGATCCAGAAGCGCCCGCATGTGGTTTGTGTAAAAGGCGCGTCCGTCGTAATCGTACCCGCAGGTAGGCAGGCCTTTGCCGGGAACAGGAGGCTCGGCTTCGAAAATCGACTCGATTTCCTCCTCCGCCGCCGGCTGGAACTTGTGCCCCTGGTTGTTGAAAAACTTGATGCCGTTGTCGGTGGAGGGATTGTGCGAAGCGGTAATGGCAATGCCCAGGTCCGCATGCAGGTCCCGCACGATCATCGACACGGCGGGCGTCGGCACCACACCGGCGTGATACACGTGGTGGCCGCCGGCGCAAAGCCCCTCGCAGATCCAGTCCTCGATCCGCTCGCCGCTCTCGCGGGTGTCACGGCCAACGACGATCGTTGTCACCGGTTTTGCCGGATTATGCTTCTTTAGGAACCGCGAAACCGCATAACCCAACCGGCGCACGAACGCCGGGGAAAGGACGGGCCCGTCAACGGGCCCGCGAATGCCGTCTGTGCCGAAGTAACGGGTACTCATGCGGCGTAAAAATCCCTAAGTTGTCGGAGCCATGTGGCGAGAGCGCCCCCGCGCACGATGTCGCGCGCGCGCACCACGCCCGCCAAAACGGACTCCTGCCTGCCCGCCACGTAAAACGCAGCCCCGGCGTTGAAGACAACCGTGTCTTCAAGGCCAGCCGGAGCGCGACCTGCTGCCAGGGCGTTGAGCAGGGAAAGATTGTCCTGAAGCGAGCCGCCCGCAAGGTCGGAGATGGCGCAAGAGCCCAGCAGGTAATCCTGGGGACGCCATTCCGCCTCCATGCCGTCGAGCTGGCCCGCGCCGGCGACGATATTCGAGCCCGCGCAGCTGAGCTCGTCCAGTCCGCGGCCCGACTCGAGGCGACAGTGGACGGCGAGAGCACGCCGCAGGCCGAGGCGGTGGAGGGCCTCCGCCATCGGGCGCACCCACTGGGGAGAAAACACGCCCAGAAGCTGGTGCGCCGGACGCCCCGGATTGATCAGGGGACCAAGCAAATTGAAGATTGTCCGGCGGCCCTCCGCAGCCAATGAGCGCCGCACGTTCGCCACGTTTGCAAAAGCGGGGTGGAACGCGGGGGCGAAAAAGAACGCAAAACGGAGGGTGTCGAGCGAGCGCTGCAAGAGCGCGTTGTCCGCCTCCATCGGCACACCGAGCGCCGCCAGCAAGTCCGCGCTGCCACACTTGGACGTCACGGACCGGTTGCCGTGCTTGAACACCGGCACGCCACCCGCGGCCAGGATGAAGCCCACGGTCGTTGACACATTGAAGCTCCCGGAGTGGTCGCCCCCGGTGCCGCAAACGTCAATCGCATGCGGTGCCCAGACGTGGACGCCCGGGTCTTTCGCCAAATCCCTGAACACCTTGGCAAAGGCCCCCACTTCCGTAGCCGTTTCACCGCGCTCGGAAAGCGCGAGGAGGAAGGCGCGTTTGTCGACATCGGGAACGTCCGCAGATCCCAGCGCGCGCGCAGCCTCGGAGGCTTCGTCCGCGAGCAGGGCGTCACCGCGGCGCAGCCGCGCCGTGAGAGGCTCCAAGGGAATGTCCGACATGCCAGTCCAACCCGGACGTGTATGTAGAAAATGAAAGGGGGGAACGGAAAACGTCGGTACCAGGAAAGCCCGAAGAAATCCGGTGTAATGCAATAGACGGCTGATGCCCCGTTACAAGAAGGAAAACGCAGGGATATGCCCCGAACTGGCCAAGGGAACCCCTCCAGCGTTAGAAATCGGTAAAAACCACCCCCCGCATTTTCCGGAGTTAGCCATTAGTGTCTGGGGGGCATCAGGGAATGCCCGAGGGAGCCCGTCCGGGCCATTTAGCCTTGCGGGTAATCTTCAACCTGCTTGACTCCGCCTCTGCGGCAACGGCCCGTAGGGGCTACGTTGGACACCCGTCCGAACGCCCGCCGCCTCTGTCTTGCAAATGAATACCCGGAGAAACTGGATCGTAATAGGCCTGGTTGTGCTCGTGGCCGCGTTCTTCCTTGCCCGGTATATGCTCCGGCCTTCCGTCGTCGTCGCGGAGTCCACCCGCGGCACCGCCACGCTCAATATCACCGGAACGGTGACGGTCATCCCCGTCGCCGAGAGCTTGATCATAAGCCCGTATGGGGGCCGCATCGTCTCCAGCAAGCTCAACGTCGGCGCCGAGTTTCCCGCAGGCTTTGTCGTCGCCAGCGTGAACCCGGAGCAAGTCGCCTTTCAGTTGAAGCAGGCGGAGGGCGACCTCGCGGTCCTGATCAAAGCGGTGGAAGACGGCCTGCCCGCCCAGACGGAGGCAGCCGGGCTTGAGCGCGAGCTTGCCCAGGCGGAAGCGCTCCTGCGCGAAGGAGCCATGGCGCCCATGGAAGTGGAACGGGTGCGAACCAAGCGCGATATCTCCCTGGCGAACATCCGCAAACAGCGCGCTGAAACCGACGCCGCCCTCTCCCGCCTGCGCGTGACTGTGGAAGACCTGCGCGAACGCCTCGAAAAGCACAACCTGAAGATGCCGTTTGACGGCGCCATCGTGAGCGTGCTCGCCCACACGGGCGACCAGATCGGCGAGAACACCGTCGTCGCAAAGGTGGTAAGCCGGGAGTATTTCGTGAAGGCGGAGGTAAACCAGGACGCCGTTGGCGCGATCCGCCACGGCTCGCGCGCCCATGTGCGTCTCTTTGCCTTCGGGGACCAGCTCTTCACGGGCGTCGTCGAACGCCTCCTGCCCGTCTCAGACCCCATTTCGCAACGCTACGGCCTCTACCTGAAGCTGGAGAACGCGCCGGAGCGCCTTCAATCTGGCCTGACCGGCGAAGTCACCATTCAGGCCGGCCATCGCGAAAATGCCGTGCTCGTGCCGCGGCGCGCGCTCGTGGGCGACAAGCTTTATGTCGTCAAGGACGGCGCACTGGAGGTCCGCAGCGTGCGCGTGGGTTATCTGAGCCTCACGAAGGCCGAAATCCTGGAGGGCCTAGCCCCGGGCGAACGCGTCGTGATCGAAGGGCAGGAACACCTGCGGCGTGGCGAAAGCGTGCGCATTGGCCGCATCGCCCCCTTCCAACCGTAAAGCTATTACTGTGACGCCCAACGTCGCCATCGCGATCCGGTTCCTCGTGCACAAACGCGGCGCGATGTTCATGAGCCTCGCCGGCATCGTATTTGGCGTCGGCCTCTTCATCCTGACCCAGGCGCAGACCTCCGGGTTCGAGCGGTTCTTCATCGACACCATCCTGGGCGCCGACGGCGCCGTCCGCATTGAGGACAAACTCCAGGACACGCTCGCGACCATGGTCATCCAAGGCGCCAATGATAAGTCCTCCGCGGAGGCCGTGGACATCCGCAACACCCGCAAGTTCATCGAAGGCATCGAAAACCCGCAGGAAATCGCGGACGCGGTCAAGCAGTTCGAAAACGTCTCCGGCGTGTCCGTCATCGTCCAAGGCGACATCGAGGTGGACAACAACGCGCGCCGTCAACCGGGACGCGTTGCGGGCGTGAACATCGACGACCACCTGAAAGTCACGAACCTGGGCAACCAGATCATCCTCGGAGATCTGGAGGATTTCCGCTCCAAGCCCCAGACCATCATGGTCGGCACCCGCATGGCCGTGCGCATGCAGTTGCGCGTCGGCGACCTCGTGACGCTCACAAAAGGGACGACCACGGGCTTGAACGTCGGGCGCTTCCGTGTCGCCGCGATTTTTGAGACAGGCATTGAGCACATCGACAAACAACGGGTGTTCATGCACCTTGCCGAAGCGCGTTCCCTGCTGGGCCGCCCGTTCGGCGCCAACGTCATCCAGGTGGGCCTGCTCGACGCCAACCGCGCCGTCGATGAGGCCCGCAGCATGGAGCGGGCACTGCACCACGTCGTCATCCCGTGGCAGGAGCGCGAGAAAGTATGGCTGGATGTGTTCAAGGCCCTACGCATTTCCTCCGCCATCACCGTCTCGACAATCATCCTCATCTCGGGGCTCGGCATGTTCAACACGCTGGCAATGATGGTGCTGGAGAAGACCAAGGAGATCTCGATCCTGCGCTCCATGGGCTATACGCGGCGTGACATCTCGGACATTTTCCTTTGGCAGGGCCTGATCATCCTTGTGATAGGCACCGTCCTCGGCTGGGTCGCAGGGGCCGGCATGACGTGGGCGATTTCCAGCATACCGATCCGCATCCGCGGCATCTTCAGCACCGACAGCTTCGTCGTAAACTGGTCCTTCAGCCACTACGTGGCGGCCGCCCTCACCGCGGCCGTCGTCGTCATCATTGCCAGCTACATCCCCGCACGACGCGCCGCCCGCCTCGAACCCGGGGACGTCATCCGCGGCACCAGCGGCTAATCCTCTTCCCCGCACGCGCAACATGGCAAAGCCCGCCCCGTTCAACCCGCAAGATTCCGTGCTCCGCTGCGAAAACGTGCAGCGGTATCTCGGTACGGGCGAAATGCGCAACCACGTGCTGCGCGGGGTGGACCTCGCGCTCGAAAGCCGCAAGGTCTACGCGATTGTCGGGCCCTCCGGGTGCGGCAAGAGCACGCTCCTCTACCTGCTGGGCCTGCTGGACCGCCCCGACGACGGCGAAATTTACGTCCGCGGGCACGCGATGGGCATGGCGACCGACGACGAGCGCACGCGCATACGCAACGAGAATATCGGCTTTGTCTTCCAGTTCCACTTCCTCATCCACGAGTTCAAGGCCATCGAGAACGTGATGCTGCCCATGTGGAAGCGCGCGAAACTCAGCCGTGAGGAAATGCGCGCAAAGGCGCTCAACTTGCTCAAAGCCGTGGGACTGGGCGAAAAAGCCGAGCGTCTCGCGACACAGCTTTCCGGCGGTGAGCAACAGCGCGTGGCCATCGCACGCGCCCTGGCCAACGACCCGTTCATCCTGCTCGCAGACGAGCCTACGGGCAACCTGGACATGCGGAACTCGGAAATGGCGTTCGACCTCCTTTACCGCCTCTCCCACGAAAAAGACCAGGCCACCCTCATCGTCACCCACAACATGGCCCTCGCCGAACGCTGCGACGCAATCTTGCGCATGCGCGACGGCCTGTTCGTCCAGGAGTAGGTCTCCACGAACGGGTTACCTGGCCCCCCCTGCACAGAGGGCATTGCAGGCAGGCGATGAAAAAAGGGCATAAAAAGACTCCAGCCATGTGGTCGGCATTTGAGGGAAAATGGTTCCTCGGGCGTTGAAGGATTGTAGCTGAGAGACCGCGAGACTACGGTCGCGAAAAACCCCCAAAGCACCTATCCCCAGTGCTTCCCCCTGTGACCGGCTCATTCCCCCGGAAATTCCTGTCGTACGTGCTCGCCGCAACGGCCGGCGCGCTCGTCCTCCTCCTCTCCGAACGTTACTTGCCTGGGCCTGCCCCCGTCTGGGGGGCACTCGCCGCTGTGGTGGGCGCTGCCGTTGCGCTCGGCCTGGCCCGGTCCCCGGCTCCGGAGCCCGAAGCCGAACCCGGAGACGGCCCCGCTGAAACGGACCTCGCGCTGGCGGAGGCCGACGAAAGCGCTTCCGAAGAACCCGCGCCCGCGGCGCCTGCCCTGGCCCATTCTGCGCCCGTGGAGGAATTTGTGGTGGTGGAAGGACTCTGCAACCAGGTGCAAGGGCACGCCATGGAGAGCCTTGGCGTCGTCACCGAGATGAGCGAGGCCATCCAGGTCGCCCTGAGTCACGCCGGGGAGATGAATACCGCCCTTGCCGCCATCACCGACGCGAGCCGGAAAATCTCGAACATCACGAAAGTGATGAACGAAATCGCCTTCCAGACCCGAATCCTTGCCCTCAATGCCGCCGTCGAGGCCGCGAGATCAGGACAGGCCGGGGCGGGGTTCGCCGTGGTGGCTGACGAAGTGCGACGGCTCGCAGGCCAGAGCGCGGAGGCCTCCCACGAGACGGAAGCCATCGTCTCGGAAGTGCTCCAGAGGACGAACACGGCGGCTTCAAAATCCAGCGAGGTTGAGGGCGCGCTTTCGAGCCTCGTGCAGCAGTCCGTCACCGTGGGCAACGACTTCCAGCAGATTATGAGCAAGGCGCTGGAAGCCGAGGAAGCCGCCAAAAAGGCCATCGCTGACGCAACCCACGCCTAAACGCCCCGCTGAACCCCGGGCAAGCCCGCGTTATAAAAAGACTTGCGCAAGAGCCCGAGAACGCTTTCATACCCTGTTTCCTTATGGCAGAGAACAACGACAAGCCGCGCAGCAAGACTCCTGCAGATTTCGATTTCATGGACGCTGAAGTGATGGCCCGCTACGTAACGGACACGGGCAAGATCCTGCCGCGCCGCATTACGGGCCTCCCGGCCAAGTACCAGCGCGCCGTCACGAAGGCGATCAAGCGCTCCCGCGCGATGCTGCTGATGAAGTAGCCGAGGCGTCCTTAGGGACCCTTTAGCTGCTAAAACGCGTGCCGATCCGGCTAAATACCGGGTTGGCGCGCTTTTTTGGTGTACCGCCCACTCCTTCGCCCCCATGCCCCCACCCTTCTACACCGCGACCCTTCAGGACATCCAGCGCGTAGCTCAACTCCTTGCCAGTGGCGAAGTTGTGGCTATCCCCACGGAAACGGTGTACGGGCTGGCGGCGGACGCCCTCAACCCGACCGCGGTGCGCCGCATCTTTGAGATCAAGGGTCGCCCGCTGATCGACCCCCTGATCGTGCATGTGGGGAGCTGGACCCAACTCGAAAAGCTGGCGCTCCCGGTCACCGGCCTCGCGCGCCTCGCGGAGAAATTCTGGCCCGGACCGCTGACGGTCGTGCTTCCGAAGCACGCCATCGTGCCGGACCTCGTTACCGCCGGCGGTGGCACCGTGGCCATCCGGATGCCGCGGCACCCCGTCATGCGGGCCGTCCTGAAAGCGTGCGGCAAGCCGCTTGCGGCCCCCAGTGCCAACCCGTTCGGGTATATCAGCCCGACGCGGGCGGAGCATGTGCGCGAGTCCCTCGGCGAGCGCGCTCCCCACATCCTCGACGGTGGCCCGTGTGACGTGGGCGTGGAATCGACGATTGTGGACCTTACAAAACCGGGCCGTGCGGAGCTCCTGCGCCCCGGGCCCGTCACGCCGGAAGCGCTGGAAGAAGCGCTGGGCATGCCGGTCACCTCCCCCGTGAGGGAGCAGACGCCCGCCGACAACGAGGCGCAGCGGGCGCCGGGCATGCTCACCCGTCATTACAGCCCGCGCACGCCGCTGGTGCTCTTCCCGCGCGGGGCACGCCCCCCTGCCGCCCTGAAGGACTGCCACAAGGCCGCGTGCATTTTCCAGGCACGCCCCGCAGAGGCCGTGGCCGCGCCGAACATCGAAGCCTTCTGGTTTTCGGAAGACGGCTCGCCGGACAACGCCGCGCGCAACGTCTTCCACCTCCTCCGGACGCTCGACGAGCAGTTTTATGAGCTCGTCGCTGCGGAGCTCGCGGAAAACGCCGGCCTCGGCCTGGCGATCAACGACCGGCTCCGCCGCGCGGCGGCAAAAGCGCAGGATAACCGGGGTTAGCGCGGGGTATCAGCGTCCGGCGCACGCCCAAATCCGCTTGAACGGCGGAGGCGTGACGGGCACGATGGCGCGAACTCGCCCACCGACTCCGGTGGGCATCCCAGCCCGGCACACCGGCGTCGCCGCCGTCTTTACCGCACACCATGAGCAAGGTCTCCGTAGTCATCCCCGCTCGCCTCGGTTCCACACGCCTGCCCGGCAAAGTGCTGGCAGACATCTGCGGCAAGCCCCTCCTGCGCCACGTCTGGGACCGCGTCTCGCGCATGCGCCGCGCCACGGAGACGCTCATTGCCACGGATTCCGAGCAGGTGTTGGAAGCCGCCAAGTCCTGGGGCGCCCGCGCCGTGATGACCTCGCCCGAATGCAGGTCCGGCACGGAGCGCATCGCCAGTATCCTCGGCCAACTCAAGGGCGACTTCATCGTGAACGTGCAGGGAGACGAGCCCTTGATCGAACCCGACCTGCTTGACGCCCTCATCGAGCGGTGGGAACGCACGCCGTGCGACCTCGTCACGCCCGTGCGGCGCATCACCGATCCCGCGCAGGTCTCCAACCCGAACGTGGTAAAGGTCGTGCGGGCGCAAGATGGCCGGGCCCTGTATTTTTCGCGCAGCGCGGTTCCCTATGTGCGCGACGCGCAGCCCGCGCAATGGCTGGAGCGGGCGACCTTCTGGGGGCACATCGGCGTCTATGGCTACACGCGCGCCGTGGTGGAAAAATACCTCGCCCTGCCCGTGAGCCCGCTTGAAACCGCGGAGTCCTTGGAACAGCTCCGGTTTGTCGACGCCGGCTACGTATTCCAGACTGTCGAAACCGCGTACCATCCGGTTGCCGTGGATACGCCGGAAGACCTTGAGCGCGTGCGGGCACACATGGCCGCCCGCGCCTGAGCCTCCCTTCCATGGACTCCCCGTTCGGCATTCCGGCAAAGCGACGCTTCCCCTCCGCCCCCAAGCCCGCGGCGACGGGGCTCCTGGACGCCTTCCGGAAGCTCACGGACCCGGAGGCAGGCGAGGTGTTTCGCCCGCCCGTGCCGCGGCGTGAGAAGGTCATCACCGCGTGTCTCGTGCTGCTGATTTTCCTGTCGCCCTGGGGCCTCGGCGGCAACCGCCTCTGGGCGCAATGGGTATTGCTCGTGCCGGCGGCCGCCGCGTTCCTGTTCCTGTTCCTGCCCGTCGGCGGCACCTTCACCAATTACGAGGACACCGCGCACGAGATCCTGCAACGGCTCCTGCGGTTCCCCGTCTTCTGGCTCGGGGCGGCCTTCCTGCTCTACATCACCATCCAGGGCCTGAACCCGGAATTGGCCATCACGCTCTACGCCCCGGTGCCGTATCTCGTGCACATCGAGCCCTTCATCCCCTGGTTGCCCACGGGTGTGCGCGCGCCGTTCGCGGACATGAACGCCTTCCGCATGGTCCTCGTCTACGGCATCGTCCTGCTCGCCGTGTGCGCCGCGTGGGCGGGCCTGAAACGCCGACGCTCCTGGCTCGCCCTTTACTGGGGCATCGCGGCGACCGGCGTTTGCGTCGCGCTGGTGGGCCTGGTGCAGAAAGTCAGCGGCACACACCGCATACTCTGGCTGTGGGAAAACACGTGGAACGCGCAGTTTTTCGGCCCCTTCGTGTACCGCAACCACGCGTCCACGTTCCTATATCTGGCCTGCGGGCTGACGCTCGCGCTGGCGTTCCATTTCTGGGTGAGCTCACACCGCCGACTGGCGAAATCGGGCCCCCACGTGCTCCTCCTGCTCCCGGCTGCCTTGATAGCCCTGAGCGTGCCCTACACCCTGAGCGCGCGCGGCCTGCTTTGCCTGCTCATCATCCTTGGCCTCGCCCTGGTCCTCTTTGTCTTCGGGCTTGTGCGCCTCAGGTCCGGCGGCGGCAGTCTTGCCGGAACCACCATCCTCGCAGGCCTGCTCGGGTTGCTCGCGGTCACGCTCGTGAGCTGGCAGGATTTCTCAGCCTTCCGCTCCAATCTCCTTGAGGCCAACAAGCGCTTTCAGGAGAACGCGGACTCCCTGAGGCCTGCCTTGCGCGAAGCGACACTCCAGATGATCCGCGAGAGCCGCGTCTGGGGCTGGGGCGCCGGCAGCTACGGGCATGTCTCGCCAGAGTATTTTCGCGGGTTTTCCGAGTTCTACCAGCGCGAGCGCATCGGCGTGGCGTGGCGCTCCGACTTCGCCCACTGCGACCCGCTCCAGTATGTCTGCGACTACGGGATCGGCGCCGTCTTTCCCGCGCTGATGCTCGCCTGGGTGGCGTGGCAGGCGCTGCGCCGCTCCAGAGTCCTCCCTACCCTTTCCCTCTTCACCTTGCTTTGCCTGCTCGTGGCCCTGGGGAATTCCTGGTACGACTTCCTCTTTTTCACGCCCCCCCTCCTCCTCCTTACCGGACTCAGCGCGGTCGCCGCCGTGCGCTTTGCCCAACTCGACGACAGCACACGCTTTTGACCCGATGCGCCGGTCTTGCACCGCGCCCGGATCTGAGCCTATTTAAGCCATGCACCCGCGACTCCAAACGCTTCTCGCGCGCTATCCGCAACTCCAGCCTTGCCAGTCGGACATCGAGCGCGCGGCGGAAGCGCTGTGCCGCACGTTCGCGGCCGGCGGCAAGCTGCTGCTCTGCGGCAACGGCGGCAGCTCGGCGGACGCCGACCACATCAGCGGCGAGCTGCTGAAGGGTTTCGGGCACCCGCGCCCACTTTCGGACGCGCTCCAGAAAAAGCTCGGCCCCGAGCTCGGGCCGAAATTGCAGGCCGGCCTCCCGGCAATCCCCCTTACCGCGTTTTCCGCGCTTTCCTCCGCGTTCATCAACGACTGCGATCCGCTGATGACGTACGCCCAACTGACGCTGGCGCTAGGCCGGCCCGGTGACGTGCTGCTGGGCATCTCCACCTCTGGCAACGCCCGCAACGTCCTCTACGCGATGCAGACGGCGCAGACGTCGGACCTGCGGACCATCGGCCTTACCGGCCGCAGCGGCGGCAAGCTAAAGGACGCCACTGAAATCTGCATCCGCGTGCCGGAAGACGAGGTTTACAAGATCCAGGAACTCCACCTGCCCCTTTACCACTGCCTCTGCTTCATGGTTGAAGACCATTTCTTCGCCAACCTCCCCTGCTGCACGGACATCCCCACAGCCTGGCAGGCCTGAGGGCTGCCCTGTATCCGTAAACCGGATACACGCCTGGCCGGTGTGCCAAACTTGGAAGCCTGGAGCCCTTCCTGCCGCGACCCGGCCTTTACACCATCCCGCGCAGGATGAAGGGCAGGCGGTTGACCGAGGGCCGGAGCGACGCGGAGGGCATCACCCAGTCTCCGGGGTCGTTGCCGAACAGGACGCGCCACCCTTGCAGGTTTACCCAGGAGCCCTCCGCCGGCGGCGGAACGCGCTCAATGCCGGGCACGCCGACCGACCGCACCATGTGCTCCGCAACCTGCACGGCCGCAGCCACACCGCGGGCGCTCTGCGCGTTGCGCGGACGGTGGTGGAATTCCACGGCTTCCACGATCTCGGCGGAAAGCTGGTGCCGGCGCAGGAAATACGCGCCGATCTTCGCGTGATCCCACCCAAGGATATCGTTTTCCAGCGCGCACATGCCGTCCGCCGTCGGCGCCTTGCCGCTCACGATCTCCTTGAACTGGTCGGGGAACGCGAACGCCATCACGATCTTCCCCACGTTGTGGACGAGGCCCACGATGTAGTCCGAGTCGTCCTGGAAAGAAATGTTGGCGAGGGCCATGATGTCGCGCGTGAGGATGGCCGTGCCGATGCTGTGCTGCCAGAGGAGGCGCCAGTCCACGCGCTGGGAGCTGCGGGTGAGGTGCTGGAAGTCCTCAATCACGGGCGTGGCGAGCGCGAGTTCGCGGATCTGCCTCAGGCCCAGGTAAAAAATCGCGTCTTCGATGTTCGTCACGCGCTGCGCGAGACCGAAGAACACGGAGTTCACGAGCTTGAGCAGGCGGGACGTCAGGGACGGGTCGCGCCGGATGATCTCGGCAATCTGCGACGTGAAGCTCTGCTCCGCGTTCACCAACTGCGCCAGCGCGCTGTTAATGCTGCGCAACGAGCCCAGGCGCGGACAGTTGTCGATCGCCCGGCGGATCTCGTCTTCTGATAGACGCAGCGAAGTCATCAACGGGTTAAATTCTGGTTAAGGAGTGTGCTCCCTCAAGAAAAATCCCCCGCCCCTTCCTCAGGGACGTTAGGGAAACCGCGTGGAGCCCCGAAGCGAGCCCGCTTCACCTATTTCTTTCGGGCCGCGCTCTTGAGCATCGCCTTGATGGCATCCACCTGCTTGTGGACGTTCATCATGTGGATTTGCAGGGACGTCTCGGCCATCCCGGCAATGGAAAGGGTTTCGGGGACAACGTTCATCGCCCACGCATCGCGCCCAGGGTTGAAGCCGACGGTCGCCACCACCCAGCGGGCGAGGTGCAGCGTGCAGGCCATCTTCTTGTGCTCCTGCGCGTCCAGGGGCCGGTACTGACACTGGATCGGCTCCGTGATCTCGGCTGTGAATTTCCACTTGGTCAGGAGCGCCGCGCCAGCCATGGCGTGGTCGAAGCCCAGCACATCGCGCTCGGCGTCGATCAGCGACACGTTCTGCTGCTCGATCTTCTGGAAGACCTGCGCATACGCGTCACCCCCAAGCTGGTTGATCGCGAGTTTGCCGATGCCGTTGAGGAGGCCGATTGTATAGGCATCCGTCGGCGAAAGCCCGGTTTCGCGCGCCATGGCTTCCATCGTGATGCCCGTGGCAAGCGCGTTCTCCCAAAGCTCGTTTTCGTCCAGGCAGTATACTTCCACCTTCTGGCCGGCGAGCCGCTGGCCCAGCACGATGCCCACGAGCTTGTAAAGCTCCTTGTAGCCCACGCGCTGCACCGCCACCTGCAGGTCGTTCGTCGGCTCCGTCACCCCGTAATGCGCGCTGTTGCTGAGCGCGAGGACCTGCACCATCAGCGCAGGGTCGATCTTAATGAGGTCAACGATGGCCCACGAGTTCGCCTCCGGATCGTTCAGGAGTTTGAGCAGCCGCGGTAGAATCGCCGGGCTGGGCAGAAGCTTGTGAACCTCTCCGATCAGGGTCTCCAGATCCATCATTTCAGGCTGACCTTCTTTGTCCCGGTGGGCATTTTGATTTCGACCTCGCCCGTGCTCATCGTGAGGTGGACTGTGCGGTTGTTGTAGCCGCCGAGGTCCTCCATGCGTGGCACGAGCCCGTTCGCGGAAAGGATGCGCTTCACGGCCTCGATGTTGCGCTCCCCGATTTTGAACACATCGCTCTGGCTGAGCACCGATGCCCCGCCGGCCAGCAGGAGCCGCAGGCGCCTGCGGTCCGTCCCGAGACCCAGGAGGCTCTTGAAAAACACGCGCAGGCCGGTGTCCGCAAACATGGACGGCTGGTTCACGGCCTTTTCGGGCGAGAGCGTGGAGTCCGGCAGCATGATGTGCAGGATCCCGCCGACCGTCGATTGGGGGTCGTACGCGATGATCCCGACGCACGAGCCGAGGGCGTACGTGCTCAAGGTCGTGTTACTGCTGTTGGACACGGCCATATCGCCCACGCCGATCACCACGCGCTGGGCGAAAATATTGCCGATTGTCGGGGCTCCACCCATTGATTTCTACAAAGGCAAGTTTTACCAAATAGCTCAAGAGTTACTTTGGGCCGCGGAGGCTTGAGGCCCTACCCAGGCAGACCACACCCCGCCGGGCGGAAGGCGGGGGGTCATCGCCTCCCCTTTGATGATGGCTTGCGGGTCCACTCATTGCGCACGCGTTCCTCAATGATTTTCACCAACGCGGGAAAGAGCGAGAGCAGGAACTCCACCCGGTCACCGTCCCGGCCAACGATGGCCTTGGACAAGGCATCAAGCACCTCGATCAGCGGGGAGAAGCCGAGGATGCCCGCGCTGCCGCGCAGGTGGTGAAGCTCAAAAGCCAGGGCGCGGGTATTCTTGCCCACCATGAGGTCAAGGATGCGCCGGGGTGCCCCGCGAAGCTGGTTCGCCGCATCCTCCAGCCCGCGCAGGCGCACTTCCCACGTATTGTGGTCCAGGTTCCGCTCCATGCGCTCGTGCACCTCGAACAGCCGGGCGCGCCATCCCACCTCGTTCGCCCGGTCCAGCGCTTCCTGAAGCTTGGACTGGGCCATGGGCTTGATCAGGAAGGCGAAGGCTTTCAGTTGGACACACCGGACGATGACGGCTTTGTCCACCACACTGCCACACACCGCAATCGGCACTTCCCGGAAAATCACACTCTCCTGAAACCGCTGCAACAGCTTCTCCGTCGGGCAGCCGGGATTGTCCAGGTCCGCCAGGATGAAGTCCACGGTTGAAGGGTCCTCAAGAACCATCGCCCAGGCGGTCTCAAGATCCGGCGCCGCGATCGCATCCCAGCCGAGGGTGAAGAGCAGCCTGCGGAAGGCTTCGAACGCAGGGACGCTATCAAGGATTGCCAGCGCGGTTCGCACGGGGAGGAAACGGGGTTCGTTGGGGACGGGGCCTGCCGTGCCGCAAAAACGCGGCTCATGCCGGCACCAGCCCCGTGCATAGAACTACGGAAAAGGCACCTCCGGCGCAATGCTAACCCTCTGCAACGGCCATAGATGCCCCGCCAGGTAAACCAATGCTAGGGCGACATCAGGGTGCGCTCCTTGGGAAGCGCGTAGTCCACGGCGGAGAGGATGGCCGCGCTCTTGGCGTCCACCGCACGCAGCGACACCAGCACCTGCGTCTCGGCCACCGCGTAGGTGCCGACGACAACCGCCGAGGCCTGGTACTCCGCGGCGATGCGCTCGATGTTGCGCGCAAGCATGAACTCGCCCGTATCCTGCTGGATGTAGAGGTCTTTGCGGAACTTCACCTCGACAACCGTCAGCCCGTTCTGCGCAAGGCGCGAGGCGATCTGCTCACCCGAAATGCGCCCTAGGGGCGTCGACGTATCAAGCTTCGTCACGTCCGCGAGCGTGGCCACGAGGATCAGGCCGGACTGGCCTTTGGCCTTGAGGCCTTGGGCGATCTGGTCCGCAGCCTTGTAGTTCGCCCGGGTGATCGCGTTGTCCGCCTCAGCCAGCTTTTGGCCGGTCACGCAACCGGCCAGGACGAACACGGAAAGAAGGAGTGCCAAATAGCGCATGGAGAAATCCAGGAGAGGGGTTAGGGCTTGGCTACGGCCTTGATTGTGGCCGTCGCGGCGGCCGGCCGGTAAAGGTGGCCTTCCGCGCGGTCGACGTAGGCGATTTGCGGATACGCGAGCATCGGCGGCTCACCGGGGCGCGCCACGCGCGTGACCACCAGGATCTCCGAACGCGGGCCGTCAATCTGGTTCCGGCCCGTGAAAATGTGCTGCACGCTCATGCCCAGCGCCGCGATGCCGGAAGTCGCCGGCAACACGTCCGGCCGGTCAAACAGGTCAACCTTCACGGAGACTTCCGGCGGACCTTCCATGTCTTCAACAATCGTCACCCCCTGGGCAAGAAGGGCGTCGCGCAGGAAAGCAACGTAGGCTTCCTCAAACGCGGTCGGCTTATCAGAAAGCTTGAGCACGACACACGGGTTCGACGCATCGCCGCATGGGATCACGCCCGACTTCATCGGGCACTTCATCGGCTCGGCCTTTTCCGCAACCTTTGCGGGCGCCGGCTCAGCCGCGACGGCCGCAGCGGCGGGCTCCACGACGGCCCCGGCGGGGGCGTCCTGCACCGGGGCGGCGCACTCCATAGCGGCGGGCGCGGGTTCCGCGGGCTTGGGCTGCTCCACCACCACAGACGCCTGTGCCACGCGCGGAGGTTGAGCCTTCAGCTCCTTCGCGATCCGGCGGGCGGAATCTTCCGCCATCTCACGCCAGTGCGCGAGCGCCTGCACCTTGGTTTGATAACTCTTTTCGTGGTGTTCAACCATCGGGACGCGCGACTGGCATCCCCAGACACCCAATAGAACAAGCAACAGCAGGATCGTCAGGCGGGGTTGTTTCATGCTGCGTAAGTCCTTAATGCCTGCAGGGCTTGTGAGTCAATTTCCAAACCGCCGTCCTGCGCGATTTGGGGAATGCGGCCTGGACCAAAAAGGGCTCTGGAAAAAACACAAAGCCCGGCGACCGGTTAAGTCGCGGGGCTTTGGAAACCGGTGGACACGGGGCCCACCGAATGCAGCCGAACTACTTCTTCAGCTCTTCGGCCACGGCAGCCTGGGCCGCCGCGAGGCGGGCCACCGGCACGCGGAACGGCGAGCAGCTGACGTAGGTCAGGCCGATCTTGTGGCAGAACTTCACGCTGTCCGGATCGCCACCATGCTCGCCACAGATGCCGAGCTTGATGTCGTTGCGGCTGGAGCGGCCACGTTCCACGGCGATCTTGATGAGCTGGCCAACGCCGTCCTGGTCGATCGTCGCGAAGGGGTTCTTCTTGACCACTTCGACTTCCTGGTAGCGCGGCAGGAACGAACCCGAGTCGTCGCGGCTCATGCCGAGCGTCGTCTGGGTAAGGTCGTTCGTGCCGAAGGAGAAGAACTGGGCGTCCTCGGCGATCTTGTCCGCCACCAGAGCGGCGCGCGGGATTTCGATCATCGTGCCGACCAGGTAGCTGATCTTCACCTTCTGCTCCTTCTGCACCTCTTCGGCCACCTTGTGGACGACGTCGAGCTGCAGCTTGAGCTCCTTCGGGAAGCCCACGAGCGGGATCATGATCTCCGGACGCACCTTGATGCCTTCCTTCTGCACCAGCGCCGCGGCTTCGAACACCGCACGGGCCTGCATTTCCGAGATCTCCGGATACACGATGCCGAGGCGGCAGCCACGGTGACCGAGCATCGGGTTGAACTCGTGCAGGTCGTTCACGCGCTTCGAGACTTCCGCGGCGGTCTTGCCCATCTTCTCGGCCAGCGAGTTGATCAGGCTGCTCTCGTGCGGGAGGAACTCGTGGAGCGGCGGGTCGAGGAAACGGATCGTGGCCGGCAGCCCCTTGAGCTCGCGGAAGATGCCCGCGAAGTCATCACGCTGGTACGGCAGGAGCTTGTTCAGCGCCTTCTTGCGGGACTCCGTGTCCTCCGCCAGGATCATCTCGCGCATCGCATCGATGCGGTTGCCCTGGAAGAACATGTGCTCCGTGCGGCAGAGACCGATACCGGAAGCACCGAACGCCACCGCATTCGCGGCCTGGTCCGGGGAGTCCGCGTTGGTGCGCACCTGCAGGCGCGTCACCTTCGAGCACCAGGACATGAGCTGCGCGTACTGCTGGTAAGCGCGGCTGTCCTTCGCATCGAGCGTCTTCTCCAGAAGCACCTGGACGATCTCGGACGGGGCCGTCTTGACTTCGCCCTCGTACACTTCACCGGCGGAACCGTCGATGGAAAGGAAGTCGCCCTCGCGGTAGGTCTTGCCGCCGACCGTCAAGGTCTTGGCGTGGTAGTCGATCGCGAGGCCGGAGGCGCCGCAAACGCAGATCTTGCCCATCTGGCGGGCAACGAGCGCCGCGTGGGAGCTCACACCGCCGCGGGCCGTCAGAATACCCTCGGCAGCAATCATGCCGCGGAGGTCTTCCGGCGAGGTCTCGATGCGCACGAGCAACACCTTCTCGTTGCTCTGGGCGGCGACAACCGCGCGGTCGGCGTTGAAGTAGATGCGGCCGGTGGCGGCACCGGGGCCGGCGGGCAGGCCGCGGGCAATGAGCTTGGCCTTCGCGATGGCCGCGCGGTCAAACACCGGGGCCAGCACCTGGTCAAGCTGCTCGGCCGGGACGCGCATGACGGCCGTCTTCCAGTCGATCAGCTTTTCCTTCACCATCTCGGTGGCGATGCGGACAGCCGCGATACCCGTGCGCTTGCCGTTGCGGGTCTGCAGCATGTACACCACGCCGTCTTCGATCGTGAACTCGAAGTCCTGCATGTCCCGGAAGTGCGACTCCAGGGTCTTGCGGATCTTCTCCAGCTCGTTGAAAGCCTTCGGGAGGTACTGCGTGAGCTCGGACACGGGCTTCGGCGTGCGCACGCCAGCCACCACGTCTTCACCCTGCGCGTTGATCAGGAATTCGCCGTAGAACACCTTTTCGCCCGTGGCCGGGTCGCGCGTGAACGCCACGCCGGAGCCGGACTGGTCGCCGGTGTTGCCGAACACCATCGCCTGCACGTTGACGGCAGTGCCCCATTCGTGCGGGATGTTGTACTTGCGGCGGTATACGATCGCGCGGTCGTTCATCCACGAACCAAACACGGCGCCAACCGCACCCTTGAGCTGCTCCCACGGGTCAGCCGGGAACTCGCGGCCCGTGCGCTCCTTGACGAGCGCCTTGAAGCGGCGGACGAGCTCGCGCAGGCCCAGCGTGTCGAGCTTGGTGTCTTCGACGTGCTCTTCGTGCGGGAAAAGTTCCTTCTTCAGGCCTTCGATCACCACTTCAAACGGCTCGTGGTCCTCATTCGGGCCCTTCTGCACGCCCATCACCACGTCGCCATACATCTGGATGAAGCGGCGGTAGCAGTCCCACGCGAAACGCTCGTTGCGGCTGCGGTTCGCCAACGCCACGACGGTTTCGTCATTCAGGCCGAGGTTCAGAATGGTGTCCATCATGCCCGGCATCGAGTCGCGGGCGCCAGAGCGCACGGCCACGAGCAGCGGGTTCGTCAGGTCACCGAACTTCTTGCCCATCTGGGTTTCCATCCCGGCAATGCCAGCGCGGATCTGGTCCATCAGCTCGGTCGGGTACGAACGGTTGTTCGCGTAGTAGTACGTGCAAACTTCCGTGGTGATCGTGAAGCCCGGAGGCACCGGCAGGCCGATGCGGGCCATTTCGGCGAGATTCGCGCCCTTGCCGCCCAGCAGGGCACGCATCGACACGTCGCCGTCCGTCTTCTTGCCGAAGACGTACACATACTTGATGCCCTTGCCGGGCTTCTTGGCGCTGGCCGCCTTCTTCGCGGGGGCAACCTTCTTTGCAGGGGCGACCTTCTTCGCGGGGACCTTCGTAGCGGGCTTGCCGCTGGTCTTGGGGCTTACTTTAGCCGCCTTCTTGGCAGGCTTCTTGGAGGTGGACTTGCTTGGCATCCGGATTCCTCTGGATTCGTGTTTTTGGGAAAACCGTAAAGAGTTGACAGAACGGCGAAAGACGCCCGGTTGTGGCGCATTTCCTTCACGCTGTCAACGCACAAGGCCCTTCCTGAAGCCTTTTGGAGGCTAACGCCGGAGAAATAACCCCAGACACCGGGCGAGCCCCCCCCTCACCGTCCACGGTCCGCCGTCTCCCGGCAACACGTCCCCCAAAAAGCACCCGGGCACCCCGCAGTCGGGTGCCCGGTAAAACCAGCGCTGCACCGCCCATTAAGAGCGGTTCCCCTTTAAGTTGTCGCATGCGCCGACGCTGCGGCGAGCGTGGACGCCCCATCCTCGC